>JBPOHC010000531.1:0-29638 GCA_052035985.1 Myxococcota bacterium | reverse complement strand
CACCGGCCGCGCGCGTCGCGCCGACTCCGCCCCCTGCCCCCGCGGCGCAACCCGCGGCTCGCCCCGCTGCGCCCGCGGCCCCCGGCGCTCGCTCCGTCGACGACCTCATGGCCCGCGTCGCTGGCGGCGGAGCGCCCGCGCAGACCGCGCCCGCGGCGGAGGCTGCGCCCGCGGATCTCCCCGAGCGCCCGACGCGCTCGCAGATCACCGGCGTGCTCTCGGGGCTCAACGGCGCCGTGCGATCGTGCACCAACGGCCAGACCGGCACGGCGCCCGTGAGCCTCGTGATCGCCAACGACGGCACCGTCTCGTCGGCCAACGTGAGCGGCCAGTTCGGCAACTCCGCGGCGGGCGAGTGCATCAGCGGCGTCGTGCGCCGCGCGCACTTCCCCCGGTTCCGCGCGCAGCAGGTGACGCTCACCTATCCCTTCGTGATCCTGCCCCCGCGCTGAGGCGCCAACGAACAACGACGACGCCGTTGTTGTTCGGGGCACCCGAGCGCGGTTGACGGCACCCCCACCTCGCGGATACCTTCCCGCCCCCTCGTCCGCGACCATCGCGGCGATGACCGACGTACACGCACTCTCGATCAGGAGTTGATTCCGATGGTTTCCGCCACCCAGCAGACCCAGCGCATCCGTCGCCGCAAGCAGACCTCCAACGGCAAGGCCAACAAGCGCGCCCGCCGCCTCGTCGGCACGCCCGCCTTCCCGATCCACGTCGACGTCGCCCCGGCGAAGTGACCGCCGCGGACCTCGTCCGCGCCTGATCGCCCCCGAACGCCCCTCCCGACAGCACCGCACGATCCCTCGAAGCGCTTTGAATCGAAGCGTTTCGTGAAGGGGTCAGTCCGCCTCGATCCACTCGATCGCGTGCGCGAAGACCTCGTCGACGGCGCGCGCACCGAGGATGAGGTCGAGGTGGTCGTAGTGCGCGTGCGCGCCTGACGCGGTGCCCACCTCGAGGTAGCGCTTCTCGTCGGAGCCCACACGCTCATAGGCTTCGCGCACGCACGCGGGCAGCGCGAGGCGGTCGCGGTCGCCCGAGATCACCATCGTGGGGACGGTGATCGCCGAGAGCGACGCGCGGTAGTCGCGCGACCCGTCGTCGCTCGTGAGCGCGTCGTCGCGGACCCAGCGCGCGAACTCGTTCATCACCCCCGCGGGGACGTTTGAAAATCCTGCGGCGAAGGCCCTCCGCAGCGTCGCGGGGTCGTAGTGGTGACCTCGAAACCCGTGCGTGACCTGCAACGGCAGGCCGGGCCAGAGGAGCGGCGCCGCGCCCGACGCGAGCCACCCCAGCGGCGCGCCGATGTAGAGGCCGAAGGGAGAGAACACATACGGCGCCGCGCCCATGAAGCGCCGCCCCACGTAGCCCTTGAAGCGCACCGGAGAGCCGATGGTGACCAGGCGCCTGACGCCGTCGCCCTGCATCGCGCCGAGGTGCGCGTAGGCGAGCATTCCCCCCATGCTGAAGCCCACCCAGTCGACGCGCTCCGCGTCGGTGGCGGCCTTCACGTACGCGAGGGCCGTGGGGATGTCCTCGTGGAGGTAAGTGTCGAAGCTCGCGCGCGCCGTCTCGCGCCCGTGGCGTCCGTTCGATGCGCCGCGGAGCTCCAGCAGCCAGCAGTCGCGACCGCGCTCGGCGAGGAGGCGCGCGAGGCTGCGCTGCGGGTCGAGCGCGAGGGCGCGCCGGTTCATCGCGAGGCCGTGACAGAAGATCACCGGCGGACGCTTCGACGGAGCACCCACCGGACGGATGCGCGCGAGCACGATCGTGGCGCCGTCGGGGGTGCGCGTCTCGACGACCTCGTCGAAGCCCTCGGGGAGCGAGAGGCGCTGGCGCCAGTAGCGGACCCAGAGCACCGAGAGCACCGCCGCGAGGGCCGACAGCACGAGCAGCGCGAGCGAGAGTTCGAAGATCAGCAGCAGCCACGGCGACAGGGAGCCCGAGCGCATGCCGCGACTGTAGTCCACGGATCGGGGCGAGCGCAGCGTCGCGTCGCGCGGCGTAACCGATCGGCGCGGGGTTGGTGTAGCTTCGCGGCGCAACGGCCCCCCAGCATGGACGAAAAGCTCACCGCGCTCGCCGCCGCGCTCGGACACACGTTCCGCGACGAGCGACACCTCGAGGTCGCGCTCACCCACCGCTCGGCCGCGTTCGAGGCCACGGCGACGAAGCGCGCGAAGGTCCTCACGGACAACGAACGGATGGAATTCCTCGGCGACGCGGTGCTCGCCCTCGCGGTGAGCGACGCGCTCTGGAAGCGCTGCCCCGACGCCTCGGAGGGCGAGCTCACCCGCATGCGCGCGGCCATCGTGAACGAGTCTCGCCTCGCCGAGGTCGCCGCGCGGCTCGGGGTCGGCGAGGCCATGCGACTCGGTCGCGGAGAGGAGCGCACCGGGGGGCGCACCAAGGCGTCGCTCCTCGCCAACGCGCTCGAGGCGATCTTCGCCGCGGTGTACCTCGACGCGGGCGTCGAGCGGGCCTGTGAGGTCGTGCTCGCGATGGTGGCCCCCACCCTCGACCACGTGGTCAACACCATCAGCGCGCAGCGCGACGAGAAGACCGTGCTCCAGGAGCTCATCCAGGCCCGACACAACGTGACGCCGCGCTACGAGGTCATCGACTCGCAGGGCCCCGACCACGACCGCGTGTGGCACGTCGAGGTGCGCGCCGGCGAAGTGCTCCGCGCCAGGGGACTCGGACGCAGCAAGAAGATCGCGGAGCAGGAGGCCGCGCGCAACGCCCTGCGCGCCCTCGCAGCGCCGCCGACCGCGCCCGAACCCCCTCCCGCAGAGACCGCCGAAGCGCGCGACGATGTCACCCCCGCCGAAGCCACCGTATCCCAAGAGGGTGTGTGATGGAGCTCCACGTCGTTCGACTCCCCCACGCGCTCGGCCTCTCGCTCCCTTCGTACGCGACCGCGGGCGCCGCGGGCCTCGACCTCGTCGCCGCCGTCGACGAGGCGACGCCCCTGGAGCTCTCGCCGGGCGCGCGCGCCGCGGTGCCGACGGGCCTCGTTGTGGCGATCCCCGAGGGCCACGAGGGGCAGGTGCGCGCTCGCTCGGGCCGCGCGCTCAAAGAGGGCCTCGCGGTGCTCAACGCCCCGGGCACCATCGACAGCGACTACCGCGGCGAGCTCAAGGTGCTCGTCGTGAACCTCGGCGCGGCGCCCATCGTGCTCCGTCGCGGTGAGCGCGTCGCGCAGCTCGTCATCGCGCCGATCGCGCGCGTGTCGGTGCGCGAGGTCGACGCGCTGGAGTCCCTCGGTTCCTCGGCGCGAGGCGGCGGAGGCTTCGGCTCGACGGGCGCGTGATCGCTGCGTTGCCCGGCGCGCCGACGATGCGTGATACCGTCGCCGCCGGAGAGTCCGTGGGCGACGTGATGGCATGTCCCGTGTGCAACGCGAGGGTCCCGCCGGGGGCCTCGCAGTGCCTCGTGTGCCGCAGCAGCCTCGCGGGTCTGGTCGGCGCATCGCGGGCTGCGCCGCCGTCGCCGCCGACCCATCGCGCGTCGGTGCCGACGCTGGGCCAGGGCGCATCGGGCTACGCGCGCCTCCCGATGGGACCGCTCGCGGGAGGTGAGGCGCCACCGCAGCGTCCCGAGCCTCGCAACGCGCCCCCGCCGCGCCCGCAGCCGCCGCAACCCCCGGCGAGACCTCCGGCGCAACCGCCTCCTGCGCCCGACGAAGACGACGAGCTCGCGACCGCCGACGAGGTGACGCACCAGCGCGCGAGCTTCGAAACGGGCGCGCTGATCCGCGAGCGATACAAGCTCCGGCGGCTCCTCGGCGAGGGCGTGCTGGGCGCGTCGTGGGCGGCGCGCGACATGCGAACGGGCGCCGAGGTCGTGCTCAAGGTGGTGGCCGACATCCTCGTCACCAACGAGCGCGAGCGCAGCGACCTCATCGGCAAGCTCGAGATGTTCGCGGGCCGCACGCTCCCCGGCGTGGTGATGCCGCGCGAGGTCTTCGTCGTGCCCGGCAGCGCGGTGCTCGTGTACCCGAACGTCGAGGCCGTCTCGCTGCGCGCGGTGATCGACGCGCGCCGCGCGACGGGGATGCGCTGCACGCCCGAGGAGTGCCTCCGCGTCGCGATGTCGCTGACGTCGTCGCTTCAGGCGATGCACTCGGCCTCGCCGCACGGCGCGCTGTGGCCCCAGAACGTGCTCATCACGCCGAAGGGCGTGCTCGTCGTCGACGGCTTCGTCGCGGTGTCCGTCGCGCCCGATCGCCTCGCCGCGCGCATCGAGCACCACCCGCGCGCGGTCCCCTTCGCGGCGCCCGAGATCCTCTCGGGGCGGCGCCCCACCGCGAGCGCCGACCTCTATGCGCTCGGCGCGATCATGGCCGAGCTCGCGGGCGGAGCGCCGCCCGGTGAGGGACCCGACCTCGCGTCGATCTCGCGCGACCTCCACCGCGGTGTTGCGACCCTGCTCGACCGTGAACCGGGACGTCGACCGGGCGGTGTCCGCGCGGTCCTCGACGCGCTCACCGCTGCGGCGGGCTTCGATCAACGTCCCGCGGAGGTCGCGCTCGTGGTGCCCGAGAGCGTCCTCACCACGGCGCGGCCGGTCGACGAGACCATCGGGCCGAACCCCATCGATCCGCCGACGCTCCCCGCGCCTGAACGCGCGCCCCAGAGGCCACCTCCCGCGCAGCCACGCGTCGAGGCTCCTGTCGCACAGGTGCGCCACGAGCCGTCGGCCGCGCCTCCTGCCGAGCGCCCTGCGCCTCCCGCCGAGCGCGCCGCGCCTGTCGCGGAATCTCTCGCTGCATCAGGGCCTCCCGGGCGCCTGCGAGGTCCCACGGCAACGATCCCCGCGAACACGCAGCGACCCGTCGGGCAGGTCGTCTCGGGCCCTCCGCCCTCGATGTCCGTGAAGTCTGGCCCTCCTCCTGCGAAGCCTTCGGCGCCGCAGCCCATCGCGCCGCAAGCGATCGCGCCGCAAGCGATCGCACCGCAAGCGATCGCACCGCAAGCGATCGCACCGCAGCCCGTCGCGCCGCAAGCGATCACGCCGCAGCCCCTCGCGCCGCAACCGATGACGTCGCAGCCTGCCTCGGCGGCGCCGGTTTCACGCGCGCCGGTGGCGCCGATCACGCCGCGGTCGCCGCCGATTTCTGCTGCAGCCGCCGACAAATCCATCGACGGACGCCTCTTCCCGAAGACGCTCCCGTCGATCAACGACGCGCTCAACGCGGCAGCGCGCGCGGCTCGCGCAGCAGGACCGCTCGGTCGACCGCAAGGTCCGACGTCAGCCTCGTCGCCGCCGTCCGCGTCGCCGTCTCGCGCGCCCGCTCCGCCTTCGCGCGTGCCGCCCATGAGCGTCGCTCAGCCCGCGCGTCCGTCGATGTCGTCTGCTCCGCCCGCGCAGCCTCCCGCGCGCGCGCCGTTGCCTCCGCCGCGTCCGCCGCTTCCTCCGCCGCGTCCACCCGTCGGATCGTCGCGTCCGCCGATGCCGCCGTCTCGGCCGTCATCGGGCGCCATCGCGCCGCCGCTCCCGCCCCCGAGGAGCGCCGCGCCGCTCCCTCCTCCGAGGAGCGCCGCGCCGCTACCGCCTCCGCGCAGCGCCGCGCCGCCCGCGAAGTCTCCGCCCGAGCGCTCGCTCTCCGACGACGACGAGATCGACCCGAAGCTCCTGCGCGCCGCGAGGATGCTCGACGACGAGCGTCGACGAGAGCGCTGACATCGAACTATCTTCGCGTCCGATGCTCACCCTCGACGCCGCACTTGGCATCGCGCCCGCGCGCGTACGCACCGCGCACATCCCGAGAGACGTGAGCCGCGCCTGCGCGGACGCACGGTCGTGGTGCGTGACCGCGCCGCTCACGCCGCCTCGGATGTGGCAGCTCGTGACCGACGCCGTGGGCTCGACCTTCGAAGGCTCCCTCGGCGACGGACGCGGCGGAGAGCCCGCCCTCCAACGCGCGCTCGGCGCTGCGGCGCAGGCGATTTCACGCTTGCAGGGCGTGCTCGTCGAGCCCTCGCTCCCCATCGACGCGCAGTTCTCGGCCTTCGTGTCCGCGGGTGACGTCGCGCTGGTCACGGTCTCTTCGGGGATGCGCGTCTATCGCGCGCGCGGCGGCGAGCCGAAGCGACTCCTCGGCAACGCGCAGCGCACGCCGGGGCTCTCGCGCGGCGGAATGGCCATCGCGACGGAGCGACTTCTCTCGGGAGATCTCTTCGTCTTCGGCAGCCGCGACGCCTTCGGGATGCGCTCCATCGGCTCGCTCGCGGCGCTCCTGGCGCAGCGACCCGACGCGAACGTGCGCGACGTGTGCGAGGCGGCGATCGCGCCGTGTCGCGCGGCGGGCGCGGGCGTCGCGCTGGTGGTGGTCCGTGTGATGTGAGCGGAGGGAGAAGGGGAGGGGCGCCGCCACGTCGCGGTCGCCCCGAACGGACTCAGCTCAGAGGGTGCACTCGCCGCTGGTGCGGTTGCAGCGCGTCCCTGAGAAGAACATCGCGCAGAACGAGTCGCCGCCGAGCAGGTCGCAGCGCGGCGCGCAGACGCGGAACGTCGTGCTCCAGCACGCGTTCGAGGGGAAGGGCCCGCCGTTGCCCACCGTCGCGCACTGCGGCTGCGTGTCACACGCGCAGGCGAACTCGTCGATGAGCGCGTTGCCGTTGTCGTCGCGTCCGTTGCAGCACTCGGCCGAGGGGTCGCGCGAGGGGTGGCAGTCGGAGTCGTTGCAGTCCGACACGCCGTCGCAGTCGTCGTCGACGCCGTTGGTGCAGGCCGCGACGCCGAACTCTCGCATCGCGGTCGCGCGGCAGCACCCCGGGAGCGACGCGCAGCCCGAGTCCGCGCAGTCGGTGAGCCCGTCGCAGTCGTCGTCGCGCCCGTTGGAGCACGTGAGCGCGTTGCCCTCGGCGCCCGTGGGTCGGCAGCACGCGGCCGTCGACGCGCACTGCGAGTCGGCGCAGTCGGTGAGCCCGTCGCAGTCGTCGTCGCGCCCGTTGGAGCACGTCGCCGCGGTGATCTCCGACGCGGTCGGACGGCAGCACGCGAGCGTGGCGGCGCACTGGGGATCGGCGCAGTCGGTGAGCCCGTCGCAGTCGTTGTCGCGTCCGTCGGCGCAGGCCGAGGCGGTGCTCTCGACGCCCGTGACGCGGCAGCACGCGGGAGTGGCGGCGCACTGGGGATCGGCGCAGTCGATGAGCCCGTCGCAGTCGTCGTCGCGGCCGTTCGCGCACGCCGCCGCGGTGCTCTCCGCGCCCGTCGGGACGCAGCGGCACGCGGCGTCCGCGGCGCAGTCGGGGTCCGCGCAGTCGATGAGGCCGTCGCGATCGTCGTCGACGCGGTTGGTGCAGACCTCGCGGGCGCTGACGCTCACGTTGAGGTCGAAGTCGCCGCGCGCGTCGGCGCTGAAGCCGTCGACGAAGACGTAATACACGCCCGGCGACGCGGCGAAGGTGACCGACGAGGTGAGCCCCCCGCCGCTGTCGTCGTTGCAGGCCACCTGCGGGCCCGCCTCGCACGACGCGCTGCGGACGAAGAGCACCGTGTCGAAGTCGCTGCCCGTCGTGTCGATGGTGACCTGCGAGGGCGAGCTGATGACGAGCGCGTACACGACGTCGCCGCCGTCGCCGCCGCGGCACCCGGCGCCGTCGGGGGTGGGGCGGTAGTTGTTGTTCGCGCCGATGGTGGTGTCGGCGGTGGTCGACGGGGCCGCGATGCGCCGCGCGGAGGCGCAGGTGTCGTTGCCCGGGACCGGCGCGCAGCCCTGCACGCGGGCGCAGAGCGGATCGCGGCAGTCGAGGAG
This sequence comes from Myxococcota bacterium, assembly GCA_052035985.1. Lineage (GTDB taxonomy): Bacteria > Myxococcota_A > Polyangia > Polyangiales > CAISKJ01. The sequence continues at coordinate 21,870 of JBPOHC010000531.1, read as the reverse complement.
GCCGTTGCAGTCGTTGTCGCGCCCGTCGAGGCAGGTCGAGGGCGTCGACTCGCTGCCCGTGGGGACGCAGGTGACGCACACCGGGGCCATGGCGCACTGCGAGTCGGCGCAGTCGGTGAGCCCGTCGCAGTCGTCGTCGCGGCGGTTGTCGCAGAGCTCCGGCGAGGGCACGCAGCCGCAGGCGCCGCGACCGGCGCACTGGAAGTCGGCGCAGTCGATGAGCCCGTTGCAGTCGTTGTCGCGCCCGTCGGCGCAGGCCGCGGCAGAAGCCTCGGCGCCGGCGGGCACGCAGCAGACGCTGGTCGACGCGCACTGCGAGTCGGCGCAGTCGGTGAGCCCGTCGCAGTCGTTGTCGCGCCCGTCGGCGCAGCTCGCGCGGTCAGCCTCCGCGCCCGTGGGGCGGCAGCACGCGACGGTGGGCGCGCACTGCGGATCGGCGCAGTCGAGGAGGCCGTTGCAGTCGTTGTCGCGCCCGTCGGCGCAGGCCGCGGGCGTGTTCTCGCGGCTCGTCGGGCGGCAGCACGCGAGGAACGCCGCGCACTGCGGATCGGCGCAGTCGGCGAGCCCGTCGCAGTCGTCGTCGCGGCCGTTCGCGCAGGTCGACGCGGTGTTCTCCGTCGCGGTCGGTCGGCAGCACGCGAGCGTGGCGGCGCACTGGGGATCGGCGCAGTCGGTGAGCCCGTCGCAGTCGTTGTCGCGCATGTCCGAGCACGCCGCCGCGGTGCTCTCCGCGCCCGTCGGGACGCAGCGGCAGGCGGCGTCCGCGGCGCAGTCGGGGTCCGCGCAGTCGATGAGGCCGTCGCCGTCGTCGTCGACGCGGTTGGCGCACAGCTCCGCGGCGCGCGTCGAGACGTTGAGCGCGAAGGGGCCGCTGTTGGAGTTCCAGCCGTCGACGACGACGAAGTAGAGGCCCGGCTCGGCGTTGTCGAGGACGACGCGCGACGCGGTCCCCATCCCCGAGCCGTCGTCGTCGCAGCGCACGAGGGAGCCCGGCGCGCAGTCGTTCCTGTAGACGCCGAGCACGGTGTCGTAGCCGCTGCCGATCGTGTCGATCACGACCGTCTGCCGCGCGGGGTTGCGGAACACGTAGGCCACGTCGGGCGCCATCGACGACCCGCACCCGGGCGCGTAGTCGTCACGCGCCGACGAGGTGCTCCCCATCGCGCGGCCGGGGAGCGAGATGGGCGCGGCGCGCTCGCACACGTCGTTGGTCACCGTCGCGCACCCGGGGGTCGCGGCGCACGACGGATCGGCGCAGTCTGCGAGCCCGTTGCAGTTGTTGTCGCGACCGTCGCTGCACACCTCGAGGGCTGAGGGGTTGACGGTCCGATCGGCGTCGTTGCAGTCGTTGCCGCCCGCGCAGGTGGGGGGCGCGAAGCCGTCGCCGTCGGCGTCGGTGGGGCGGTGGCGGCACGTCCGCGCGCCCTCGTCGCAGAGGTCGGTGGTGCACGCGACGCCGTCGTCGCAGACCGCGGGGCCGCCCGTCACGCAGCCGACGCGGAGGTCGCAGCGCTCCGAGCCGTTGCAGAAGATCCCGTCGTTGCAAGCCAGGTCGTCGGGGGAGACGACGCATCCGCGGCCCGCCATGCACGACTCCCGCGTGCAGGCGATCCCGTCGTTGCAGTCGAGCGGAACGCCGCGAACGCAGCGCCCGGCCTCGCAGCGCTCGGCGCCGTCGCAGGGGTCGCCGTCGTCGCAGGCGAGGTCGCTCGTGCAGTCGATCGGCGCGGTGCACCCGCGACCAGGGACGCACATCGACCTCGGGCCGCACAGGGCGTCGTCGGGCACGTTGTCGCAGCGGAGGCCGTCGACGCAGAGGTCCGCCGTGCACGCGACCCCGTCGTCGCACTGGGCGTTCGAGGTGCAGAAGGGCACATCGGGGCGGTCGGGCACGTCGGGCACATCAGGCACGTCAGGCACATCAGGCACGTCGGGGCGATCGGGCACATCAGGGACGTCGAACCTGTCGTCGACCGCGGGGACGTCGTCTTCGGGGAAGTCGAGCTCCGAGCGTCCGCAGCCGACAACCGGCCCGAGCAGCAGAAGGCCCACACCAAGAAAGCGCTTCATCATCGGAAGACCTCCGCCCTTATGAGGGATCGAGCCGTCGGTGATCGCACCATGATTCATGCCACGACGCCTACTTTCACGCGTCTTCCCCCGCGCATGCGAGGTGCGCGGGCGCGCGTCGGCGTTCACGGGTTCACCCGTACTGATCCCCGTTGTGCCACCGTCTGGTGGCGATCTGACAATCGAGTTCACAGCGCGCGGCTCCCACCGGAGGATTGGCCGGAGGACGCGGGTTTCGTCTCGGCCTCTTCGCCTCGCGCGTCGCCGCGAAGATCAGGCGACTGCGGCGGAGGCGCGCGCCGTCAGAGGTCGTGCTTGCGGATGAGGCGGTAGACGTAGCTGCGATCGAGACCCGCGGCCTGCGCGATCGCGCTCGTGTCGCGGTTGTGGCGGGCGATCATCGCGCGGAGGTACTCGCGCTCGAGGTGGTCGAGCCAGCGGTCTCGGATGGTCTTGAAGAGCTCATCGATGGAGATCGGCGGGAGGCTGTTCGCGGCCGCGGCGGGCTCGGGCGCGGGGGCGCTGTTCGGAGGGAGCGACGGCGTCGGCGAGGGAGCGTGCGGGTCGGTGAGGTCGCGCGGACCCCGGTTGCCCATCGCGAGGGCCTCTCGGGCTCCGAGGGCGGCGGCGCGTTCGAGAAAATTCCTGAGCTCCCTCACGTTGCCGGGCCACGATCGGGTCGCGAGCTCGCGGACGAGCTCGGGGCTGAGCTTGCCCTGCGCGTTCGGAGGCATCAGCCGCTCGGCGAGGAGGGGAATGTCATCGTGGCGCTCGCGCAGCGGGGGCACGTACACGGGAAGCACCGCGAGGCGAAAGAAGAGGTCCTCGCGGAAGTTCCCCGCGTTCACCATCGCGGGCAGGTCGCGGTGGGTCGCCGCGAGGAAGCGCACGTTGACCTTTCGGTGCTCGTTCTCTCCGACGCGGCGGACCGTGTGCCCCTCGATGGCGCGCAGCAGACGCGGCTGCATCGAGAGCGGCATCTCACCGACCTCATCGAGAAAGACGGTCCCGCCCTCCGCGGCCTCGATCGCGCCGACGCGCGCGCTCGTCGCACCGGTGAAGGCTCCGCGGCTGTGTCCGAAGAGCTCCGCTTCGAGCAGAGACTCCGAGAGCGCGCCGCAGTCGACGACGATGAAGGGCCGCGCGCGCCTCGGCGACGCCGTGTGAATCGCGCGCGCCACGAGCTCCTTTCCGGTGCCCGTCTCGCCGAGGATGAGCACCGTGGCGTCGCCCGCAGCGACCCGGTGGAGCCGCGCGAAGAGCGCTCGCATGATCGTGCTGCGACCCACGAGCGGCCCGAAGCTCTCCGTCGGCCAGACCTCGACGTCGGTCGTGAGCTGGTCGTAGTGAACCGACATTCGAACCGAGCCGATGAACAGCGTCGCGCCGTCGGGGACGCGCGCCTCGATCACCTTGATGCCGTCGATGTACGTACCGTTGCGGCTCCCGAGGTCGCGCACCCAGACGCCGTCGTCCTTGAGCTCGAGGCCCGCGTGGAGGCGCGAGACGCCCTCTCCGAGGAGCACCACGTCGGCGCTCTCGGCGGAGCCCACCACGAGCCGATCGACCATCGCGTAGCTGTGAGACCCGGCCCCGTCGACCCAGCGCAACTGCGGGCGATTCCGGGGGATCATTTGGGTGAACCCGAAGTCGCCGAGGTTTCCCAGTGTCATCGCGGTCGTGTCGAAGGAGGCCGTGTCGGCGCCTCCCTCGTCTCGATCGCTCTGGTCACGTGTCATGCGCTCGTCTCCACGATGGGACGTGAGTCCAACAGGTTTTTGGACTCGCGTCCAATGTAGGACTCGCGTCCCAGAAAACAGGCGCGCACCCCGCGGCCTGAAGCATCGGCAAAGTACCAGTATCCGGCATGAATCGCGAGATCTCTGTCAACGCGGCTTCGACGCTTCGATGGTCGACGGCGTGGCACACCGACTGCACAAGGGAGCGCCACGCAGAGAAGGTTCGGGGTTGACGGGGGAGACACCTGAAGTCACCACCGAAGCCGCTGCTCACCGGAGAGTCATCATGGCTGAGACCGTACACCTGTACCTGAAGGCGAATGGTTCGGATATCCAGGGTCAGAGCACGCAGACGAGCCTCGGTCGCGAGAACTCGATCGAGTGCGTGTACTACGAGCAGGCGGTCCAGACGGCGCGTGAGGCCGGCAGCGGCATGGCGACGGGTCGTCGTCAGTACGAGCCCCTCCTCATCCGCAAGCGCATCGACAAGAGCACCCCCCTCATCGCCAAGGCGCTCGTCGAGAACGCCGTGATCGACGCGGACTTCAAGTTCTTCCGTCCGAACCCCACGGGCGACGGCACGACCGAGCAGTTCTACACGGTCAGCCTCAAGCAGGGCCGCGTGGCGAGCCAGAAGCAGTGGTCGCCCGACACGATCGTCCCCGCGACCTCGACCGAGCCCCCCCTGGAGGAGGTCTCGTTCGTGTTCCACACGATCTCGTGGACGCACACCAACGGCGGCATCACGCACGAAGACACCTGGGACGCGCAGCGCTGATCTGAGGCTCACCCCTCACTCTACGCTCGCCTCACAGCACGACGCCCCGCGATGGGATCGCAACTCCCGCGCGGGGCTTCGTCATTTCGAAGCGCCGTGAACCTCCCTATCGGGGCGCGTGGAGCGTTGTGCGAACGTGCCGGGGCGCGATATGAACCGCCGCGCCATGACCACCCGACGCTGCACGATGATCCTGGCCGCGGGCCAGGGAACCCGGATGAAGTCGACGCTCCCCAAGGTGCTCCACCAGGCCGCGGGAGCGCCGCTGATCGCGTGGGCGATCGAGGCCGCGCGCGACGCGGGCGCCGACTCCATCGTGGTGGTGGTCGGCCACGGTCGCGAGGCCGTGATCGAATCGGTGAAGGCTCGCTTCGGTGACTCGATCCGCTTCGCGGTGCAGACCGACCAGCGGGGCACCGCCGACGCCGTGCGCGCGGGCATGACCGCGGTCGAGCCCGACATGACCGAGGTGGTGATCACCTACGGCGACGTCCCCTGCGTGCCCGCCGAGGCCCTGCGCGCGCTCTCGAAGGCTCGCACCTCTCGATCGGCACACCTCGCGCTCATGACCACGGTCGTCCCCGACCCCACGGGCTACGGGCGCATCCTCAAAGACGCCCAGGGCGACGTCGTCGCGATCCGCGAGCACAAGGACTGCTCCGACGACGAGCGCGCGATCCACACGGTGAACCCCGGCCTCTACGCGGTCGACCGGGCCTTCCTCGACGCGTCCCTCGGGCGCATCTCGTCGCAGAACGCGCAGGGCGAGTTCTATCTCACCGACCTCGTCGCGCTCGCCGCGCAGGCGTCGATCGGCGGCGTCGCCGAGCTCTCCTGGGAGCACCTCTCGCTGCGCGGCGTGAACGATCGCACCGAGCTCGCCGCGGTGGAGTCCGTGCTCCACGAGCGCATCGCAGATCGTCACCGCCGCGCGGGCAGCACCGTCGCGACGGGCGCGCGCATCGACCACGACGTCGAGGTCGAACCCGGCGCCGCCGTGGGCCCCGGCGTGGTGCTCCGCGGCAAGACGCGCGTCTCGACGGGCGCGACGATCGACGCGGGCTGCGTGATCGACGACGCGCGCATCGGCCCCGGCGCGGTGCTCAAGCCCTACAGCGTGATCGCGCGGAGCGAGGTCGGCATGAACGCGCAGGTGGGACCCTTCGCGCACCTGCGCCCCGACAGCGTGATCGAAGAGAACGCCCACGTCGGCAACTTCGTGGAGCTCAAGAAGACCCGCCTCGGCAACGGCGCGAAGGCCAACCACCTCTCGTACCTCGGCGACGGAGACGTCGGCGCGGGGGCCAACATCGGCGCGGGCACCATCTTCTGCAACTACGACGGCGTGCAGAAGCACGTGACGCGCGTGGGCGAGGGGGCCTTCGTGGGCTCCAACAGCTCGCTCGTCGCGCCCGTACACATCGGCCGCGGGGCCTACGTGGGCTCGGGGTCCGTGATCACGCGCGACGTCCCCGACGACGCGCTCGCCGTGGGACGTTCGCGCCAGGAGAACAAACTGGGCTACGGCGCGAGGCTGCGTGAGCGCTTCGCCGCTGCGAAGCGAGCGCTCCAGGCCGCGGCCTCAGCGGCCTCCGCGGTGACGGCGCCTTCGAAGGAGACCAAGTAGCGCGAGCGCGCCGAGGGCCGGAGCGCGCGACGAGCGCCCGCCGTTCGCGCGGCATCCGCAGCCCTGGTCGCCCGACTCGAACACCGGCGGGTTCGCGTCCATGGGAACGTCGACCTTGCCCGCGTCGGTCTCCACATCGACGGGCGGGAGCGCGTCGGGATACTCGACGGTCGCGTCCCTCCGAGGCCCAGCGTCGACCACGGGGATCACCACGCAGGCCCCCACCTCGCAGCGCTGCCCTCTGGGGCACTGCGCGCCCTCGCACGCGTCGCGGCACGCGCCCGCCACGCAGGTCTGCCCCGCCGCGCAACGCATCATCGCGCAGTCGTTCGTAACGCAGCGACCGTCGGCCGTGCAGGTCTGCCCGGTGGCGCAGCGGCGACACTCGCAGCGCGGCGCGCACACGCCGTCGACGCACACCGCGTCGGCGTCGCAGGTCACGCTCGCACACGGATCGACGCAGCGACCCGCGCGACACGTCTGCCCGCGCGGGCACGCGATGCCCTCGCACGCGCCGACGCAGCGGCCGCGCTCGCAGCGCTGTGAGGTGCTACATGTGACCGTCGCGCAAGCCTCTTCGACGCAGGTCCCGCGGTCGGTGCACACCTCGCCGGGGAAGCACCCGAGCTCTGCGCGGCACCGATCGACGCACACGCCCCGATCGCAAACGCGCATCGCGCCGCAGAGCCCTTCGCCCTCGTCGGTCATGCCGTTGCAGTCGTTGTCGATTCCGTCGCAGCGCTCGGGCGACGCTTCGACCGCGCCCACGCACGCGAGCATGCCCGCGCGACACTGGCGCACGCCCGCGGAGCAGGCCCCCATGCGACCCGTGTCACACGCCGCGCCCGCGCCCGTGCACACGATCGAGTCGACGCGCGCGACGAAGTCGGTGAAGTTGTTGTCGCCGCCGGAGTAGAGGTCCTCCCACGCGAAGTAGAAGGCGTCGGGCGTGGTGCGCGAGTCGTAGATCAAGAGGTGGATGTACGACGCGTCGGCGCCCATGCTGTCGGGGTTGTAGAGCCGCTCGGAGAAGAAGTTGTGACCGGGCGCGCCCGCCGCGACGCGCGCGCAGCACGCCGAGCAGCGACCCGAAGTACCGTCCTCGGGCGTGCGGAGAAAGAAGCCGATCTCGCCGCCGCGGTAGTCGGGGTTGCCGCGAAGTGAGAGCGTGAAGCGCGCGCCGTCGGGCGCGTCGCAGGGGATGAGGGGGTGGAGGTCCGCGGGGTCGGGCGCCATCCCCGGTCGCACGTTGTACCAGCCGAAGACGTTGTGAAACGCCGCCGCGCCGCGCGTGATCAGCGTGAAGGTGAGCGTGCACCCGGGGAGAAAGCGCTCCGGCGTGATGGCCGCGTCGGCCTGCGCGCGGATGGCCGTCTCGCCGCGTCCGTTGAAGAGGTTCTGGAGGTCGCTGCCGACGGGGATCGTCGGGCCGCCGCGGGGCTGGGTGATCGCCAGCGCGCTCGACGAGACCGTGATCAACGAAGCGAAGAGCACGAAGGCCCGAAGGAGTCTCAGCACGCGGGCGATTGTTCACCCCCGCGGGGCCGTTGAACAAGGGGCAACGCGCGCCGACGCGAAGGAGCGCTCACGCGGGGAAGGGCCACGGCGTCGCCGCTCCCTCGTCGATCCAGCGTTTGAGCGCGGCGAGCGCGCGCGCGCGAAAGCCGCCGTCGGGGCCGCAGAGATCGCGCCCGGAGAGGATCACGTCGCGCACGCGACCGTCGGGCGAGAGGCTCACGGCGGGCGCGCGATCGAGCCCGTCGCGCCACAGGGCGAGCGCGTCGTCGAGGGAGACCGAGAGGAGCTCCGCGACTTCGGCCGGGTGCGGCGAGAGCGAGGCGAGCGGGGCGTCGACGCGCGCCGCGAAGACGTCGAGGATCTCGCGGTCGATGACGCCGCCGGGGAGCGAGCGAGACTGCGCGGTGCGACCGAGGAGGGTCACGTCCGAGGGGGTGAGCGTGAGGCCGATCTCTTCGCGGGCCTCTCGGAGCGCGTCGGCGGCGCTCTCGCCCGCGCCGAGGTGGCCGCCCACGGAGACGTCGACGAGGCCGGGCCAGGTGTCCTTCGCGAGGCTCCGTCGCTGAAGGATCACCCGCGCCACGGGGGTGAGCGCGTGGACGACCCACACGTGGATGGCGCGGTGCCAGTCGCCGTCGCGGTGCACTGCGGCGCGGGGTTTCGTGAGGCCGAGCGGGTTTCCCGAGGCGTCGACGAGGTCGAAGAGCTCGGCGGGGTCTTGCGCTGCGGTGACCATTGGGAGCGCGAGGCTACGTCGGCGGCGAGGGCGCCGTCGATCGTCTGGAGGTTCGTGCGTTTACGGGTGTTGAAGCGGCCGTGCGGGGCGCATATGCTCCCGCGCCGCGAAGGAGCTTCGTGGCGCGTCGAGCGCGCTGCGAAGTTCGAAGCGGATCGAGAAACAGATGGCGCGCGTGGACGTACCAACGCGCCGAACAATGACGGGGACGGGCGGAGCGATCGGGCGACGCCCCTCTCACGGCTCGCAGAGCGGAGGCACGGGAATGGGAATCATCGACTCGGTGGGCAACTTCATCAGCGGCGACACTTTCAAAAATGGCGTGCGCGAGATGATGATCGCGCGCCCCCAGGACAACAACGACCTGATCTGGAAGCACCCCGACCAGACGATCCCGATGTTCGCGCAGTGCACCGTCCGCGCGGACGAGTGGGGCGTCTTCTCGAAGGAGGGCCGTCCCGTCGGCACCCTCGACGCGGGCCGCTGCACGCTGTCCACGGCCAACATCCCGTTCCTGTCGAACTTCGTCGACCAGTACACGGGCGGCAACTTCCTCATGACCGAGCTCTTCTTCGTGAAGCGCACGCCGTACCCCAAGAAGTTCGGCGGCTCGCTCGGCAACATGATCGACCCGATGACCGGCATCCGCGTGCGCGCGCGCTGCCACGGCGAGATCCTCCTCCGCGTCGAGAACCCCGAGACGCTGATCTACCAGTACTTCGGAATGCGGAAGTTCCAGGAGCACGCCGACATCTTCGACTGGTTCATCAACGCGTTCTTCAACACGGTCAAGAGCACCATCGGCAAGATGGCGCGCGAGCAGCGCACGTCGGTGCTCGACATCATGCACCTGCAGGACGAGCTCGCCGCGGCGTGCATCGCCAACGCGACGGAGCTCGCCCAGGCCGGCATCCGCGTCGCCAAGGTCACCAAGCTCGAAGTCGACGTCCCCGAGGAGGACATCAAGCGCTTCGACGAGATGCGCCAGAAGGTCGCCGAGCAGATGGTCGGCCTCCAGGTCGACGAGATCGGCATCCAGCGCGCCGCGCTCCAGGCCCAGGCCGCCGCGGCCGCCGCGCAGGTCAACGTCTCGACCGCGCAGTACAACGCCCAGGCCGCGCAGTTCGGCATCAACCAGCAGGTCGCCAAGGACCAGGCCTACGTGGGCATGGCCGGCGGCGACATCTCGAAGCTCGGGTCCTTCGAAGCGATGCGCGGCGCGGGCGCGGGCATGGCGCACGGCGGCGGCAACACCGGCATGGCGGGCCTCGCGGCGCAGGTCGCGGTGGGCGCTGCGGTCGGCGGCGGACTCGCGGGCGGCATGATGCCCGGACGTCCCGGCGCTCCCGTCGTGGGCGCTGGCATCATCGCCCCCGTCGGCGGCAACCTCGTGGCGTGCCCCGGCTGCCAGGCCCAGGTGCCTCCCGGACGCTTCTGCGCCGAGTGCGGCGCCACCCTCGCGGCCCCCGCGAAGAAGAGCTGCACCAACTGTGGCGTCGAGCTCGCCCCCGCGGCGAAGTTCTGCGCCGAGTGCGGCACCCCCTCCGTCGCGCAGGCCGCTCCCGCGCAGCGCTGAGCGAGCGCCGCTCCCTCCGCCTCCATCCCATCCGTTTCAATTCCAACAAATCGCCGACCGCTCCCTCTCTCGAACTCCGAGAGGGGGAGCGCTGCGTCGTGTGGGATCAGAACTCGAAGGCGAGGCCGAAGGCCCAGGTCTGCGACCCGAGGCGGAGCTGCGGGCGATCCCAGTCTCGCACGAGCATGTACTCCGCGAAGACGTAGCTGTGGTTCACGCCCATCTGGAGGTCCCACGCCCGCTGCGCGCGAGGCTCGAGCCAGTCGAGGCGGATCATCGCGCCCGCCGCGAGCTGCCACTCGTACGAGAGGCCCGTGGCGGCCTGACCGAAGTCGCGCGCGTTGTCAGGCGCGGTCGGTGAGAGCGGGTTGCGACGCGAGAGCTGGTCGCCCGAGGTGACCCACCAGTACGAGGCTCCGACGCCCGCCTTGCCGTAGAGCACCAGCGGGATGAACGTGCGGCGCGCGAGCACGTCGACGCGCAGCACCGCGACGGCGTACGTGGGGACGATGTTGAGCGTGCTGTCCTGGCCGCTCGACGCGCCCGTGGCCGTGACCGGCGCCGTGGCGGTGAACGACGAGTAGCCCGCCGAGACGCCGAGGCCGAGGGAGCCGAGGTGGCTGATTCGCAGGGCCTGCCAGTTGAACTCGACGGCGCCGAGGAGGCGATCGGAGACGCGTCGCCCGGCCCCGTCGGCGACGCCGAAGTAATCGAGGAAGGGCCCTCCGCCGCCGGTGAACTCCGAGTCGATCGCGGGCTGCCACGGGGAGAAGCGCAGCTCGACGGCGAAGTTCTGCGGGCTCTCGTGGCGGTTGCGTCCGCCGTCGTCGGGGCCGAGCTCGAGCGTTTGCGAGAGGGCGAGCGAGGGGAGCGCGAACGCGGCGAGCGCGGCCGAGCGCGCGAGGAGCTTGTGTCTCATGACGTCCTCCGGCGTCGCCGGGAGAGGGAGGCTGCTGCGAGGGTGGCGAGCGCCGCGAGGGCCGCGAGCGAGTCGCGCCGAGAGCCCGCGCTCGCGGCGCACGAGATGGGCTGCGCGGCGCCGCCGGAGGCGCGGTAGCGCTCCCAGAAATCGGTGATGGGCACGGGGACAATGCACTGCGTGGGGAGCGAAACGCTGCGGTTGCCCGCGAGGTCTTCGGCCACGACGACGCAGCGGTAGCCCGTGTTGTCGCGCAGCCCCGAGGCCCTCGCGACGGTGGCCGACGCCGACGTGCGCGACCCCCGCACGTAGCGGTTGAAGACCGTCGAGTCGTAGATGTCGAGCGAGGGGAAGGCCGCGCCGCACGACGCGCTCGACGCGCCGCCGTCATCACCGAAGGTCTGGTCGGGCACGTCGAGCCCGCCGTCAACCGCTCCGCCGTCGGACGCGCCCGCGTCGGCCTGCGCGTCGAGGGGCGGATCGCAGAGGAGGTAGAAGCCCGCGAGGTCCGTCGTCGCCGTGGTCGACGTCGTGCCGCCGTCTTCGTCGGTGGTCGAGGAGGTCGTGCGCGAGTCCCAGCGGACCTCGAGCGCGCCCTCACCGGGTGATGCCGCAACGCCCGTCGCAGCAGCGGGAGGATCGAGGTCGTAGGGGATCGAGAGGCCCATCCCAACCATGTTCACGCCGCTCGCCGTCGTGGTGAGGAGCGAGAGGTAGTTCGTCGCGATGGTGCCGCGCCCCGTGCCGAGCGTGGCGCAGTTTCCGCTCACCGGGTCGATGAGCAGGTTCGCGCGGATGCGCAGGTCGGAGTTCGTGTAGGTCGACTGCTGGCCCGTGACCGTCGCCTGGGTGATCTGCCAGCATGTCGCGGCGCCGTTGGTGGCCGTGCGCGCCGTGGTCGTGCTGCAGGTCATCGCGTCGGTGCCCATCCAGAACTCGAGGTCGTTGAACGTCGTGGCCGACGTGTACGAGACCTGAAACGAGATCTGCGTGCGGTTGCGGCAGTCGGTGCCGCCGAGCGGGTGCGTGGCGTCGACGGTGGTGCCCCCGACGCGCACGGGCGACGCGAGCTGCGCGGCGGCGTCGCCCGCGGCGAGCGTGAGGCCCATGATCAGCGCGGGCGTGAGCTTCATCGACGGACTCAAGAGCAACCCTCGTACCCGCGCGAAATGCCTTGAAAATACAGGTGTTCGCGACGAGAGGCCGGGCGCGGTCGTGCCACTTTGTCAGCGCGTCGCGGGCGTTCGGAACGTCCTGTCACCGCGCCGTTCCGAACGCGCGCTCGGCGATCTGCACGGCGTTGAGGGCCGCGCCCTTGCGGAGGTTGTCGCCCACGACCCAGAGCGAGAGCGCGCGGGGATCGCCCGGATCCTGTCGCACGCGGCCCACGTGCACGGGGTCGGCGCCCGAGACGTCGCGGGGCTGCGGGTGCTTCGCGGGGCCGATCGCGTCGTCGAGCACCACGCCCTCGGCCTTGCGGAGAACTGCGAGCGCCTCGTCGCGGGTGATGGGGCGAGTGAAGCGCGCCCACACCGACTCCGAGTGCGCGTTGCGAACGGGCACGCGGACGCACGTCGGAGACACGTGCAGCGAGGGGAGCTCCATGATCTTGCGGCTCTCTTCGATCATCTTGAGCTCCTCCTCGGAGTAGCCGCTGGGGTCGTGCTTCCAGTCGGAGAGGAGGTTGCCTGCGAGCACGCCGGGGAGCACCGCGACGGGGACCGCCGTGCCCTCGTGGAGCGCGCGGGTCTGCTGTTCGAACTCGTCGACGGCGCGCGCCCCCTTGCCCGAGATGGCCTGGTAGGTCGAAACGACGACGTGCTCGAGGCCCGCGGCGTCGTGCAGGGGCTTGAGCGCCACGAGCATCTGGATCGTCGAGCAGTTGGGGTTCGCGATGATCCCCTTGGGAGGGTTCGCGATGCGGTGCGCGTTGACCTCGGGCACGACGAGCGGAACGTCGGGGTCCATGCGCCACGCGCTTGAGTTGTCGACCACGAGGCAGCCCTTCGAAGCCGCGATGGGGCCCCACTCGCGCGACACCGACGCGCCCGCGGAGAAGAGCGCGAGCTCGCTGCCTTCGAAGACCTCGGGCGAGGGCGCCTCGAGGGGTACCTCACGGCCGCAGAAGCGGACCATTCCCCCGACGGAGCGCGTCGATGCGACGGCGCGCAGCCTCCCGACGGGGAACGCGCGCTGCTCGAGCACGCGGAGCATCTCCTGACCGACGGCGCCGGTGGCGCCCACTACGACGACGTTGACGGTGCGACTCATGGCGACGCTGCGTATATCAGGGTCGCGGGGCCGGTGACCAGCGCGAGCGCCGCTTGACCTCGAAGCCCCGGCGGGTCGAAGGTCGCGGCCCGTGAGCGAAGCGACGTGTCCCCGGTGCGGCGCAGACATCGATGCGAGCGGCGGCCGCTGCGCCGCGTGCGAGGAGCGAAGCCCCGAGGGATGGGCGGCGCGCAGGGCGAGGGTCGAGGCCGCCGAGCAGGCCGAGGAGCGCGCCATCGCCGAACGCACGAAGCGCGAGGCCGCGGGGCACCTCGCGGCGCAGCAGAAGGTCCGCGCGGCGTCGCTGCGGAAGAAGCGCGCGCTCATCGCCGTGCTGCTCTGCGCGCTCGTGGCGATCACCGCGGCGGCGCTCTACGAGACGGTCGAGCGCGCGATGGCCCCCGAGCCGCCCGAGAACATGCCGTAGCGCGCGACTCCTACGCCGTCGGCGCGAGCGCGAGGAGCGCGCGGACCCAGAGCGCGAGCACCTCGTCGCGCGAGAGCTCGCGGGTGACCAGCCAGTCGATGCTCGTGGCCTCGACGAGCCCGAGCCAGCCGCGCAGCGTGAGTCGCAAGGTCGGCGGCAGCGCCTCGCCGCCGAGCGCGCGCTGGAGCCTCGCCAGGAGCTGACGGCGCGTGTCTTCGACGATGGCCGCGACGACGGGGTCGGAGCCGATGCCGCCGCGCATGAGCGTCACGTACGCCGGCGCGTGGCGCTCGGCGAAGTCGAGGTAGCGCATGAGCCCCGTGGTGAGGCGCTCCTGCGGAGGCATCGACTCGGGCGTGTCGCACATCTCCACGAGCTGCCGCGCGGCCTCGCGCACCACCTCGGCGTAGAAGGCCCGCTTGGTCGGAAAGTAGTGGTAGAGCAGGCCCTTCGAGACGCCCGCGGCGTGCGCCACATCGTCGATCTGCACGGCGTCCCACGAGCGCGCGGAGAACATCTCGAGGCCGAGCGTGAGGAGCTGCGCCCGACGCGCGTCGCTCGCCATGCGCACCCGAACCTCGGGCTCTGCGACCCGAGCCCCGCCGGGCGCGCGCTTCGTCACCTTTCGTACCATCCGCGGTGCGCGACAGTACCCAATTACCCCCGTTGACGCGGACCGGAAACGCCCCTAACACTTGCTATTGAACTGGAGTCAACAACATGGACGGTAACCCTCCCACGGCCTCCGAGCGGCGCCCGATCACGGCGCGTTCCCCCGAGTTCGAGTACGCCGACCTGCCGCGGTACTGGTTCGCGAACAACCCGCTGGCGACGCACATGGCGAACGGGGTCAACCTGCTTTTTCCCGCGGGCGAGCGCTTCTTCATTCGAAGCGTGAAGCACTTCGTCGACCGCATCGAAGACCCCGCGCTGCGCGATCAGGTGCGCGGCTTCTACGCGCAGGAGGCCCGCCACGGCGCCGCCCACCAGCGGCAGTTCGATGTGCTCCGCGCGCAGGGCTACGACATCGACGCGTTCATGAAGGTCTACGACCGCATCGCGTGGGGCGTGCTCGAGCCCGCGTTCTCGCCCGAGATGCGCCTCGCGGTCACCACCGCGCTCGAGCACTACACCGCCATCATGGCCGAGGGCGCGCTGGCGCACGGCTCCCTCGACCTCGCGCACCCCAAGATGCAGCGGCTCCTCAAGTGGCACGCGTGCGAAGAGATCGAGCACAAGGCCGTGTGCTTCGACGTGCTCGAAGCGGTCGCTCCCTCGTACGCGATCAGGCTCGGCGGAATGGCGCTCGCCACGCTCGGCCTCGCCGCGTTCTGGGTCGCGGCCACGGTCTACCTCGTCCAGCAGGACTCCAAGGCCGGTCGCCCGCTCACCCTCGCGAAGGTGAAGGAGTTCCAGCGGCACGACGACCGCTCCGTCGTGCGAGACGTCTTCGCGCGCGGGATCTGGTCGTACCTGCGCCGTGGATTTCACCCCTCGCAGACCGACAACTACAAGCTCGCCGACGACTACCTCGCCGCGGCCGGACTCGCCTGACGGATCACAGCGGCGAGAGCGTCGCGACGCGCTCCGACCACTTCGAACGCTCCCTCGGACACAGCGCGAGAAAGGTCTCGCTCCCCTGCGCCACCTCGGTGAGACCCGCGTCACGGACGAGGGCGCAGCGCTCCTCTCGCTTGAGCGCCTCCCAGGTGTCTGCGTCGGCGCGTCGCACCACCGCGCGCATCCCCGACTCGAGCCATCGCGTGAGCGCGTCGCGGTCGACCTCGCTCCGCGCGAACACGCTCACCGCGAGGAGCACCGCGTGACCGATCTGCGCCACCAGCTTGCCCGCGCGCATGGCCACCGCGCCGTTGAGCACGAAGACCATCACCAGCCCGTCGTCGTCGGTCTCGATCGCGTGTGACGGCAGCTCCGACGCCTCCGCGGTGTACGCCTGGAGCTGCACGAGGAGCTTCTCCCGCGCGCTCTTTCGTCGCGGGGGGAGCGCCCTCACGATCGCCTCGTCGCGAACGCGACCGTCGCCGCCGTCGAGCTCCGTGACGCGCGCGAAGTCCTTGTCGCTCGCGCGGAGGCACACCTTGCGGAACGAGTGATTCGACCAGTGCGCGAACTCCGCCGCGTATCGCGGGTGCGCGCCCCACTCCGCCAGCGCGTGGAGCGTCGCCCAGGCCGAAGCGACGAGGAGCTCCTCCAGCGAGGCCCCGTGGGTCTTTCGAACCACGAGGTACATCACCGAGGGGTCCTCCTGCGCGGCGCGCGCCTCGATGGAGTCGGGGTGATCCTTGTCGTGTTCGAAGACGGGCATTCGGCGTGGCTCTGCGGCGAAGGAGGTCCCGCGCGATGAGTACCACCGTCGCCGCGGGGTCTGTGAGAGCATCTCACCCCCACGATGCTCCATGCCGGCGACACGATCCCCGACGTCTCTCTCGAAGGCCCCGACGGAAAGCCCGTCAAGCTCCGTGAGCTCGCCAGCGCGCGCGCCCTGGTGCTCTACTTCTACCCGAAGGACGACACCCCCGGCTGCACCGCCGAGGCGTGCTCCTTTCGCGACCACTACCAGGACTTCACCGACGCGGGCGCCGACGTCGTGGGCGTGAGCAGCGACGGCCGCGACTCGCACGCGCGCTTCGTCGAGCGCCACAAGCTCCCCTTCACGCTCCTCACCGATCCTCGCGGTGAAGCGCGCGCGGCCTTCGGCGTGAAGCCGTCGTTCCTCGGGCTCCTGCCGGGGCGCGTGACCTTCGTGATCGACCGCGAGAACAAGGTCCGCCACGCCTTCGACTCGCAGCTCCGCGCCACCGCGCACGTCGCCGAGGCGCTGCGCGTCGTGCGACAGATCCAGCGGACCTGAAGGGCCGTTGACGGCGCCTCGCATCGGCGCTCCGATCCGCGGCCGTGACCCCCCCCGACGCCGCGCGACGCCGCGCCCTCCTCGCCGCGATCTCGTGCGCCCTCGCCGCGTGCTCCGAGCGAGCCCCCGACCCCCTCGACGCCACCGTCGCAGAAGATCGTACGCCACCGAACGATCTCACCGACGGCGCGCCTCCAACCGACGCACAGGTCCCCGCGGATCGCGTTGATTCAGGGGTGACAGCGTGCTCGGGCGCGCTCCCGTCGTGGGTCGTTCGTAGCGGTACGACCTTCACCGCGCGGTGCGCGCGCGTCGACCTCGCGCTCACCGCGTTCGACGACGGCGCGCTGCGGCTGCGATACCTCCCGTCGGGCGCTCCCGGAACGGCGTCGCGCTCGTGGGCCGTGGTTGATCCCACTCCAGCGAGCGCGGTCACCGCGGGCGGTGCCGATGGCGGGCTCGTCGTGTGCGCCGACGGGATCACCGCGCGCGTCGAGGCCGACACCTGTCGCGTGCGCGTCACCGACCGCGACGGAAACACGCTCCTCGACGACGGGAGCGCGCCGGGCTGGAGCCGTGACCCCGACGGCGTCACGCGCGTCACGCGGCAGTCTCCCGCCGATGAGCGCTTCTACGGCTTCGGCGAGCGGCTCGGTCCCTTCGAGCGCCGCGGCACGCGGATGGTCTTCTACAACACCGACGCCTACGACGCGCGCTTTGGCGGCGTGGCGCCCACGGCCGATCCGCTCTACGCGTCGATCCCGGTGTACGTGGGCGTTCGCGCGGGCGTCGCGTACGGCGTGTTCACCGACAACACGCGGAGGCTCGAGGTCGACGCCGCGATGCGCGACCCCGCGGCGATCACCGTCTCGGCCGCGGGCGGAGAGATCGATCAGTACGTGCTCGCGGGGCCTCGCATGGGCGACGTGGTGCGGCGCTACACGCGGCTCACGGGGCGCACGCCGACGCCGCCGCGGTGGGCGCTCGGGTATCACCAGTGCCGCTGGGGCTATCGCGACGCGGCCAGGGTCGAGGCCGTCGCCGCGGAGTTTCGTACGAGGCGCATCCCCGTCGACGCCGTGTGGCTCGACATCCAGCACATGAACGGCTTCCGCACGTTCACGTGGGACCCGACGAACTTTCCGACGCCCGCGGCGATGACCGCGCGGCTCGCGGACGCGCACGTCCACACGATCGTGATCTCAGACCCGGGCCTCAAGGTCGACGACGCGTGGGGCGTCTATCGCGACGCGCGCGACGGAGGGCACCTCCTGCGAACGATGACGGGGGCACCCTACGAGGGCAGCGTGTGGCCGGGGCGGGCGGTGTTCCCCGACTTCACGCGCGCGGCGACGCGGACGTGGTGGGGCGATCGCGTGGCGGAGCTCTCTCGCACGGGCGTCGCGGGGATCTGGCTCGACGTGAACGAGCCCACGGTCTTTCCCGAGAGCGGCGGAGGCTCGGTGCCCGACGACACGCCCGTCGACGGAGACGGAACACCCTCCACGATGGCCGAGGCGCACAACGTCTACGGCATGCTCGAAGCGCGCGCGACGCGGGAGGGACTCTCTCGCGCGGCCCCGACGCGGCGTCCCTTCGTGCTCACGCGCGCGGGATACGCGGGCGTCCAGCGCTACGCGGCCATGTGGACGGGAGACGCTCCGAGCTCGTGGACCTCGCTCCGTCAGCAGCTCCCGACGATGCTCGGGCTCGGACTCTCGGGCGTGGCCTTCGTGGGCAGTGACGTGGGCGGCTACTCGGGCCGCGCGACGCCGGAGCTCTTCGCCCGATGGATGGAGCTCGGCGCGGTGTCTCCGTTCTTTCGCGGCCACGTCACGCAGGGAGTCCCCGATCAAGAACCGTGGGCCTTCGGACCCGAGGTCGAAGACATCTCTCGCGCGCAGATCCAGGAGCGCATGCGCCGGATGCCCTATCTCGAGAGCCTCTTCGCGGAGTCGGCCGACACGGGCGCGCCGGTGCTGCGACCGCTCGCGTATGAGTTTCCAGACGACCCCGCGTCGGCGCGCGTCGACGACGAGGCGATGCTCGGCGCGTGGCTGCTCGTCGCTCCCGTGCTCACCGAGGGAGCTACGTCACGGAGGGTTCACCTCCCGCCCGGTCGTTGGTTCGAGATCGAATCGGGCGCCGTGTGGGAGGGCCCCGCCGACATCGACCTCGAGGTCACGCTCGCGGCCGTTCCCACCTTCGTCCGCGAGGGCGCGATCATTCCGCGAGGGCCGTTGCAGCAGTACGCCGACGCGTGGACCAGCCGTGCGCCCATCGAGCTCGACGTGTACCCCGCAACGCGCGCGACCACGATCACGCTCGTCGATGACCTCCCCGACGCGGCCCTCGACACCGCGCGAGGACGCGTGACCTTCGAGACCGTACGTGACGCTCGCTCGGTGACCCTCTCGGCCCGCGTGTCGGGTGACCCCGCGAGGCTCGCGAACTCGATGATCGTGCGGGTGCACCGCGTCGATCACGAGCCCTCCGCGGTGACCGTCGGAGGCCGCTCGCTCGCGCGCCTCGACGCCGACGCGTGGCGCGCAGGCACTGCCGCGGGATGGTGGTACGACGTCAACGATCGATCGCTCTCCGTGCGGGGGATCGATCGCGCGTCGCTGCCGTTGACGGCCGCGTTCGACACGTCGCTCACCGAGCCGAGGCCCGACGTCGACGTCACGCTCGACGTGACCGTGCCCGATGGAACACCGCGCGATCGTCCCGTCTACGTCGCGACGAGCGCCTCGGGCTGGACCCACGCGCCCCTCGCGTGGGACGCCGCGACGGGCCACGCGCGAGGCGTCGTGCGCGTGCCCCGAGGGCGTTGGTTCTTCTACAAGTTCACCCGCGGAGACTGGTCGACGGTGGAGCGCTACCCCGATTGTTCGGAGGCGAACAATCGCTACGGCCTCGGCGCCGCCACGGTGCGCAGCGACCGCGTGTGGACGTGGCGCGACCGTTGCCCCTGAGCGGGCGATCGCGAAGGTCAGGGCTTCGAGGGTGGGGCGCTCACGCCGCGCGAGTTCGCAGCGGCGTGAGCGAGGAGGGAGCGCGTCAGCGGCAGACGCTGTTGAAGCAGCGCTGACCCGCGGCGCAGCGAGTCCCGCAGGCGCCGCAGTTGTTGTTGTCGAACTGCGTGAAGGTGCAGGTCGTGCCGCAGAGGGTCATGCCCATCGCGCAGGCGCAGCGGCCTGCGGTGCAGGTCTGCCCGGTGCCGCAGCGAGTCCCGCAGGCGCCGCAGTTGTTGTTGCTGGTCTGCGTGTTCACGCAGGTGCCGCCGCAGAGCATCTGGCCCGTGGTGCACGTGCAGCGGCCCATCGAGCAGACCGTGCCGCCCGCGCAGGTTGTGCCGCAGGCGCCGCAGTTCGTCGTGCTCGTCTGGAGGTTCACGCAGGCCGTCGAGCACATGGTGTTGCCCGTGGGGCACACGCAGGCGCCCGCGGTGCAGGTCTGGCCCGCCGAGCAGGTGCGGCCGCAGGCGCCGCAGTTCGTCGTGCTCGTCTGCGTGTTGACGCAGGCGCCGCCGCAGACCATCTGGCCCGTGGGGCAGGCGCAGGCGCCCATGGTGCAGGTCGCGCCCGTGGGGCAGTTGCGCCCGCAGGCGCCGCAGTTGTTGTTGCTGGTCTGCGTGTTCACGCAGGTGCCGCCGCAGAGGGTCGAGCCCGTGGGGCAGCCGCAGCGGCCCGCGGTGCAGGTCTGTCCGCCGCCGCAGCGGTTGCCGCAGGCGCCGCAGTTGAGCGTGCTCGACTGGAGGTCGACGCAGGCCGCGCCGCCGCCGCCGCCGCCGCCGCACGCTGTCTGACCCGTGGGGCAGGCGCAGGCGCCCATGGTGCAGGTCGCGCCCGTGGCGCAGTTGCGCCCGCAGGCGCCGCAGTTGTTGTTGCTGGTCTGCGTGTTCACGCAGTTGCCGCCGCAGTTGGTGAGGCCCATCGCGCAGGTGGTGCCGCAGGTGCCCCGGTTGCAGACCTGGCCGCCGGGGCAGGTGCGTCCGCAGGCGCCGCAGTTGGTACGGCTGTTGGTCGTGTCGGTGCAGGCGCCGCCGCAGAGCATCTGGCCCGTGGGGCAGGCGCAGATGCCCGCGGTGCAGGTCGTGGCGCCGGCGCAGATGTTCCCGCAGCTGCCGCAGTTGGTCGCGTTGGTCTGGGGGTTGATGCAGACGCCGCCGCAGAGGAGCTGGCCCGTGGGGCAGCCGCAGCGGCCCGCCGCGCAGACCTGTCCGCCGGTGCAGCGCGCGCCGCAGGCGCCGCAGTTGTTCGCGTCGGTCTGCGTGTTCACGCACGAGCCCGAGCAGTTCGTGGTGCCCGTCGCGCAGACGAGCATGCAGACGCCGCCCGAGCAGCTCTGGCCCGTGGGACAGCGGTTGCCGCAGGCGCCGCAGTTGGCGACGTCGCTCGCCGTGCTGGCGCAGGTGCCCGAGCAGTTGGACTGGCCCGTGGGGCAGCCGCAGCGGCCCGCCGCGCAGACCTGTCCGCCGGTGCAGGCGACGCCGCAGGCGCCGCAGTTGGCGTTGCTCGACGCGGTGTCGTAGCAGACGCCGCCGCAGTTCGTGGTGCCCGCGGGGCACTCGACGATGCACGACCCGGCGGCGCAGACCTGGCCGACGGCGCAGGCGCGGCCGCAGGCGCCGCAGTTACGCGCGTCGGTGGCCGTCGCGGTGCAGACGCCGCCGCAGAGGGTCTGGCCCGCGGGGCAGGCGCAGGCGCCCGCGACGCACGACGATCCGCCGCCGCAGGAGGCGCCGCATGCGCCGCAGTTCGCGCTGCTCGACTGGAGGTCGACGCAGGCGCCGCCGCAGTTGGTGGTGCCCGCCGCGCAGGTGGTGGTGCAGGTGCCCGCCGAGCAGACCTGACCCGCGGCGCAGGTGGTGCCGCAGGCGCCGCAGTTGGCGGTGCTGGTGCGGGTGTCGACGCAGGTGGTGCCGCAGAGGGTCTGGCCCATGGGGCACGCGCAGGTGCCCGAGACGCAGGTCGATCCGCCGGCGCAGGCGCGGCCGCAGGCGCCGCAGTTGGTGTTGCTCGACTGGGTGTCGACGCAGGCGCCGCCGCACGAGGTTAGGCCCATGCCGCAGGTCATCGTGCAGACGCCGGCGGAGCAGACCTGGCCCGCGGCGCAGGCGGTCCCGCAGGCGCCGCAGTTGGCGGTGCTGCTCGAGGTGTCGACGCAGGTGCCAGCGCAGAGGGTCTGGCCCGCGGGGCAGGCGCACACGCCCGCCGAGCACGACTGGCCCGCGGGGCAGGTGGTGCCGCAGGTGCCGCAGTTGACGTTGCTGGAGCGGAGGTCGACGCACGCGCCCGCGCAGGCCGTGAGGCCCGTCGCGCAGGTGGTCGCGCA
>JBPOHC010000159.1:0-4342 GCA_052035985.1 Myxococcota bacterium | reverse complement strand
CGCCTGGAGGCCCGCGGCGCTCGTGCGCGCCTCGCCGCGAAGGCCGCAGAGGGAGTCCATCCCTGGCCGCTCGCAGAGTTGCGTCGCGTGTTGCCCGACCGGCCTCACGCTCGACCGCGCGACCGCGTCGAGCAGCGCGAAGTTCGCGTAGCCGAGCGCCGGGACGAGCACCGCGGACGCGACGAGGGCGCCCGTGAGCATCGGCGAGCGCCGACCGAGCCTCCACGTCCCTCGCACCGCCGCGATCCCCGCCCACCACGCCACGCGGAGGGAGAGCCCGATCGCAACAACAACCCCCGCGAGCAACGCGGCGGCCAGCGCGGCGCGCGGAACGCCGAGACGAACCCACCGATCGACGGGCACGAGCACCACGTCGACGAACGCAAGCCCTGCGATCACGACGGGCCAGGTCCCACGCCACCACGGGAGAGGCGACGGGCTCGACCCCTGCGCCAGGAGGAGCTGGTGCCGTATCTGCCGGACGGCCTCGATGGTCGCGGGGATCAAGAGCACCGCCCCCGCGAGGTGCACGGCGCCGCCGAGTAGGAAGCGATCCGACCTCACAAGATCCGCGAAGGGCACGACGGCGAGCGCCGCCGCCGCGATCGAGACCCCGACCCAGAGCGCCGCGAGCACGGGCGCCAGAACAAAGGCGGTGAGGCTCGCGAGCGCGAGCCCGAGCAAGACCGCCTGCCACGGACGAATGACCCCACCAGGGTCCGACGACGGCTTCATGAGTGTCTCCGGTCGGCCGAGCGTACTTCACTGTTCGCCTTCTAGAGCGCCTCGTCGCGCGATCCGCGATCCGTCACGCGCGGGCCCCTGCGCACAGCGCCTTCCACCGCCCGCGCAGTTGCAGCAGACTCCGCCCGCTCGCTCGCCCCGGGGGGATCGCTACGCCCTCTCGTCAGCGCGCGGCACGAGGCGTCGATGGCACTCAGCAAGGCCCGCTACGAGATCGGCACGACACACTTCGCCCACGAGCGCGCCGCGGTGCAGCTCCTCGTCGACGCGCTGCCCGATCGCGCGCCCTACCACCTCCTCGCGCTCAAGGACCTCGTCACCGCGGACGGGCGGCGCTACGAGGTCGACGCCATCGTCGTCGCGCCGAAGGCCGTCTTTCTCGTCGAGATCAAGAGCCACAACGCGCACTTCAAGGGCGACTCCGTCGACTGGCGCGTCGAGTGGAAGGACGGACGCCTCCCCTCCTGGATCGAGAACCCCGTGCGGCTCACCACCGCCAAGTCCCGCGTGCTCGCGGGCGCCCTCGACCGAAAGCTCGGCGCCGCCGATCGACCGTACGTGCAGCCGCTCGTGTTCCTCAGCGACGAGCGCGCCTCCATCGATTCGAACTGCAACGCCGACTTCTGCGTGGTCACGCGCCACAACGTCGTCAAGGCGCTCACCGAAGGGGTGTTCCCCGGCGCCACCGCGAAGGTGTCGACCAACGTCATCGACACCCCGCGCGGGCAGCGCGTCGTGCAAGCGCTCCTCAACCTCGGGCTGCGAAACCCCAAGGAGCGCAACTCCGTCGCGGGCTACACCCTCGGCGACCTCCTCGACGACGGAAGCGGCTGGCAGGACTACGAGGCCCACGCCGAGCAGGTGAAGAACCGCTCCGCGCGCGTGCGGGTCTACGCCGTCCCCAGCGCGGTCTCGCCCGAGCGACGCGAGCAGCTCGTTCGCGCGGCGCTCCGTGAGGCCGAGGTGCTCAACGCCCTCAGCGATCATCCGCACATCCTCCACCTCCAGACCAGCATCGCGAGCGGGCCGGGTGATGCGCCGTGCCTCCTCTTCGACCGCTACGACGACGAGCTCGACCTCGAGACCTTTCTCCGTCGCGACGCCGCGCTGTCGTTCTCGCATCGCGTCGAGCTCGTCGAGCAGATCGGCAACGCGCTCGCCTTCTGCCATCGCAAGGGCGTGCTCCACCGGGGCCTCGACCCCAACGCGGTGCTCGTGCGACGCGGCGGTGATCCCGCGGCACCCGTCGAGGAGCGTCCGCTCTCGGTGCGGCTCCTCAACTTTCAGCTCGCCGCGCACGCGGGCGTCACCAGCGGCACGCACCACCTCTCGGCCTTCGGCGCCGATCGCAACCTCGTGTACCGCGCGCCCGAGGTGCTCCAGGACCCGCGCTACGCGAGCGAGGCCAGCGACGTCTTCTCGCTCGGCGCCCTCGCCTACCGCGTGTTCGCGGGGAGATCCCCCGGCGCGACCCTCGCCGAGCGCGCCCTCCTCATGCGCGCGGGGCACCTCTCGCTGAGCGCCGCGCGCGAAGACCTCGGCGTCACCCCGCAGCGCAGCGACGTCTTCGAACTTCTGGGAACAGGCACCCTCGACGCGCTCATCGCGCTGGCGACCGAGGCCGATCCGCTGCAGCGGATCACCAGCGCCAACGACTTCGTCGCGAACTTTCTCGACGTGGTCACTCGCCCCGAACCCGAGGCCCCGAAGGCCGACCCCGATCCCCTCGACGCGCGCCCCGGTGACGTGCTCGGCGACGGGTTGAGCGTGGTGCGGTTCCTCGGCAGCGGCGCCACCGCGAAGGTGTTTCGCGTCGAGCGCGGCGGCGAGACCTTCGCCCTCAAGGTCGCCCTCGACGGAGAGCACGAGGAGCGCCTCTCGCACGAAGCCTCTGTGCTCGCGCAGCTCCACAGCGAGCGCATCGTGCAGCTCCACGCGAGGCTCACCCTCGGAGGGAGGCTCGCGCTCCTGCTCGACGACGCGGGCGAGAGCCTCGCGGAGCTGCTCCAGCGCGAGGGGCCGCAGAGCCTCGACTACGCGCGGCGCTGGGGCGAAGACCTGCTCTTCGCGCTCGAGTCGATCGAGGCGAAGGCCGTGCAGCACCGTGACATCAAGCCCGCCAACGTCGGCGTGCTCGAGCCCGGCAGCAAGAAGCGGAGGCACCTCAAGCTCTTCGACTTCTCGCTCGCGAGCATCGCGCCCGAGCACGTCACCGCGGGCACACCCGCGTACCGCGATCCCTTTCTCGCCAGCCGCGGCGCGTGGGACGACCACGCCGACCGCTTCGCCGCCGCCGTGTCGCTCTACGAGATGCTCACCGGGCTGCGCCCCCGGTGGGGCGACGGCGAAGGGCCCGTGCGTCCGAGCGACGGCCTCTCGATCGACGCGGAGCGCTTCGACGCCGCCGTGCGCGATCGCCTCGTCGAGTTCTTTCGCCGCGCCCTCGACCGCGACACCGCCCTTCGCTTTCAGAGCGCCGAGGCCATGCGCGTCGCGTGGAACGCGTGCTTCCTCACGCCCACCATCGTGCGGGCGCCCGCGGTCGATGCGCCGACGGCGAGGGTGTCTGACGCGACGCTCGCGGCGCTCAAGCCCGACGCGCCCCTCGAAGCCGTCGGGCTCTCGGCGCGCGCGAACAACGCCCTCGACCGCAGCGGGATCGTCACCGCGTCGCAGCTCGCGCGCGTCAGCGACAACCTCCTCTCGTCGATCCGCGGCATCGGGAGAGACACCGCGCGAGAGATTCAAGACGTCTCCCGTCGGCTCCGCGAGCTCGCGACCTTCGCGTCCGTCGAGGTCGCGCTCTTCGACGCGGGCTTCGTCGGCGAAGACCTCCCGCTCGCCTCCGTCAAGCTCCCCGAGGCGCTCAGAAGCAGCCTCGAAGACGCGGGGATCCGCAGCCTCGACGACCTCGCCTCCGCGCCCGCTTCACAGGTCGAACGCCTCGCGAAGGCCCACGGCGCAGACTCCGTGGCGAAGCTCCGCGCCGCGCTCAAGGAGGCCCGCGACGACGTCGAGCGCAAGGCCGACCCGCGCACCATCGAGGCGTGGCTCGACGCCCTCTTCGACCCCCGGCAGCGGCACGCCAACCAGAAGGCCAACTACCAGCAGACCGTGTGGCGGTGGATGGGCCTCGACCCCACCGTCGACGTCGCGCCCTACGACACCATCGCACTGGCCGGACGGCTCGCGTGCTCGCGCCAGAACGTGTCGATCATGATGGGCAAGGCCCGTGATCGCTGGGCGAAGCACGCGAAGATCCAGGACCTCCTCGACCGCGTCCACGCGGAGCTCGACGGGCTCGACGGCGTCGCGCGCATCGACCGCGTCGGCGAGGCCCTCGCGGCGCGACTCCCGCACGAGGCGGGCGCCGACGATGACGCCCTCGCGTCGCGACGCGCGGAGTGCCTGGTGAGCGTCGCGGGTGAGCTCTCTGAAGACCTCGCCCTCGAGCGCGTTCACGGACCGCGCTGGGTGGCGCGCGATCGGCGCGTGTTCGCCGCGCTGCGCTCGCTCGGAGCGTGCGCCGACGCGCTCGCCGCGAAGACGCCGCTCCCTTCGAGCGCCGAGGTGCACGAGGAGCTCTCGAAGGTCGTCG
>JBPOHC010001136.1:0-4011 GCA_052035985.1 Myxococcota bacterium | reverse complement strand
GCCCGAGAACTTCTTCTGCCGCTCGCCGAGGGCGCCCATGGACTTGTTGTGCTCCTGCTGCTCGCCTACGAGGACCTTCAGGCGCTCGTCGAGCGCCGCGATCCCCGACTCGACGCGGTCGCTGTCGGTCTGTCGCGCCGCGTTTTCGAGCGCTTCCAGCGACCAGCCTTCGCCGACCTCGGCGAGGCGCTTCTCGGCCTCGACCTTGCGCGCCTCGATCTCGCGGGCCTGCGTCGAGCGCTCGATCGCGACGTCGAGCTCGGCGAGGTCTTCGCACCCGACGTCGCGGAGCAACGCGGCGCGGCGTCGTCGCTCGACGTCGAGCGCGAGGATCGCGTCTTCGAGCTCGCGCATGTGATCGGTGAGCTGCTCGTCGACGGCGCGCCGCCGTTCAGCGTTCTTCGTGGCCGTCGTGTGGAGCTCGTCGAGCGCGTCGGCGCGCTCGATGGCCGTGCCCGCGAGCGAGGGGGAGAACTCCGCCACGAGCGCCGCTACGCTGTCTTCGAACAGCTTCAGCTGCTTGTCGATGGCCTTGATCCGAGCCTCCTGTCGCTCGCAGTTCCCCTCCAGACGGAAGATCTCTGCGAGGCCCTCCATGACGACGTCGGCCTGTTCGGGGAGCGCATCCGCGGGGAGTCGGAGCTTCGCCACGGCCTCACCCCACACCGAACGCCACGCCGCGTGGTCCGACTCGCACTCGGCGATCTTGCCTTCGAGGTCGCTGAGCTCACGCTGCTCCTTGCTCAGGTCGCGCTGCAACGTCACGCGGGTCGCGGCCTGCTCGTCGGCGGTCTTCAGCGTCCTCTCGGCGTGCAGGAGCAGCGTGAGCCACGGCGTCGTCTCGGGCATCGGCGCTCCCGCGGAGCCTAGCGCGCTGAGGATCGCGCTCGTCTGATCTCGCAACACGGCGCGCGACGCGTCGAGCTTCACGGCGGCCTCGTTGCGGCGTCGGAGTGACTCCGCGAGCGACGCGTGACGCGTGCGCCACAGGAGCATCTCGCGGGGCGTCGACGCTTCAAAGCCGCAGGCGATCCAGAGCTGTCGCCACGCGTCGCGGTGCTGCTGCGCCCGGGCTTCGACCTCGGTCCGGTCGCGCGTGAGCGTGGCGAGGTCCGCGACCTTCGCGGCCTCATCGCGACGGAAGGCGGCGCACTCCGCGGCGCGCGTCGAGTCTCGCTGGAGCCCGTCGGCGAGCTCGTCGGCCACGTGCACCGTCGCGGCATACGCAGCCGCCAGCGGGACGTCCGAGCCGGACTCCTCGTCGATGGCCGAGGGCGCAGCGCCCGCGCTCCACGCGTGCATCACGCGCCCCCACACGAGGTCGCGACGAGACCGCGCTTCGACGACTCGCTCCGGGGAGGATGGTTCTCCCGAGGCCACGAGGGACGAGAGCTTCGCGCGAACGTCGTCGAGCTCTCTCGCGCGGGCCGTGATGCGGGCGGTGACGTCCTTCCGAGCGTGCTCGTCGGCGGCGAGGTCGACTTCGAAGAGGCGGATCACCTCCTCGACGGGAACAGGGAGCGCGAGGGCCTCGGCGGGCGTTCCTCGCCATGGCGTGAGCGCGGCGCACGCGGCGGTGCAACTCGCGTCGAGTGTGGCGAGCTGCGTCTCGGCCTCGCGAAGGCCGTCGGAGAGCCTCTTGTCGGGACGCAGGTGCTCCCACGTCGCCCGCAGCACCGATGTGTCTGTGGCCGGCGGTTGCGCGGCGAGCGCGGCCTGGTGCTGCGAGACGAGTGAGCGCTTCTCGCTCGCACGATCCCGGAGCACGCGGACGCTCGACTGACGCTTCATCTCGTCTTGTTCGAGCTTGCGGATGCGCGCGAGCGACGCCTCGTCGACGCGCGCGGAGCTCACGTTGCGTGGGTCGATGTCGCTCCACCCGATCTTCCGAAGATGCTCACGCTGCTCGTTGCGATACGTGATGATTTCTTTCTGAACGCCGGGGCGGTCGCGCAGCTCGGTCTTGTACTTCCCGAGGTCCTCGGTGAGCTGCTTGATGCGCGCGCTCGCGCCGAGGATCGACTCGTGGACTTCGAGCGCGCCTCGATCGCGCTTCGCCCGTTCGAGCGCGTTCTCCGCGCGGAGGCGGTTCTCCTCCGCGGCTTCGATCGCGTGAAGGACCTCGCGCCGCTGGGTCTCGATGTCGTGCGGGAGGTGTTGCACCTCACCCATGGCGGCGAGCTCTCGTTGCGCCTCTTCGCGTTGGCGCACCCACGGGAGGGCTCGCTGCAAGCGTTCGAGACGGTGGCGCGCCGTGCGATGCTGGACGATCTCGTCAGAGAGTTCCTGCTGCTTCGCCGCCGCGGCCTCGCTCTCGGCCTGCGTGGCAATCCAGTCTTTCGCCGGGATGGTGAGCGACTTCGCGCGGCCGAGCTGCTCGCGGTAGGCGACGAGCGATTTCGTGATCGAGCCAGCGTTGCCTCCCGACGAGAGGAGCTTCTCGGCGTCGGCGTCGAGGCGCAGGAGCGTCTGGTGCAGCGTGGTGCCGTCGAGCGAGGCGCCGAAGAGCATCTTGCCGACGTCGGTCTTCGCGTCGGCGAGCGCGGCGCCGGCCTGGCGGAGCTGCTCGTGGCTCAGCCCGAACATCTGTTCGAAGTGCTTTCGCTCGGTGATGCTCAGCCACGCGCGCAGCGCCGACTCGTCGACCGTCGTCCCCTTTGGATCGAGGAGCGTCGCGCGGTTGCCCTTCTTGCGCACGAAGGCGCGCTCCTGGCCGTCGGAGTGGCGGAGCGTGGCGCCGATGCGGAGCTCGCTCATCGGGTGCAGGTGCGCGTCGCCCGTCTGCATCTCGATGCCGTAGAAGAAGCCCGTGATCGCGCGGAGCGTGGTGCTCTTGCCCGCCTCGTTGGGGCCGTAGACGATGTGAAGGTTCGGTCCGTCCGCGGGGAACTCCAGCGGGCGACGCGTGAAGGGGCCGTAGGCCAGGAGGTCGAGCCGGAGGAGCTTCACGACGCCTCACCTCCATCGAGGAGCATCGGGATGAGGATCTGCTCCACGTCGGAGAGCGCGTCGCGCACGGCCTCTGCGCGATCGAAGGGCGGCCGGTCGTCGGGGTCGACGGAGGCGAACTTCTCCTGCATGGACGCGAGTTCGGCGACGAGCGAGGCGAGCGCCGCGGGGTCTTCACGCTGCGCCTCGATGGTGCGGAGGAGCTCCCCGAGCGGCGTCGGGCGCTGTCGCAGCGCCTCGATGTTGATGCGCGTGCGCGTGTCGAAGATCACCTTCTCGACCCAGAGGTCGGCGACCTCTCCGCCGCGTCCACGGACCTCGTTCGTGTAGCGCTCGGTGTTGGCGATGAGCTCGCGGTGCGCCTCGGTGGCGCCGTGGAGTCGCACGCGCACGGCGAGGGGCGTGGCGCCTTCCTGTTGGCGCAGGGCTTCGAGGCGCTCGGAGACGAGGTCGATGGCGTGCGACGCGCGGCGCGCATGATCGAGCGCGATGTCGCGCAGGTGCCATCGCATCACGTCGAGCTGGCGCGCTTCGAGGGACACCTTGCCGTTGGCGACGGTGACGAGCGTCGCGCCCTTGGGGCCCGTCTCGCGGATGTGCCGTCCCTGGAGGTTGCCGGGGAACACAACGTACGGATCGCTCCGTAGCACCTGTCGGCGGTGCACGTGCCCGAGCGCCCAGTAGTCGTAGCCTCGGTCGACGAGGCTCTGGATGCTGCACGGCGCATAGACCGCGTGCTCCTTCGCGCTGCCGTCGGCGCTCGTGTGCAGGAGGCCGATGTTGAACATCCCGGCCACGGGCGACGGGTATTTGACCGAGAGGTCGTGGTGCACCTCCGCGTTCGCGTAGCTCTGGCCGTGCAGGGCGACGCCGAGCTCATGGATGCGTACGGTCTCGGGCCTCGTCGACGAGAACTCGTGGACGTTGCTCGGGGAGTGGAGCGCCTTCGTCATGGAGTTCGCGGCGTCGTGGTTGCCGCGCACGACGAACACGCGGACGTCGGCCTTCTTCAGCCGGTTCATCTGGGCGTTGAAGAAGAGGCCGGTGTTGTAGTCCTTCCAC
>JBPOHC010000385.1:0-10442 GCA_052035985.1 Myxococcota bacterium | reverse complement strand
ACCCCGCCGCCGCGCGTCAACGCGATCGCGCCCCACGGGAGGAGCAGCGCGGGGTGAAACGGGAAGAAGCGCGACACCCGCACGATGAGCCCCTGCGGCGCGGCCTCGAACGACATCACGCCCCGATACGAAGAGATGCCCACGCGGATCGCGAAGCCGCTGTCGAGCGGCGCCCCCGCGAGGCCCTCGGGACAGGGGTAGCGCGTCGCCATCGAGCGCCACCCCGAGGCCAGCGCGATGAGCGCGCTCACGCCAGTCCACATCATCGTGAAGAAAACCACGAAGGCGACCACGATCGCCGGAACCAGAAACCAGGGAGCGTCCTGCTGCATCGCCCGAGCGTATCGCGATCGCACGGCCAGCGTCGTCGCTCAGAGAGGCTTCGCGCCGCGCCTCGTCGCTTGACGGAGTCCCCCGCCGTGCGGTGTGGTTCGACCGATGAACCGCCCTTCGAATCCGCGGTGTCGCCCGGCGGGCGCGCTGGCCCTCACGCTCGCGCTCTCCTTCGCTGGATGCACCACGGGAGACGTCGCGGGCGACGACGCCACGGCCCGTGACGCGGGCGATCCGTGGGGAGACCTCATGTGGTCCGACCCCCCCGAGCGCGCCGACGCGAGCGTGACGCCGAAGGGAGACGCGACCCTCGACGCGGAGGGCGATGTCGCAGGGCTCGACGCGGCGACCGATGTGACCGTCGATGCGACCGTCGATGTGACCACGCCAGCGCCCGGTCTCGGCGAGTCGTGCGCGGGCGGAGCGACCTGCGCCGAGGGGCTCCGCTGCGCGTGTCGCGCGACGGGTCAGTGCCTCTGCACACGGCCCTGCGACGGGGCGAGCGATGCCTGTCCTGCGCCCACCGTATGCACCGCCACGCCCCTCGGCGGCGTGTGTCTGCCGGGCGGCGTCGGCGTGGCCTGCGGCACCGGAAGCACCTGTCCTGAAGGGCTCCGCTGCGCGTGCGGCACCTCCGCGGGATGCCTCTGCACGCGCCTCTGCGGCGACGGTCGCGACCCCTGCCCCGCCCCCACGACGTGCACCGCTTCGCCGCTCGGAGCGGTGTGCCTCCCGTCGTCACCGATGCCGCCAGACGTGCCCGCGACGGCCGACGTCTCCGTCACGCCCGACGTGTCCGTCACACCCGATGTACCCGTCACGCGCGACGTGCCCGCGACGCCCGACACCCCCGCGCCGACGGAGCGCGTGCCCGCGTGCATCACCACATCCGCGACCGGCGACGGCGGCGGAACGTGCTCGGGCATCGACTACGCGTACACCGCGCGCGGCATCAACGTGGGGTACTACCCGTTCCGCGTTCGATCTCCGGTGACGCAGGTCTCGGGCGACTTCGACGGCGACCCCTCTCGCGTGTTCGCGCGCGGACCGGGCGCAGCAGGCGTGGTGCTTCAAGAGGTCCCCGCGGGCTCGTACATCGGGCTCTCGTCGGTGGGGCCCAACTACGACCCGCCCACGGACTGCGAGGTCGACACCTGCGGCAACGCCTCGCGCCACGCGTGTTCGAACAACAGCCCCCCGATGCGCGCGCCCGCGGGCCTCGGAGGGCGCTTCTACTGGGGCTACGCGTACAACGGCGCGAGCCACATGCAGGGGTGGTTCCTCGTGCTGCCGGGCGACCTCGAGTTCGCGGGGTATGACCCTTCGCACCCCTGCGCGCTCGGCCCCGCGGGCGCCGACTACGAGGTGCGACGCGCCTGCGGACGCGACACGGCGTGCCGCGGAACCAACCCCACGTGCGGCGCCGTGAACCGCTGCGACGAGGGCAGCGACGACTGCGGTCGTACGCAGTGCGGCGCGATGTCGGGCGGCCCCCTCACGCCCTCCGCGTGGCGTCGCACGATCTCACTCCCGCAGGGCACGCACACGTGCACTCGCACGCCGCCGCAGTCGTCGGTGCGCTGCCTCGAGAACGGGAGCGAGCGCGACTTCTTCTTCGCGTACCCCTTCGGCGCGTACCTCTACTGGGCGCAGAACAGCACCACGAAGGCGTGGCTGCACTACGGCGACCGCGTGCAGGTGTACTTCCACAACCGCGACGCGCAGGGCGTCCTGTGGGACTTCGTCGAGGTGCTGACCTCCGGCGCGCCCACGCTCACGCCCGCGAGCGACGGGTCCGGCGCGGCGTCGCCGTGCAGCGACACCAACCCCGGCGCGTGTCACCCCTGCCGCAACGGCGGCACCTGCGGCTGGGTGCAAGACGTCTTTCTGCGCTGACGCCGCGGCGCCCGGTTTGACGCGACCGCCGTCGCTGACGCGCGCGTCGAAGCGTGCGACGATCCCACGACGATCCGCCGCGGAGCCACAGCTTCCATCCCGTGACCATGATGCCCCTGCTCCTCCTCGTCTGCGGGCTGCTGAGCGCCGCGCTGACCCTGAACGTCTTTCACCCCGCGACCTCGCGCACGGTGCCGTCGGGGATCAGCTTCTTCGTCGGCTGGCTCACCTCGGAGCTCGCCCTCCACCACGTGGGGTTTCAACTCGCGGTCGCGTCCGTCCTCGCGCTCTTCGGCGGGCTCTCGGCGCCCGCTGGCTACGCGGGCCTCGCGCTCTTCGTGGCCTCGTGGTGCGGGCTCGCGTGGGCGCATCGCACGGCGCTCCGCTCTCGCCCCGCGGTGCTCGCCGCGCTCGAAGAGGGACTCGGTCGAGACTACGAATCCGAGACCGCGCCCGCGCTGCGCGTCTCGTCAGAGCCCGCGGCCACGCCGCGCTCGCGCCTCACGCGGCCCTTTCATTTCGGCGACCGCGAGGTGGAGGTCACCCGCGACGTGGTCTTCTACGAGAGCGGTTCGTTGCGCCTGCGGCTCGACCTCTACCGCCCCGCGGCGACCGCCTCGGAGGCCGACGCGCGACGTCCGATCCTGGTCTACGTGCACGGCGGCGCGTGGGTCATCGGCGACAAGGAGCGCCAGGGTCTCCCGCTGCTCTATCACCTCGCCGAGCATGGCTGGCTCTGCGCGACGATCAGCTACCGCAAGAGCCCTCGCGCGACCTTTCCCGATCACCTCATCGACGTGAAGCGCGCCATCGCGTGGCTGCGCGCGCACGCCGCGGAGTACGGCGGCGACGCGTCGGAGATGTTCATCTCGGGCGGCTCCGCGGGCGGACACCTCGCCTCGCTCGCCTCGCTCACGCCCAACGACCCCGCGTATCAGCCGGGCTTCGAAGCGGTCGACACGCGCCTCGCGGGCTGCATCAGCTTCTACGGCGTCTATGACTTTCTCGACCGCTTCGGACACTGGCCCAACGCGGGCCTGCGCGAGCTCCTCGAGCGCCACGTGATGAAGTCATCGCCGCTCACCGACCGCGCCGCGTGGGACCGCGCCTCGCCCGTCGCCCACGTGCGCAAGGACGCTCCGCCCTTTCTGCTCATCCACGGCACGCACGACTCGCTCGTCCCCGTCGAAGACGCGCGGGCCTTCGCGAAGGCGCTCCGCGCGGCCTCCGATCAGCCCGTGGCGCTCTGCGAGTTCGAGGGCGCGCAGCACGCGTTCGAGACCTTCTCGTCGACGCGCACGGTCCTCGCGCACGAGGCCGTCGACCGCTTCACCGCGTGGGTGCGCAGCCGTCACCTCGCACCCGAGTCCTCGCAGGGCTGATCGCGACGGCGCGACCTCACGCGCGCGGATGACGCAGCGCGAGGTGCTCCACGGTCCACGGGTGCTCGAGGTGATCGAGGAGCCCGTCGGGCGCAACGAAGGTGGGATCGAGGCGGCCGCGGACGCGCGCGATCGTTCGGTGATCCCTCTGGCTCACCACGGGAATCCCCGCATCGAGGAGCAACGCCGTCGCGACGCCGACGCCCTTCTGATGCTTGCACACAGGCACGAGGCGACACCCGTCCGAGATGACCTGCGCTCCCGCACGCAGCGCTCGCGTCAGTCACGATCGCGAGCTCGACCCGCTCCGCGAGCGCGAACGCCACCATCGCGCGCGCCCCCGCGAGCATGGGCTCCGTGAGGTCGGCGCCGCGCTCATCGAAGACGCGCGCGCGCCCCGCGACCACGTCGACGCCGTCGCCGCCGTGAATGTCGGGCATCGTTCGCGGCGTGCCGAGCGCGTGCTGCTCGGGGCAGAAGGGCAGCGCGCGCAGTGTGGGCAGCGCGAAGAGCTCGCGGAGCACGTCACCGAGGCCGTAGTCCGTCGCCTCGACGCCGCAGGGCCACGCCGCGAGGCAGCCGCTCACCAGCACGCGCCACGGAGCATCTGGCGTCGGCGCCCGCAGCGCGTCGAGGGCCTCGGGGTGATAGGCGATCAGCATCGGCCATGACGCTCGGTCGGGGACGCCCCCGCCGTCAACGTTCGCGACGCGAGACGGCGCCGCGTTTGCCCGCGCCGCAAGGGCTGTGGTACGGCGCCGACGTGTACAGCCCGCGCGCGCTCCTCGTTCTCGCGTTCTCCGGGGCGGCCTGCAGCTCGGCCCCCGTCGCCAACGACGCGGCGACGCCCGACGTGCCCGCAGACATCGCCCCCGTCGACGCAGCCGCTGACATCACCGTCGTCGATCGACCCTCGGACGTGCCGCGCGACGTTGCGCCCGTCGACGTTGCGCCCGCCGATGTCGCGCCCGTCGATGTCGCGCGAGACGTCACCGGTGAGCTCGTCGACGCGGCGCCCATGTGCACCGACGCCTGCGTCGCGGGGACGACCCGCTGCACGGCGGGCACGCTGGAGACCTGCGCGCGCGTCGGCGCATGCACGCGTTGGGGCGACGCGACACGCTGCGCCTCGGGGAGCTGCGCGGGCGCCGTGTGCATGACCCCGCCCGCGCTCGCGATGGTCACCTTCGCGAGCGACGTGTCATACCCCGCGGGCGACGGAACCAACTGGGTCGGCCTCGGAGACTTCAACGCCGACCGGCACCTCGACGTCGCCGCCGTGAACACCGACACGAGCAGCGTCAGCCTCCTGCTCGGCAACGGCGACGGGACGCTGCGCGCGGCCACGACCGTTCCGTTGATGTACACGCGCTTCAACGGCGCGCTCGTGCACGCCGCGATCGGCGACTTCGAAGGCGACGGACGCGCCGACCTCGCCGTCTCGTGGCGCAACGTGAACGAGATCACCGTGTTTCGCGGCGCGTCGTTCTCGACGCCGACGCGGCTCAGCGTCGCGGGTCCCGAAGGCATCGCGATCGCGGACGTCAACCGCGACGGCCGCGGCGACCTCGCGTACGTGAGCCGCGGATCGACGAGCGCCTCCGTCGAGATCGCCCGCTTCAACGCCGACGGCACCTTCGCGACGCCCGCGCGCACGATGGTGTCGACGCCCTATCGCGTCCTCCCGCGAGACCTCGACGGCGACGGCGCGGTCGACCTCACCATCCTCGGGTCGTCGATCCTCGTGTGGCGCAACGCGGGCGACGGGACCTTCACCGAGCGCTGGCGCGGCGCCGGGTCGGGCGGCTCCGACGGCGTCGCGGTCGCGGACTTCACCAGCGACGGCGCGCTCGACCTCATCACGACCTTCTCGGGCACCAACGCAAAGAGCCTGCGGCGAGGGATGCGCGACGGCACCTACGACGCCATGAGCACCGGCCTCTACCTCGGCGACGATCGGCACATCGCGACGGGCGACTTCAACCGCGACGGCCGCGCGGACCTCGTGCTGAGCGCGTGCTGCAACAGCGTGAGCGTCGCGCTCGGCCGCGGCGACGCGACCTTCATGTCTCAGTCGGTTCGCATCGGGTGCGGCGTGGTCGGGGGCTTCGCCGTCGGCGACCTCAACGAAGACGGCCTCGCGGACATCGTCATCGCCCACGGGAACTGCGACTCGGTCTCGGTGCTCCTCAACCGCTCGCGGTAGCGGCCCCCACGCCCGCGCCCGGCGTGTCGACGTCGACGCGACGTCGGTGTAGTGATCGCGGCGTCATGCGCGAGCTGAAGGCGTTGCTCTCGGGACGTCCCATCGTCGCGCTCACGGGCGCGGGCGTCAGCACCGACTCGGGGATCCCCGACTACCGCGGCCCCGACGGGGTGATGCGTCACGCTCCCCCGGTGCAGTACCAGGACTTCGTGCGCAGCGAGGCCCGCCGCAAGCGCTACTGGGCGCGCAGCGTCGTGGGATGGCCGCGCTTCTCTCGCGCCGCCCCCAACGAGGCCCACCGCGCCCTCGCCGCGATGGAAGCTCGCGGCGCGCTCCGCGGGGTCATCACGCAGAACGTCGACGGGCTCCACGGCGCCGCAGGGAGCGCCCGCGTCATCGAGCTGCACGGCGCCCTCTCGCGCGTCCGGTGCCTCGCGTGCGGCGCGGTCGAATCTCGCGATTCCCTTCAAAACAGGCTCATCGCGCTCAACCCCTGGGTCACGAGCGTGCACGCCGACGTGGCGCCCGACGGCGACTCCGAGGTCGCACGCGAGGTCGAGGCGCGCTTCGTCGTGGCGCCGTGCGACGCGTGCGGCGGAGTGCTCAAACCCGACGTGGTGTTCTTCGTCGAGAACGTTCCGAAGCCCGTGGTCGACGACGCGTGGAGGCTCTTCGACGAGGCCGCGGTGCTCCTCGTGCTCGGCACCTCGCTCACTGTCTTCTCGGGCTATCGCTTCGTGCTGCGCGCGGCGGAGCGCGGCGTCGACGTGGCGATCGTCAACCGCGGCGCCACGCGGGGCGACGTCATCGCGCGCGTGAAGCTCGACGCAGGCGTCGCCGACGCGCTCGCGGCCGTGGAGTGATCGAGGTCGGCGCTCACGTAGCGCGCCGCGAAGGGCGCCTCACGGCGTGCAGAGACCGCCCACGCAGCGCCAACCAGTCGGACACGCGAAGCCGCACGCGCCGCACGCGCTGCGATCGGTCAAGAGGTTCTGGCAGAACCCGGGGAAGCAATAGCTCGTCGGCGCAGGGCAATTGGCCACGCACTGCCCGTCGATGCACGACTGCGTCGACAGGCATTGATTGCCACAGAAGCCGCAGTTCGCGCTGTCGGTCTGCCGATCGACGCAGGCCCCGGAGCACATCATCCTCGGCGCGAGACATCCGCCCACGCAGGTCCCCGACTGGCACGAGGTGCCCGTCGGACACGGGTGATTGCACACCCCGCAGTGCCGCCAGTCCGACGACGTCGCGAAGCACGCGATGATGCTCCCCGCGGGCGCGCAGTTCGTGAAGCCCGTCGGGCAGCGCGGCACCGGACGCGCGCAGACCGCGGCCTGACAGATGAGCCCCGTGTTGCAGCTCGTCCCGGAACAGCACGGTCCACCCTCGGCGCCGCAGGGCGTCGCCCCAGGGCACGTCGTGGTCGAGTACGCGCACAGGCCCGAGACGCAGCAGTAGTTGCCCGTCATGCCCGCCGTCAGACACGGAGCGCACTGCGCGCTGGTGGTGCAGCTCGACGGGCACGTCCCCGTGCCTCCGCCCGTACACGTCCCCGAGGAGCACGTCTGCCCCGCGCCGCACGCGCGTCCGCACGAGCCGCAGTGGCTCACGCTGGTCTGGAGGTTGATCTCGCACCCGTTGGTCTCGAGGGTGTCGCAGTTCGCCGTGCCCGCGACGCACGCGATCGCGCATCGCCCGGCGGTGCACGTGGAGGTCGCGTTGGGGCGCGCGGGGCACATCATCGTCGTCGTGGTCACGCCGTCGGCGTTGCACACGCGAACGGAGGTGGACGACGCACAGTCGATCGGCGCGCCGGCCGTACACCCGGCGACGCAGTTGCCCGCCGAGCACCCCTGCCCGCTCGCGCACGCGACGGGCGCATCGTAGCCGCTACCGTCGGCGCGACAGACCCGCCGATGGGTGGAGTCCGCGCAGTCCGCAATGCCCGGCGTGCACGCGCGCGCGCCGCAGCGACCTTCGGAGCACACCTGGCCCGTCGCGCAGGTCATCGTCGTCGCGGTCGAACCGCGCGCGTCGCAAACACGCGCGGTCATCGCGTCGAGACAGGTCGCGGAGCCGGGCGCGCACACGGTCCGACGGCACAGCCCGCCCGCGGCGCAGAACAGGCCGGCGCCGCAGTCGACGTCCGTCACGCAGTCGACGCAGCGGGAGGCCATCACGTCGCACACGAGCCCTGCGGCGCTGCACTGGGCCGACGAGCGGCACTCCACCGTCGCGACGCATGCGTGGGCGACGCAGCGCTCACCGGCGCCGCAGTCGACGTCGGCGGCGCAGGTCACGCAGCTCCCGAGGCGCGTGTCGCAGACGCCGCCGGGGCACATGCGAGAGGACTCACACGCGACGCGCGCGCTGCACACGCCCCCGCGACAGACGGGGCGATCGCTCGGACACTCGGCGTCGGTCGCGCAGTCGGTACAGCGCCCGAGCAGCGCCGAACACACGAGGCCCGACGCACACTCCGCCGACGTGCGACACCCCGCGGCCGCGTCCATCGGCGCGACCACGTCGGTCCCCGCCTCGGGTGCCGCGGGAACATCCGTCGCGACCGGGCGATCGGCGCTCGGAGCGTCGGCCTGCGCGTCTGCGCCGGGCGTGGGTCCCGGGTCACCTCCCCTCGGCGAGCAGGCGAGGACGACGAACCCCATCGAAGCGATCCACACCCGGTTCATTCGGGCGACACTCGCAAACGCTGTAACACCGTGTCAATCCGTCTCGGCGCTCGAACGTCTCGCCGCGGTCATCACGCGCAGGCAGCTTCGCGCGGACTTCGACGCGATGGCGTCGAGCACGGTGTCGTTCGCGCGATCTCGACGCTGCGTCGAATTGTCTGAAACCGCGGGGGCCTTCGAATCACATCCCCGTGTGAGCATCACGTCTGCGATGTCTTCGGCGCCTCCGTCCTCGCCACCACAGAGCCCGGTGGTCATCCCCATCGAGGCCGCGCTCATCGAGAGAGCGCGTCGACGCGACGAGTCGGCCTTTCGCGAGATCTTCAGGCAGCACGCGCCGCGCGTGTGGCGCCTCCTTCGCGACCTCCTCGGCACCCGCGCCGCCGCCGACGACGCCACGCAGGAGACCTTCGTCCGCGCGCACGCCGCACTCCTCGACGGCGCCCCCATCGAGCGACTCGCCCCGTGGCTCTTCGGCGTCGCGCGCAACGTCTCTCGCGAGCATCTCCGCGCGCGTTCGCGCCTCGTCGCGATGGCCGACCCCGTCGATCGTGAAGTCCCTGCGTGCGCGGCCGACCCCGAGGCGATCCTCGCGGGACGTGAGACCGGCGAGGCCCTCGCGAGCGCGCTCTCGGTCCTGTCTCACGACCGGCGCGCGGCCCTCCTGCTGCGCACCGACCACGAGCTCGGCTACGACGAGATCGCAGAGATCCTCGGGTGGACGCTCCCGCGCGTGAAGAACGAGATCCACCGCGCGCGCCTCCAGCTCCGCGCCGCGCTCGTCGCGCACCTCAACGCCTCGGAGGACCGCCATGCGAAGTGAACACGACACCGACGCCCTCGAAGCGCTCGCGCGCGGTGAGCACGTCGCCGATCGCGCGACCCTCGACGCGCACCTCGCGGGCTGCGACGACTGCGCGCACGAGCTCGCGTGGCTCCGCGCTGAACAGCGAATCATCCGTGAGCGCGACCTCGAGGCGCCCTCGACCGACGCGCTCTGGCGGGGCGTCGCGTTGAAGCTCCCGAGCGCACCGACCGCGAGCCTCTCGCCCTATCGCACGGCGGCGCCTCCTCCGCCTGTCGCCGCACGCAAACCGTGGCGCGCGTTCGCCGCGGGCTTCATGGCTGCGGCGATCCTCGGCGTGGGCATGGCGGCCCTCACGCTGAAGGTGAACTCGACCCCTGCGAGGTCGCGCGGACCATCACACGACGTGACCCCGCACACGCGCGATCGTGCGGAGTTCCACGCCGACGCTGCGATGGCGGTGCAGGGTCCCGTGCAGCTCCATCTCGAGACCTGGTCGGCCGACGTGCGCGTCACGGGCTCTGAGCGGAACGAGATTCACACCACCGTGCGCGGCATCGAGGTTCACCCGCGCATCACGCGACGCGACGACGGGCGATACGACCTCACCTTCGACGGGCGACGATTGTCAGGCGGCGAGGTCGAGGTGCTCCTCCCGCGCGGAAGCTCCGTCGAGGTGTCGACGGCCTCGGGCGACGTCACACTGGAGCGCGACCTCGGCGACGTGCGCATCGCGACGACCTCGGGCGAGGTGCGCGCAGGCGAGGTGCGCGACGTCGAGGTGACCACGAGCTCGGGCGACGTCTCACTCTCGTCAACGGGCGCCAACGTGCGCGTGCGAACGGTCTCCGGTGATGTGCGCATCACACAGCGCGCGCTGACGCAGACCGTCGACATCGAGTCGACCTCGGGCGACGCGGCGTGGACGGGCTCGTGCGGGCGCGGATGCACGCTCGGCGCGCGATCGGTGTCGGGGAGCGTCGACCTCGGCTTCGCGCGCGAGAGCGGCTTCGCGCTGCGCTTCACGACGGTGTCGGGCGAGGTCTCCGACGCGCTCGCGACGGGCGTCGCTGCGCCCGTCGGCGAAGGTCCCGCGACAGGGCGCTACGGCTCGGCGGAAGGCGCGG
>JBPOHC010000812.1:0-3887 GCA_052035985.1 Myxococcota bacterium | reverse complement strand
GCGGGCCTGACGCGCTCCATCGAGCTCTACCAGACCACCGGCGGCGAGTCCGAAGACCGCTACGGGTACAGCGTCGCCGCGGGAGACTTCAACGGCGACGGCCTCAAAGATCTCGCCGTCGGCGTGCCGGGCGAAGACGCGCGCGCCGGTCGCGTGGTGATCTACCGCGGCCAGCGCAACAACGTCACGCCGCTGGTGTTTCAGGCCTCGATCGCCACGACGGCGGCGGGCGCCCCCACGGCGGCCGATCGCTTCGGCTTCAGCGTCGCCTCGGGCGACATCGACAACGACGGCGACGACGAGCTCGCCGTGGGCGCCCCCGGCGACGGAACCCTCAACGCCCCCGCCTCGGGTTCGGTCGCGCTGTACCGCGGGAGCGCCACGTGGCTCACGAGCTGGAGCGTCATCACGCAGACCGGCGCGGACCTCGAAGCGGGCGACAACTTCGGCGCCTCGCTGGCCCTCGGCGACATCGACAACGACGGCGACGACGACCTCCTCGTCGGCGCGCCCCACGAGCGCTACGGCACCAACGAGGAGTCGGGCGTCGTCTCGCTCTACCGCGGCGGCGCGACGGTGACCCCGTGGAGGACCCTCTTCCCGCAGATCGGTGGGACGACGTACGCCGCGTGGGACCTCCTCTTCGGCTTCTCGGTCAGCGCGGGCGACTACAACGGCGACGGCTACGCCGACATCGCGGTGGGCGCACCCGGCGCCACCGTCGACGGCGCGCGCTGGGCAGGCCGCGCGTTCGTGTACCTCGGCGCGGCCCTCGGGCCCGCGATCCTCGCGAGCTTCACGCTCACGCAAGACACGCCCTCGATGGGCGCGGCCTTCGGCTTCTCGCTCGCGAGCGGACGCTTCGACGCGGGGCTCCAGCGCGACCTCGCCGTCGGCGCGCCGGGCGGCGATCCGACCGCGGACGTCGCCTCGGGTCAGGTCGTCGTCTTCAGCGGCCGCACGGCGTCTCCGCAGCTCACGCGCACCACGACGCTCAATCAAACGCGCGCCTCCGAGGTCGACGAGGCCGGCGACCGCTTCGGCGCCGCGGTCGACTTTGGCGACTACGACAACGACGGCGACACCGACCTCCTCGCCGCCGCCAACGGAGAGGTGTGGGCCAACATCACGCAGGGGCGCGCCTACGCGTTCCGCGCGACGAGCGGCGCCCTCAACGCCTGGTCGAGCGTCGGGCCCTGATCACACCCCCGCTCGCCACCGCGCGCGTCACGATCGGAGGCAGCCAGCAGAAGCCCGCGGCGGCGCCCTCACGAATGTGCGAACGCTTCGAACGCGCTCATACGTCGCAGGAGCCGCCATGAAACCCACCGCCATGAACCGCTCGCTGATCGTCTTCGCGCTCTCATTCGGCTGCTCCACGCTGCGCCCCGCCGTGCGCACCTCGGCCCCCATGGGGGTCACCCGCGTGGTGCTCTTTCAGAACGGACTCGGGTACTTCGAACGCAACGGATCGACGGGCTCCGACGTCGACCTCGTCGCGCGCCGCGATCACCTCGACGACGTGCTCAAGAGCCTCACCGTGGTCGACCGATCGGGCGGTCGCGTCGCGTCGGTGAGGGTCATGCCCGTCGGCGGACGCTCCGATGTGGTGACGCTGCGCCTCGGGCTCTCGGGCCCCGCCAGGCACGACCTCTCGATCTCGTACATGACCGAGGTGTCGGGCTGGCGTCCGTCGTATCGCGTGGTGCTCGGCGAGAACGGGAGCGCGCGCCTCCAGGGCTTCGCCGTCATCGACAACCACACCGGAGAGCCCTGGCGGGGCGTCGCCCTCGGCCTCTCGACCGCCACGCCGCTGTCGTTCCGTTACGCCCTCCACGCCGAGCGCGTCGCCCATCGCCCGCAGTTCAACAGCGACGGGCGCCTCGTGCAGACGCCGCAGCCCGAAGGCAACAGCGCCGCGCAGACGCAGATGATCCAGCTCGGCCCCCCGGGGCAGACGGCCAACGTGTTCAACAACGTGCAGGCGGCCTACAACATGGCGCAGGCGGAGCTGCCGCAAGACTCCAACCGCGCGGGGCGCATGGTGGGAGAGGTCCCGCAGATCGCGCCGGACGCCGCGAACACGCCCGCGCAGGGCGGCTCGCTCGAAGACGCCTGGGCCAGCACGAGCACGCGCGAGAGCGCCGCGGGCGTCACCATGGACGCCCCCGCCCACCTCGACCTCGACGTCGACGAGGGCGCGATGATCCCCTTCGTCGACCAGGTGACCACGGGCGAGGAGGTGCTGCTCTACCGTCCGTCGTCGGAGCGCGCGCCGAGCGCGGCGAGGCCCTACCGCGCGGTGCTCTTTCACAACCCGCTGAACGCGCCGCTGCTCACGGGTC
Source organism: Myxococcota bacterium (assembly GCA_052035985.1). Lineage (GTDB taxonomy): Bacteria > Myxococcota_A > Polyangia > Polyangiales > CAISKJ01. Next base: position 1,542 of record JBPOHC010000812.1, on the reverse strand, counting down.
CGGTCACGGTCTACCGCGACGGGGCGTTCATCGGCGACGGCGTGACGGCGACGGTTCCGACGAGGGCGCACGCCTTCGTGGCGCACGCGCTCGACCCCGACGTTCACGTGCAGCGAGGGAGCTCGTCGCTCGATGACGAGGTGCGCGTCACGGCGGCGCACGCGGGCGTGCTCACGCTGCGCCTCCAGGGGGTGCGTCGCAGCCACGTCACGCTCGACGCCGCGGAGCCGTGGGCGCTGCGAGCGTTCGTGTTCATCGCCGCGGTCGAGGGCTTTCGTCCGCGCGCGCTGCCCGACGGGTCGATCGAGGCGCCGGGCGGGTACTTCATCCCCGTGGCCGCGGGGCAGCGGCACGCCGAGGTGACCTTCGACCTCGTGCAGGCGCGCACCACGGAGGTTCACATCGAGACCGACCCGACGCACCCGCACATCGGACCGCTGCTCGACTACCTCAACACCTCGCACGCGAACGCCGACACGATCCGCGAGCTCCAGCGCATCCACGACCGCTCCATCGCGCTGCGCGATCAGCGCGTGACGCTCGACGAAGACCTCACCGCGCAGCAGCGCGCCCTCGTAGAGCGCCGTCAGGCCCTCGGGGCCCTGCGCGACGTCCCCGCCAACGGAGCGCTGCGGGCGCGCATCGGGCAGAGCGTCGCCGAGGGCGTCGCCGCGGTCGACGCGATCACGCGCCGCGTGGTGGCGAACAACGCCGAGGCCCTCACGCTGCGAGAGCAGTGGTACGCGCTCACGCGCGCGCTGGTGGCGTAGTCGACGCGGGCGTGCTGAGCCTCGCGCGACCTGGCGTCGACGGGGGGGGGACGCTCCGTCACGGGTGATCAGCCGTAGCGGCTGTATGGGCGCTCGTCGCCCGCGGCCTCGGCGATGAGGTCGGTCCAGGCCATGGCCGCGTGCAGCGGGTCGAAGTCGCCCATGGCGATCACGGCGAGCGCGCCCGCGAAGTCGCCCGCGCGGGCGTAGCAGCGCGCGAGGGGCTGCGCGATCACCTGCTTCTCGTACTTCGAAGTGCTCTTGCGCAGGAGCGTCAGCGCGGGCGACCAGCAGCCCGCGTCGGCCGCGCGCCTGCCGAGCTCCTTCACCGCCTCGCCGCGGGTGTAGCCAACGCTCTTGGGGGTCGCGAGGATCACCGTGGCCGCCTGCGTGAGCAGCGCCTCGCCCCAGGCCGTCTCACCCGTCGCCACGAGGGCGAGCCCGAGGTCGCCGAGGCGCACGGCCTGATCGACGCCCTGCGCCGCCTGCGCGGCGGCCTCGTGGGCGGCAAACAGCGCGCGCGCGGCCGCGGGGTCGCGGGCGAGCGTGGCGCGGTACACGGGCGGAAAGCTGTCGAGCGATCCCACGGGGTGCGGCCCGCGCATGTCGGTGCAGAGCCCGTGGAGGCGCTCGCACTCGGCCCCGTCGCCGAGGTCGGCGAAGACGTTCGCGAGGGCGCGGGTCGGCTGCGCGAGGCCGTCGCGCGTGAGCTCGGCGATGCGCCGCGCGAGGGGCACGTCGCCCGCGATGGCCACGCGCCGCGCGACCTCGG
>JBPOHC010000745.1:0-2224 GCA_052035985.1 Myxococcota bacterium | reverse complement strand
GTTGTTGAACATCTGCTACCTCGTGATGTGCAGGGACACGGTGAGATTGTCGGTGAACACGTGCTCGCCCTCGGCATCGACCTCCGCGGCGAAGGCGTTCACGAGGGCCTCCGACGCGAGGGCGGCGTCGCCCGTCGCGCTCGCGAGCGCCTCGCGGGTCTGTGCTGCGCGTGCGGCGTCGAAGAGGTCCGCGATCCCGTCCGTGCAGGCGACGAGCAGGTCCCCCGAGCGACGGGGCGCGATCGCCCACGAGGGGCGTCCCTCCGTCACGGGGCCGAGCGAAGCGGCGAGCAGGTTCGGCGTGGCGGGGTCCTTGTGGGGCTCCAGCACCGCGAGGGGATCGGTCTCGCCGTCGCGCAGAACGAAGACGCCGCCGTCTCCGATCCACGCGACGACGTAGCAGTCCGGCAGTACCGCACACACGATGAGCGTCGTGCGAAACCCACCCTCCGGTCCGATCCACCCCTCCGCCTGAGCGTCGCGTGCGAGGCGAGTCGCAGCGCTCCACACGGTGCCGAGGAGGAGCGTGCGCACACCCTCGGCATCGGCCTCGTATGCGCCCGGCAGTTCGCGCCTCAGGCGCGCGAGGGCGTGCGTCGACGCGGTCTCCGCCGCTTCCCCGCCGTGGGGATGGCCACCGAGCCCGTCGGCGACGATGATGAGGTCGAGCGTGACCTTCTTCGCGCTCGTGATGCGACCGGTGCGGATGCGGTCCTGGTTCTCGCGGCGCACCGGCCCCACCACGGAAGCAGCTCCGAGGTGGACCGACGCCGCAGGCTTGCGACGACTCTTGTGTGTGGGGGCCATGGGAATCTCCTGTGCGGGTGAACGCACGTAGTCAGCGAGGCGTGCGCGGATCTCGCGCGCGAGCGTGAGAAGCGACATGAGAGGTCTCGGGGGGGGTCAGTGGAGGAGAGCGAGGGGAGCCGACGGGTCACCCGAGGGGCGCCGTGAGGTCGGCGAGGAGATGCGGTTCGCGGGGAGCGGACCGAACGTGCCATGCAGCGCGAGGGCGAGGCCCACGATGCAGGTCACGACGACGAGCACGACGAGCGCGGCGACGAGGATCGCGAACGGTGACCTCCTGCCCGCGCGACGCACGACAGGAGAGGGCACACGCCCCTCCGCCCGAAGGGGCGAAGGGGCGTCCACCGAGGCGATGTAGCCGACGAGCTCCGTGGGCGGAGGGACGCGGCTTGCCATCGCCTATCCGCGCACCACGCCCGAGCCCGAGCCGAGGAGTGCCGCCGCAGACTGGCCCGTACGTGCTGCAACCGACATCGTCGAAGCCACGGCCACGAACCACTTCCGCAGCGCGGCGCCATCAGTGCAGGTGATGACGTGCTGCGGCGAGTTCGCGAGCTGCTGGAGGGCCGTCATGTCGGCGTCGGCGCCGAAGGCGACCGCGATCACGTCGGCGACCTTCTTGAGCTCCGTCGCCGCGTGCAGCGGCGGAGTCCCGACGTTGTGCTGTCCGTCGGACATCAGGAGGACCATGGTCCGATTCCACTCGGGACCCGCCGGCGCCTTCTGGATCTCCGCGTAGGCCATCTCGAGCCCGGCGGTGATGTTCGTGTAGCCCCCGGCGGTCAGGTCGACCTCCTCGGGGCGCACCTGCGAGGTCGGCTTCTGCGTGAGCTTCATGCCGGCCCGGTCGGCGTACTGGATGATCACCACGTCGAAGGCGTCGCGGTTCTTCTTCTCGCCGAGGGTCGCGATGAGGGCGTGGGCGGCGGCGTTGAGCTCGACGATCTTCGTGCCCGCCATCGAACTCGACGAGTCGAGGACGAGGACGCAGAGCTGCCGCCGCGCGGCGGAGACCTTCGGCATGCTCACGCCCCGCACGAGGGGGCCCTCGCTCGCGATCGTTGCCTGAGAGTTCTTCTTCGACACATCCATTGGTGCATCTCCTGTGGGAGTGGTTCGAGGTCACGTCCGCGCCGGTGCGGCGCGTTGTCGTTCCTCGCGGTGTGAACGGGTGCCACCGACGCGGCGTGCAGAGAATCGACGGGCCACGTTGCGCGCCTCGGAATGCTCGTGCCCTCGCCTTCACGAACACGCATGAGATACGCGTGTTCGTGAAGGCGCGGTCCCGGACGTGAGGGGACCCTGTGCGGGGACCGCGTCAGGGGAGGAGACGTTCGCGGAACGCGCGGCTCGCATCTGCGTCACTCGCCGCCGCGAGCGTCGAGGGGAGCGCGTAGACCGTGCCCGCGAGGATCGT
>JBPOHC010000856.1:0-1512 GCA_052035985.1 Myxococcota bacterium | reverse complement strand
GGGACCATCTGCGCGTACCCCAAGTTCGCCCCCGTCCCCTTCCGCGAAGACGACCTCTGGAACGGCTATCCCGAAGAGACCAACGCCCCCTACGGCATCGCCAAGAAGGCCCTGCTCGTGATGGCCCAGGCGTACCGCCAGGAGTTCGGTTCGAACTTCGTGATGCTGTTCCCCGTGAATCTCTACGGGCCGCGAGACAACTTCGACCTCGAAGACTCGCACGTGATCCCCGCCATGATCCGCAAGTTCATCGACGCCGAAGCCCGCGGCGAGCGCTCGGTCACCCTCTGGGGCGACGGCACGCCCACGCGCGAGTTCCTCTACGTCGACGACGCCGCCGAGGGGCTCACGCTCGCGGCCGAGCGCTACAACGACCCCGACCCGGTGAACCTCGGCGCGGGCTTCGAAATCACCATGCGCGACCTCGCCGACGAGATCGGCAAGCTCACGGGCTACTCGGGCACCATCGTGTGGGACCCCAACCGCCCCAACGGCCAGCCGCGACGCAAGCTCGACGTCTCTCGCGCGACGGAGCGCTTCGGCTTCACCGCGCAGACCACCTTCACCCAGGGGCTCTCGAAGACCATCGCGTGGTACCGCGAGCACCGTGAAGAGATCGCCGCACGCGAAGCGGCCCGCAGGACCTCATGAAGCGCGCCCTCATCACAGGCATCACCGGACAGGACGGCTCGTACCTCTCGGAGCTGCTGCTCCAGAAGGGCTACGAGGTGCACGGCGTCGTGCGCCGTTCGAGCTCGTTCAACACCGAGCGCATCGACCACATCTACCGCGACCCCCACGAGTCGGGCGTGCGGCTGCACCTCCACTACGGCGACCTCAACGACGCCTCGTCGCTCCAGTCGATCGTGTCGACGGTCAAGCCCGACGAGGTCTACAACCTCGGCGCCCAGAGCCACGTGCGCGTGAGCTTCGACATCCCCGAGTACACGGGCGAGGTCACCGCGCTCGGCACCGTGCGACTCCTCGAAGCGATCCGCAAAGAGCACGTGGCCTGCAAGTTCTATCAGGCCAGCTCGAGCGAGCTCTACGGCAAGGTCGTCGAGACGCCCCAGAAGGAGACGACGCCCTTTCACCCGCGCAGCCCCTACGCGGTCGCCAAGGCCTACGCCTACTACATGACCCTGAACTACCGCGAGGCCTACGGGCTCTTCGCGGTCAACGGCATCCTCTTCAACCACGAGAGCGAGCGCCGCGGTGAGACCTTCGTCACGCGCAAGATCACGCGCGCAGTGGGTCGCATCAAGCACGGGCTCCAGAAGGAGCTCTTTCTCGGCAACCTCGACGCGCGCCGCGACTGGGGCTACGCGCCCGACTACGTCGAGGCCATGTGGCGGATGCTCCAGACCGACAAGGCCGACGACTATGTGGTCGGCACGGGCGAGACCCACTCGGTCCGCGAGTTCGTCGAGCTGGCCTTCTCGCGCGCGGGCCTCAACTGGGAGGACTACGTCCGCGTCGATCCGCGGTACTTCCGCCCCGCCGAGGTCGACC
>JBPOHC010000634.1:0-2163 GCA_052035985.1 Myxococcota bacterium | reverse complement strand
TCCCACCGCGAGGAGCTTCACCGTGTCATTCGGGCGGTTCATTTGGGGCGCATCCATCGATGCCGAAGCTACTCCCCATCGCGAGCGATGAGCGCGTTCATGCGACCGGTAGCGCGCGGAGAATCTGCGCGAATGCTGCGGCGAGGGCAGCGATGGGGATTCCTGTGTTGGCGCCGACGTAGGCGAACGCCACGACGAGGAGAAACGCACACATCACGCGTACGATGGAACGAGACATAGCAGGGCCTCCCGGGCGCGTTGATGGCGCGCCCACTGTGGCCACCGACGACTCACATCACGTTCCGCGCGGGGTGCCACCCGCGTGAGGGAACCGTGTTTCGTCGGTGGCTATAGCGTTTCTACGTTGCTGGCGGGGAGGTTCTTACAAGCTGGTCGACGATCGGGCGTCGCTCCGCTCGGTGGCGTCGAGAGCATCCATGACGGCGCGGTAGTGCTCGGGCGAGGGCGGGCCGTGACGGAGCATCCACCGAGCGGCGAGGGCAGCGCGCGCACGGGCGTCGACCACCTCGGGCGCGTCGTCGGTCTCGTCGCACCACGAGGTCACGGCGGCACCTCGCGCGGGATGTAGACGGTCAACCCGTCGCTCGACGCGGGAGCGCCATCGAGACGCGGGAGCGCCACAACGGGCGCGTCGGCCTTCTGAGCGATCCGCGCGATCCGCGCGTGTAGTTCGTCGGCGCTGAGGGTCGACGGCGCGGGGCGGACGTATCCCAGCTCGGTCGCGATCCGGTCGGCCTCCGCGCGTAGCTCCTCGTCGCTGAGCGTCGAGAACTCCACCACACGCCCCGTCGGTGTGGTCGCGGGAGTCGCTGCGGCCACGAGGCGCGCGTGCGCTGAGCGTGCCGTTGTGACCGCGCGGAGGCCCTCGTGGAGCACATGGCTCAAGACCGCTAGGTCGCGCGGGTCGGTCGCATCATCGAGCGCGGCCACGACCTTGCGCCGCGCCTTGCGACACGCGCTGAGGTAGCTCCGTTGAGACGCCGCGAGCTGAGCCGCGAAGAGTTCCGCGCGCTCGGGCGCCGCGTGTCGACGAAGCGCCTTTCGCACCGTCGACTCGTCGCGACCGACCGCGCGCGCCGCCGCAGCGTAGGAGCCGGCTTCGACGTACACCGCAAGCGCCGTCGAGAGGTCGGCGGGGCTGAGCGGCGACGTGCTCACCAGAGCGCCCGACCGTTGAACGGGTCGACTGTGTGCTCCTGGTCGCCGTCGTTGTCGGGCACCATCGAGGCGAGGCGCGCAGCATCCTCCCGCGCGAGGTCGGCCGCGCGTCGTTGCAGCTCAGCGCGCGTCGGTGGTCGCGTGCGTCGGGCGCGGCGTGCATCGAGGTCGACGGGGCGACTCATCGCGGCGGCTCCTCGCGCGTAGCAACGGGACGAAACCGGACGGGAACGTCGCGCGCCGCGCCTCGCGTGCGCCCGTGCGCGGAAGCATCCAAAGCGTTGCAGCTCGCACCCGTTGCTCGTGGGGCTACGCGCCCGCTGAGGTCTCGGTGAACAGCAACCCGAAGCGTCCGCGGTCGACGGTGCGGAGCCCCGTCGACATTGATGCGGAGACGTTCGCGCTGTGAACACCTCGCTCCGCTCGGGCCTCTGGCGAAGTTTCGCCCCGCTGAGAGAGAGAGCATCACAGAGGGGAGCGCCCGTGAGGGCGCGGAGCCTGAGCGATGCTTCACACTTCGATGGCCGTGTGTGGCTCGTTGTGGATGCCGCAGCCCTCGTTGTGTCTGCTCTCGGTCGATGTCGAGACGCCACGGGAGCACGCGGGAGCGTGCGGGCGATTCGACGGGGCAGCACCGAAGCGCCACGGGAGCACGCGCGAGCGTGCGGGCGGTTCGACTCGTCTGAGAGAGCGCAACGTTGCAGTTAAAAGACGCGCGCGTGCGGGTGACGTGCGTGCGTCTAACGCGCCCGCGCCACCCGCGCGTATCACCCGCGCGTACGCGCGTGCATTTTCGCCCCCTCGAAAGTTCCTCCCCGAAGCAACGATGTCGGTCAAGAAACCGGCTCATTCTGCTACTCGGGCGGCAGGATCGCGGCGATTCGCGCGAGGGTCTCAGGGCGGACGTTGCCGCCTCGCATGATCTTGTCGACGGGCGCATTCGACAGTCCGGCGAGGCTCCCAATCTTGCGGTTGCTCAGCTTC
>JBPOHC010000504.1:0-9437 GCA_052035985.1 Myxococcota bacterium | reverse complement strand
GGCCCAGGTGCGCGCGTCGGACGTGCGCGTCGTCGGGATGCGGCAGCCGCAGGTTCCGCGCAGGACTTCGGGCGCGGGCGCGGCGTCTGGCGATTCCGCGTCGGGAGCGCCCGTGTCGTCGATGACCACGACGTCCTTTTCGACGACGTCGACGGGCGTTTCGATATCCCGCGGCGTCCATACGTCGACGGGCGGTACGTCCACCACGACACCCGAATCCCGCGGCGGTGGCGGCGGAGGCGGCGGCGGCGGTGGTGGCGGAGGCGGAGGCGGCGGAGGCGGTGGTGGTGGAGGAGGCGGTGGAGGCGGCGGAGGCGGTGGAGGCGGGGGCGGTGGAGGCGGCGTGGAGCCCGAGCAGTCGGTGGGTTCCCAGGCCCACTGACCGATCGGACAGTCGCCCGTCGAGGGGCCCACGGAGTTGCCGCTCTGGCAGCGTGAGGTCGAGCGGCAGAAGCCGCATCCCGAGCGCGGCGTGCAGGTGTCGCAGGTGTTGCTCGACGCGCACGCGTCGACGGGGGGCGCGGGCGCGCCGGTCGAACAGTCTTGCGGGTTCCAGGCCCAATCGGAGTAGGGGCAGGCGCGGTTGATGGGGCCGTAGCCCGTGCCGAGGAAGCACCGCCCGAGCGAGCGGCAGAAGCCGCAGTTGGCTTGCGGGGTACACGTCCCGCATGTCGTCCCGCCCGAGCAGCGGTCGCTGGGAACGGCCGACGTCGACGCGCAGTAGTCGTCGACGCCCACGGGCTGCACCACGCATCGCGTCGAGCACACGTCGCGCTGGAGCGCTCCGCCGATGCAGCGCACGCGCGTGGTGGCGTCGATGCAGCTCCAGATGTTCCACCCCGCGTAACGTCCGCAGGGCTCCGAGGTGGAGGGCGGCGCGGGCGGAGGCGGGGGCGGCGGAGGAGGCGGGGGCGGCGGGGTGACCACGTCGCGCGGGGCGACGTAGACGTCTTGCGCGGTCACCACGTCGGGCCGCGCGGTTCCGGCGTCTTCGACGATGGTGCGCCACGAGGGCGCGGGCTTCGGGGGGCTGTTGACGGGCGGCGAGGCCATGGCGTCGACCCTCGGCGCGGCCGCGTCGTCGAGCGCATCGGGGAGGGCGTCTCCGTCGATCTGCCCCACGCAGGCCGAGAGGATCACGCAGCAGACGGAGAGGCGTCGGAGGGTGCGAGCGCTCATGGGTTTACCGTTCGGTAGCCGACCGTTCCGAAGAAGCGCAGGCCGGAGGTCGCGACCACGCGGCGACCGTCGGCGCTCACCCGACCCGAGTCGATGCGCTCGAGCACACCGACGGGAGGACGCCCGCGGCTCGCGTGGTTCCCCACGGCCACGATGTCGACGACGGTGTTGGGGGCGAGGCCCGAGACGTTGGGAAACTCCACCGCGGCGGGCGCCGAGAGCACCGAGTCCGACGGCGAGATGGCGTACATCACCGCGGGCGCGCGTCCGAGGTAGGGCGCGAGGCGCGCGACGGGGACCCGCACCACGCGCACGGCCTCCTCCGACGCGGTGATGGGGTACTCGATGGTCGAGGGCACGAAGCGCAGCGAGAACCCGAGCCCGTCGACGACGGTCATCGCGGCGCTCGAGCGCATGGGCGCCGCGGCGAAGCCCTGCCCCCGAAAGGTCCCCACGTAGAAGGGTCGGTTGATGCGCACGACGCCCATGCGCCGCACGTTCTCGGGGTTGAAATCGAAGAAGATGTCGGGGCGCTGATTGAGCCCGTCGAAGGTGAACGCGACGCCGTGGGCGTACTCCGAGCTGCCCGCGAAGCAGGTGTTCACGGTGACGTCGAAGCGTCCGTCGGCGCGCGTCTCGCCCGAGATGCAGGTCGTCCCGCAGATCGAGAGGAGCCCGCCCGAGAGGGGCCTGTTCGACTCGTCGTAGACGATCCCCGTGACGCGGCCGAGGTAGTACTGCCCGGCCGCGCAGGTCGGCGACGCGGCGGCGGGCTCGATGGTGATGGCCGCGCTCGCGCCGGCGCCAGCGGGGGGCTGCGTCGGGGCGTCTTCGACCTCGTAGACGCCAGGCTCGGGCGCGCAGCCGACGAGCGCGACGACGCAGAGCATGGAGGTGCGTGCGAGAGGGTGCATCGACGGTGGTCCCGCGGACTCCCTGTGCACGCGAGGTGCCGACGCCTCGTGTTAACCGATCGGTAAGCAGACACGGGTCACGCGAACAAAGCCGTTTCGAGGCGATTCGAGATTGAATGGTCAGCGAAGTGACCACTTGGTAGGTGGACTCCCACCGTCGCGGAGATGGGGGTGGTCGGGTGTAGGCCCCCTCCCCGTCCCTCCCCCGCGAAGCGGGAGAGGGTGCCTTCTTCGACTGCCATGCCCTCACCCCAGCCCTCTCCCACCAGAGGAGGGAGAGGGAGCAGAGCACGAAATTCACAGCGTCTTTCTGGAGGTATCCCCCCTCTCCCACCTCTGGTGGGAGAGGGACGGGGTGAGGGCATGGCAGCTACCAACGGGCACCCTCCCCCGCTTCGCGGGGGAGGGACGGGGAGGGGGCCGCTTACCGATCGGTTAATCTCAGTAGCACCAGCGCTCGCGGCTACCGGGCGAGCAGGTCGTCGCGCCCGGACACTGAAGGAACTCGGGCTCTCCGCCGGGACGGCATCGCGCGAAGCCCGTTCCACCGCGGCGGCAGGTGTACTCGGGGAAGGGCGCGTAGATCCCGCAGCGATCGCCCGCGCCGGGGCAGTCGGGCGGATTGAGCGCGAAGCCCGACGCGCACGCCCGAAGCGGAGCCCCCGAGCTGTCGACGGAGATGCACGAGCCCGTCGCCCCACACCAGCCGCAGCCCTCGATGGGCGTGCACGCCCCGCAGGCCGTGGCCCTCGCCGCACACGGATCAGGCGTCGGCGTCGGCGTCGGCGTCGGCGTAGGCGTTGGTGTCGGCGTCGGTGTGGGAGACGGCGTCGGAGACGGCGTCGGCGCGGGCGACGGATCGCGCGTCCAGCGGTTCACCTGCGCGAGCGCGCGGTCGTAGTTGGGCGGGACCTCGCCGAAGATGTCGGGCCCCGAGTAGTAGTAGCCCGAGTTGATGCGCAGCACGGCGCCCTCCTCGGTGAGCACGGGGCCGCCCGAGTCGCCGGGGCACAGCGCGCCGACGTTCTCGCCCATGCGGAACGAGCGTCTGCGCTTGAGGAAGTCGGTGCTCGATCCGCGCGACGTGCAGCCGTAGCCGTAGACGGTGATCGTCGCGCCCGACGGCGGGTTCGCGCGCGCGAGCGTCGCGGGGTGGGCCACCGCGTCGGGCACCGAGGTGGTGAGCCGAAAGAGCGTGAGGTCGTCGCGTCCGAGCTGCGTCGAGTACGAGATGTACTGCTCGATCGTGTAGCGGAACTGCCGACCGTCGTCGTGCTGGAGCGTGAAGGTCCCCCAGTTGCCGGGCGTCGTGCGAGAGCGGTAGCCGAAGCAGTGCGACGCGGAGATCCCCACGTCGGGCGAGACCAGCGTGGCCGTGCAGCCCACCGAGAGCAGGCCCACCTCGGTGTGGGCGTAGGTGAAGGTCCCGCCGATGACGGGGTCGACGCGCTCGACCGAGGCATCACCCACGCACCCGATGCCCACGCAGCCGATCACCGCACCGAGCGCCCTGCTGAAATGTTCCCTGTTCATACCGCGACGTGTCGCCTCCGCTTGAAGGCTTTGCGCGCGACGTGCCAGCGGCCTACCGATCGGTAGGCAACCGTTCGCGCGTGTGGTAGAGCCTTACGCAACCCCTCATGGCTGCCCCACGATCGACGGAGCCCGGAGACGTCCAGAAGCAGATCGTCCGCGTGGCGACGAAGCTCATGGCCGCACGGGGCTTCGATGGCACGTCGCTCCAGGACATCGCCGACGCCGTGGGCGTGAGCAAGCCCGCGGTGCTGCACCACTTCCCTTCGAAGGAACACATTCGAACGGCGGTGCTCGACGACATCCTCACGCACTGGCGCGAGGTGCTCCCGCGGCTGCTCGTGGCGGCGAGCGCGGGCGAAGGCCGCTTCGACGCGATCTTCGGCGAGCTCCAGCGCTTCTTTCGCGAGGACCCCGACCGCGCGAAGCTGCTCATCCGAGAGAACCTCGACCGCCCCGAAGAGACCCGTCGGATGCTCCGCGGCCCCGTGCGTCCCTGGCTCACGGCCGTCGCGGGCTACGTGAAAGCCGGCGAGGCCGAGGGGAGGCTCAACCCCGAGCTCGACGCCGAGGCCTACGTGCTCCTCGCGCTCCAGATGGTGATCTTCACGAGCGCCCTCGGGCCCGTGGTGACCATCGCCATCGACGAGGGCGCCGATGGGGCCGAGCGCTACTACCAGGAGGCCGCGCGCATCGCGAAGTCGGCGCTCTTTCCCCCGCGGACCAGACGGTAGACTGACGGTATCGTCGAGCGCGATGGACGCGCTCCCTCCCCTCGCCGATCTCCACCGCCACCTCGACGGCTCGCTGCGCCCCTCGACGGTCGTCGACCTCGCCGCGCGCGAAGGCGTCGCCGTCCCTGCGAACCTGCCCTTCTCGAAGGGCATGGGCCTCCTCGCGGCCCTCGAACGCTTCGACTTCACCTGCTCGCTCCTCCAGACCGCGGATGCGCTCCGCAGGGTCGCCTCCGAGATCTGCGAAGACGCCGCGCAGGAGGGCGTGGCCACGCTCGAGATCCGCTTCGCGCCGCAGCTCCACCTCTCTCGGGGATTGCTCCTCGGCGCCGTGATCGACGCCGCGCTCGAAGGCGCCGCGGGGCGCGCGGGGATCATCCTCTGCGGCCTCTACGGCGAGCCTCCCGCGGTGCTGCGAGCCCTCGTCGACGCGTCGAGAGACCGCGAGGGCGTCGTCGGAATCGACCTCGCGGGAGGCCCCGTCCCCGGTGACCGCTGGTCGCTCGAAGACTACGCCGCGCCCTTCGCCGAAGCCGAACGCATCGGCCTCGGTCGCACCGTCCACGCGGGCGAAGGACGCCCTCCCCACGAGATCCGCGCGGCCATCGAGGTGCTCCACGCGCAGCGCATCGGCCACGGGACCACGCTCCTCGACGACCTCTCGGTGCTCGACCTCGTTCGTTCGAACAACGTCACCGTCGAAGCCTGCCCGACCAGCAACGTGCACACGGGCGTGATCGACGCGGTGACCGACCACCCCATCGCGCGCTGGCTCGACGAGGGCGTGCGCGTGTGCGTCTGCACCGACAACACGCTGCTCTCGTCGGTCGACGCGCCCGAGGAGCACCGACGCGTGCTCACCGTTCCCGGGATGAGCCGCGCGAAGCTCGACGCGGCGATCGCCCACGGACACGCCGCGGCCTTTCGACGCTGACCGATCGGTCAACGCGCGAGGGCGCTACTGCGTGACGCGGAGCGCGATCTTGCGCTTGGGCTTCGCCGCGGGCTTCTGCGCGGCCTTCGCGTCGGCCGAGCCGTCGTCGAGCACGACCTCTCCGACGAGGTCGTAGTCGGCGCTCTGCGTGACCTCGACGGTGACCATCTCGCCCGCGCGCACCTCGGCGCCCGAGAGGTAGACCACGCCGTCGATCTCGGGCGCCTGGCCCGCGTGACGCCCCTGGAGCACGAACTCGTGCTCGCCGCTCGCGCCGTCGACGAGCACCTCGAGGTGCTGCCCCACGAGCGCGCGGTTGCGCTTGCGCGAGATGGGGCGCTGGATCGCCATGAGCTTGCGGTGCCGCGCGGCGCTGTCCTTCTTCGTGACCTTGGCGGTCTGCGAGAAGCTGCCGGTGTCCTCCTCGTCGGAGTAGCGGAAGACGCCCACGCGGTCGAACTCGGCCCACTTCACGAACTCGCAGAGCTCGTCGAAGTCCTCGGCGGTCTCGCCGGGGTGACCCACGATGAAGGCCGTGCGAAACACCACGCCGGGGATGCGGTTGCGCACCGTCTCGACCACGCGCCGCAGACGCACGCCGCCGTGGCCTCGCTTCATGCGCTTGAGCATCGCGTCGCTCGCGTGCTGAAGCGGCATGTCGACGTAGCGCACGACCTTGGGGTGCGTGGCGATGAGCTCGACGAGCTCGTCGGTGAGCGTCTCGGGGTAGAGGTAGTGGATGCGCAGCCAGCGCAGCCCCTTGATGTCTCCGAGGGCCTTCACGAGCTGCGCGAGCGAGCGCTTGTTGGAGAGGTCGCGGCCCCAGGCGATGGTGTCTTGCGAGACCATGTTGATCTCGAGGGTGCCCTGCTCGACGAGGCGCGTGGCCTCTTCGACCACGTCTTCGAGCGAGCGGCTGCGCTGCTTGCCGCGGATCGCGGGGATCGCGCAGAACGAGCAGGTGCGGTTGCAGCCCTCGGCGATCTTCAGGTACGCGCTGTGGCGCGACTGCGAGAGCACGCGGGGGTCGCTCGCGCGGAGGGTGTAGTCCGCGGGGTTGCCGACGAGCATGCGTTCGGCGCCGCCTTCGAGCACGTCGCGGAGCTTGAGCATGTCGCTCGAGCCGAGAAAGTGGTCGACCTCGGGCATCTCCTTCGCGAGCGCGTCGGGGTAGCGCTGCGAGAGGCAGCCCGCGACGACGAGCTTCTCGCAGCTCCCCGACTCCTTGAAGCGGCCCATCTCGAGGATGGTGTCGATGCTCTCCTCTTTGGCGGGGCCGATGAAGCCGCAGGTGTTGACGACGATGTACTGGGCCTCGGCGGGGTCGGCCGTGAGGTCGAAGCCGTTGCTCGCGGCGACGCCGAGCATCACCTCGGTGTCGACCCTGTTTTTAGGGCATCCGAGCGAGACGAAGTGGATCTTGCGCTTCATGACCTGTGGGCGCGAGCGATCGCGGAGGGAGTGTGTGTTGAGTGCCCTGCCGCGCGCGTCATTCGCGGAAGTTGTTGTACTGGAGCTCGATCGGGAACTCGGTGCCGCGCAGCAGCGCGATGACGGCCTGGAGGTCGTCGCGGTTCTTGCCCGTCACGCGCACGGCGTCTTCGTGGATGGCGGCCTGGGCCTTGAGCTTCGAGCTCTTCACGAGCTCGACGACCTTGCGCGCGTTGTCGCGGTCGATGCCTTCCTTGATCTTCACGAGCTGACGGAAGGTGCCTTTGCCGCCCGCGGCGGGCTTCTGGGGGTCGATGTGCTTGAGCGACACGCCGCGGCGGACGAACTTGCCCTGGAGCACATCGAGGGCGGCCTCGAGCCTGTTCTCGGAGTTCGAAACCATCACGATCCCCTCGGCGGTCTTCTCGAGGGTCGTGCCCGTGTCGCGGAAGTCGAATCGCGTCGCGATCTCCTTCTGGGACTGGAGGAGCGCGTTGTCGACCTCCATCATGTTGACCTTCGAAACCACATCGAACGACGGCATCGGTCGGTGCTCCTCCTGCTGGGGATTGAGGGAGTCGGCGTATACACCACCGCCCGTGGCGACGCTACGTGCCCGGGGACCTGCTAACGTCCGCCGAAGGGGTCGCCCGTGGGCTGCGTTGTTCCACCGCCGGTGCCGCTCGAAGGCTCCTCGACGGGGGCCGCGTAGGCGCTCTCGGGGGCCGGTGTCGCGGGGCGTCGCGCGGCTCGCTCGGTGCCGAGCGCGTACACCACGCTGAAGATGTAGCGGGTGTAGTCGTCGACGGACTCGCCCGGCGTCCCGATGCGCGCGGGGCCTGCGAAGTCGGTGGCGTAGCGGGTGAACTCCGCGGTGGCGCGAAGCGCGAGGCCCGGCGCGGCGCCGTCGAGCCGAAGTCCGAGGCCGAACCATGCGCCGAAGCCGCGCGTGGGGTCGGGGTTGGTGCCGAACGCGGCGTTGACCTCGGAGCCCGTCGCCGTGATGCGAAGCTCTCCGCCGAAGATGGCGCCGAACTCCCAGTTCGGTGAGGCGTAGATCGGGAGCGTGCCTTCGCCCGCGACGCGGAGGCCCACGTAGGTGACCGGCGCGAGGCGCATCTCGGCCGAGAGGCGCGACGTGTCGAGCGAGAAGTCGTGATAGATCATCCCGACGAAGAGCCTGAAGAGGCCGCCGTTCGAGGGCCGCATCGCGAGCGCCGCGCCGAACTGGAACTCCATCGCGGACGTCGCGATGGGCACCACGCGCCCGTCGGGTCCGCGCCCCTGCGACGAGAGCCCGAGCGGAAACCCGATGGTGCTCTCGACGCCGATGCCGAAGCGGTTGTGATTGAGCCGGTAGTACGCCGCGATGGTCGCGCGGAGCTCGCCGAACGCGCCGTTCTCGTAGCCGCGCGGGGTCGTCTCTCCGAGCACCGGGACGCGCCACTTGCGCCCCGAGAGCCCTCCGCCCGCCTGGATCCAGAGCCACCCGAGGCCCGGCGTCGACGCCTCGGGCGCGCTCGCGTGCGACGCGGGCTCATTGCGTTCACCGCGATCCGCGGGACCATCACCGCTCGGAGGGTTGGGCGCGCGCTCGGGGGGCGTCTCACGCGGCGTCTCTTGTGTCGACGAAATGGTCACGTCGACGCGGAACGCGCCGCGGAGCTGCTCCCAGATCTCGTTGGAGAACGCGTTGATCTCCTCGATGCGGTCGAACTCCCACGAGGCCGACGCGGCGCTGCGCCCGTCGCCGCCGCGCAGCACGCGGAGCCGCAGACGAAAGCCCGCCCCCGCGCGCTCGAGGCTGCCCACCACGACCTCGTCGACGCCGAGCGCCCGGGCCACGTTCGAAACGGTCGACTCGTCGATGCGATCGCCCGCGCCGAGGCGCGTCGCGGTCGCCGCGTACTCGGTCGGAGACCGAAGCTCGATCTCGCCGACGTGGTTGGCGAGCACCCCCGCCACGATGCTCCGCGTGACGGCTGTGCGCTCGCCCGTGAAGGGCCCCACCGCGACCCGCGGAACACGCGACTGCGCGTGCGACACCCGCGGCGTCGCCGCGAGCGCCACGCACACGATCCCCGACGACCAGAGCGACCTGCGGAGCATTGGAGGGCGCGGACGCTAGTACGCCCGCGTCACTGTGCGCAACCGCGCGCTCACGGCGCGAAGCGTTCGAAGTCCGAGATCATCGTCCAGAGGAGCTTCGAACCGTTGCCGCGCTCGGGCAGACCGAGCTTGCGGAGCTGCCGCGCGTGGTAGCGCCGACGCTCCAGCTCGCTCAGCCCCGAGAGCTCCGCGCGGGTCACCGCGGTCCCTCCGTCGAAGCGCGCGTCGCTGTCGTTGTCGCCGCAGGAGAAGAGCCCGTCGGGCACGTCGTAGCACTCCTCGTCGCCGCGCTCGTTCGCGGGCTCCGACACCCGATCGATCATCCACAGGTCGTCGTAGCGCTGAAAGATCAGCGTCACCCCGTCGAGCCTGCGCGCCACCGCGTTCATGTCCTGCGCCGTGTTCATCGCCTCCGCAACCTCCTCGCTTCGAGCGACACTGATCGTATGTTCAGCGCCGCCACGAAGGCAATGTTTTTTCGTGCGATGGCGGTGCGTGTGACGTTCTCTGTCAAGGTCCACGGCGGGCCTCCGCGCGGCGGGCGCGTTGTCGCTTGACGGTGGCGCGCGCGCGCGGCTCTCATGCGGCGAGATGCGGTCCCGA
>JBPOHC010000452.1:0-5104 GCA_052035985.1 Myxococcota bacterium | reverse complement strand
TCCTCAAGGAGCTCGAAGAGGGCACGCGCACGGACCCTCCGACGCTCAAGCCCATCGAGGTGCTCCAGCACGCGCACGACCTCTTGACCCTGGGCGAGCCGCTCGCGTCGATCCGCAAGGTGGTGCGGCTGCCCGCGCGGCCGACCGTCGACCCCGACGAGGCCCGCGCGCTGCTGGCGAAGCTCCAGAGCGCGTATTCGTTCAGGCCCGAGGTGTATGAGTTCCTGGGCCTCCCGTCGGAGGCGATCCCCGCCGATGGGCGCTCGGAGCCGCCCCCCGACAAGCCCCGGAGGGGACGTCCCCGCAAGACCTGACCGCGTGGGTAGCATCTCCACGCGATCCCCGGCGTCCAGACGGCCGCCGGTCCCTTGTGAGCCACGTAAAGGACCGGCGGCGGTCACGACGCCGGGAGCGGTCTCGGCGCGATCCCCGGCGTCCTGACGGCCGCCGGTCCCTTGTGAGCCACGACCGCCTCAAAGGACCGGCGGCGGTCACGACGCCGGGAGCGGTCCCTGCGCGAGGAGACTGGAGTGGGTAGGTCTTGCAATCGGGGTCGGTTCTGGTGAATGAACCTCCGCGTCCTTACGCCATGAGCGCACCGCCTGAAGAGATCGCACCGCCCACCCCGGCGGAGCCCGCCGCTGTTTCTCCGGCTCCCCCGGAGCCGACCCCAACCCCGTCGCGTCCGTGGCGCGACCCCTTCTGGCGCATGCGATGGCTTGTGCCGGGCCTCGCGCTGATCTTCGCGCTCGCCATCACCATACGAGCGCACTGGCACTTCTTCTGGCCCTGGGCGACGCCGGTCTCCAACGACGAGGGGTACATCTCGGCGCTCGCGCTGCGGATGATCCACGGCCACTGGCTCCCCTACGTCGACGGGGTCTCGCAGCGCGGTCCGCTGCTCTACTGGCTCGCCGCGATCTTCATGAAGGTCGGCGGTCAGTTCTCGTGGCTGCCCATCCGGTGGCTGGCCCTCTCGGCCGGCGTGAGCTCGGTGCTGCTGTGCTTCTTCGTCGCGGCGGAGTTCACCACGCCGCTCGGCGGCGGCATCGCGGCGATGTTCGTCACGTACTTCCTCTCGTACGAGCTCAACCCCTGGGACGGCATCGGCTACAACGGCGAGATCCTCGCGATGCAGTTCGCGCTGGGGTCGTTCCTCTGCATCGGCCACGCGCAGCGCCCCGTCGGTGGAGTGAAGCCCGTCCCCAAGCACCGCGAGCGCCTGGTGCTCATCGCGGGTCTGCTCTCGGCCTTCGCGGGCCTCAGCAAGCAGATGGCGCTCATCCACGCCGGACCGTCGCTTCTCTGGCTGGCGCTCGGTCGCACCGACGACGACCGCACGCTCAAGCAGCGCCTGCGCGACGTGGGTCTCTTCCTCGGCGCGATGACGGTCCCCTACGCGCTGGTCTTCGCGATCTACGCGGCGACGGGGCACCTCAAGGAGTTCGTCTACTACTACCAGCGCTACGGTCGCGACATCTTCATGGCCCCGCTCACGCGGGACTACATGCGCGACAAGATCCGCGAGCAGATCGATCGGTACTACCTCGGCGCGGCGGCGGTCGCCTCCCTCGGCGTGGCCGCGTTCTCACGCTCGGTGAGCGCGTGGGTGAGCGATCAGGTGCGAGGCATCGAGCGCTGGCGCCACGGCGCGACGGCGATGTACCTGGTGCTCCAGCTCCTGTGCGCGACCTTCGGGGCGTGCTTCACGATGAGGTTCTTCCCGCACTACTTCGTGCAGGTGTTCCCCGTGGCCGCGGTGGTGGCGGGCATGGTGGCGTCGTCGTTCCGCTATGACCCGACGCACGCGAAGGACCGCGCTCCCATCGCGGGCGCGGCGACGCTCGTGGTGGGCGCGGCGATCCTCTTGACCATCGCGAGCGGCGCGCTCTCACGCAGGGTTCATGTGCTCCGTGAGACCGACCGCTGGTACCAGGACCCGCACAACGATCCGATCGTGCGCTACGTGATCGAGCGATCGAACCCCGGCGACACGATCTTCGTGTGGGGATTCCGCGCCGAGACCTACGTCTCCGCCGCGCGCCTCCCCGCGTCGCGCTACGTGTACACGGTCTATCCCTCGGGCGTCGTGCCGTGGTTCCAGTCGACGCGCGACGAGGAGGAGCGACGGGTCGTCCCCGGCAGCCGCGACCAGCTCCTGCGTGACCTCGAAGTGACGAAGCCCGTGCTGGTGGTCGACGCGGGCCGCTCGATGAACGGGCGGTACATGTACAACTACCCCCAGATGCGGACCTACCTCGACCGCAACTACTGCTTCATGCGCTACGTCGACGGCGAGCCCGTGTACCGACGCAGGCTCAACGGCGAGTGCCCTCCCGCGGACTACTGATCACGTAATGATGAAGTGAGGTCGCGACCCAATGGGCCCGCGAATTGCTTTGTCTCACAGCACGCAGGCACCGACGAAAAGGGCTCCGGGTAGCCGCCCACCAGGGTGACTCGGTGAAACAGTGGGGGTTCGACTCCCCCGCCTGCGCCCACACAATCAGGACATCGATGTCGCTTGTGCGCGCTTCATCACAGCGCGTGCATCACCGACGAACCCGATGCCGTCACGCGCATCCATCGGGACCGCACGCGGCCCCATCGGGGAGCTCCGTGACGGACTTCTGCCACGCCTCGGCGAGCACCTTCGCGAGCGACTCGGCGGGGTGCGCGCCCGACACGGCGTAGCGCTCCGCGAACACGAAGAACGGAACCCCACGGATGCCGTTCACCCTCGCCTCTTCTTCGTCCGCGCGGACCTCGTCGGCCCACGCGTCTCCCGCCAGCACCGCCCTCACCTCATCGCGATCGAGGCCCGCTTCGACGGCCAGTCGCGTGAGCGTCTCGTGGTCGCCGATGGCCTCTCCCTCGCACTGATAGGCGCGGAAGAAGCGCTCCTTCACGGCGTCTTGAAGCCCCCGCGACTTCGCGAGGTGGAGCAGCCGGTGGGCGTCGAAGGTGTTGCCCGGACGCGCCTTGTCGAAGCGCATGGTGAGTCCGTCCTTCGCGGCCGTGGCGGCCATGTTGCGGATCATCTCCGCGGCCTGCGCGGTGGAGGTTCCGTACTTCTTCGCGAGCCGACCCGCGTAGTCGACGGGCTCGGGGAGGGTCCTGGGCGCCGTGGGGTCGAGTTCGAACGACCGCCACACGACCTCGACCTCGTCGCGGTGTTCGAAGCGCGCGAGGGCGGCCTCGAAGCGGCGCTTGCCCACGTAGCACCAGGGGCAGGCGATGTCGGACCACACGTCGACGCGGAGCTTCCTGTTCATGGCTTCTCCCTTCGCGCCAGATGCGTCCGAGCGCCAGGGGCCGCGCGCGGATCACCGCCGATCCGCGCGGTGTACGCAGAGGCCTGGGCGTCAACGGGAGGGGGGAGTGTAAACCTTGACGGTGTCAACATTGACGGTGCCGGGGAGCGGTGACAGTGTGCGAGCCCCGCGATGAACCAGCACGAGTTCGAGACGGCCGTGATGCGCATGTGGACGACGACGCGCATCCCCCTCTCACGGGTGAACGTCCAGGTGTACACGTCGGCCCCGCGCGACCGCATCGAGCGCTGGATGAACGAGCTCGCCACGGCGGGCATCGTGGAGCACGACTCCGACGACGACGGCGAGGTGCTGTGGACCGTTCGCGGCGCGAAGCGATCGGCGACGGGTCCGCGGTCGATCGACGAGCTCGAGCGCCTCGGGCGGCTCACGCGCGAGGTCGACGGAGAGTCTTCGCCTACGCGCTCTCGGATGCCCGTGCGCCTCGCGTCGCGCATCGCCGAAGAGCCCACGGTGCACGACGAGAAGTCGCTGCTGGCCTCGGGGGCGCTGTCGTTCGTGTTCGGCCCCGTGGGATGGCTCTACGCGGCGCCGCTCAAGGACGCTGTCCCCGCCATCGTGGGGCTCTCGATCGCGGCGAGCGTGCTGACGGCGCTGCTGCCGTACACGCTGGTGGCGTCGATCTTCGGGGTGGTGTCGCCGCTGTCGGCCATCGCGGGCGTGGTCTACGCGTACCGCTACAACAAGACGGGCCGCCGCGCCTCGATGCTCGAGCTCATGGAGCAGACGCGCGAGCGGCTCCCGCCCGGTCGCTGAGCATTCAGCGGTTGTGGACGCGCACGGAGCCCACGGACCAGTACGTCCCGTAGCGCTGCTCCGCGGCGAAGATCAACACCTCTTGGAGGTCTGAGCCGTTGAGGGGGCAACGCGCCGTGACGCGGGGCTCTTGGGAGACCGTGCAGCGCGTGCCACGACGGTCGCCCGAGGCGCCGACGTCGACCATGACGGCGATGCGACGGGGGTTGTCGATCACGACATCGACAGCGTCGCGCGCGTCGCTCTCGGCGCGGTCGGGCGTGACGAGGCGGAGCCCGTACGCGAAGAACTCGGGGTCGAGCGCAGGCGCGCGCATGAACTCCCCGGGC
This sequence comes from Myxococcota bacterium, assembly GCA_052035985.1. Classification (GTDB taxonomy): domain Bacteria; phylum Myxococcota_A; class Polyangia; order Polyangiales; genus CAISKJ01. The sequence goes on along the minus strand of JBPOHC010000452.1, from coordinate 684 downwards.
GAGCGAGGCGCGTCGAGGAGCTGCCACCGGGGCTCATCGGGAAAGTGCCTCGTCACGAAGGCCTCGGGCGGCGTGAGGAAGTACATGGTCCCGTAGCGCTTGTGAAAGCCGTCGGCGCTCACGTAGCCCGCGTCCCAGGTGGTGTCGATGAGGTGCCACTGGCCGCCGAGCTTCACGGCGCTCCACGCGTGGCCTTCGCCCATTCCGGTGGCGACCATTCCCCGCGCGCGACCGACGACGGTCTCGACCTCGAGCCCCGCGGCGCGTCCCACGGCTTCGAAGAGCGCCGCGTAGCCCGCGCACACCGACTTGCGCGTGCGAAAGGTGGTCTCGGCGTCCTGCGGCGGATACACGCCGCTGCGGTACGAGTCGACGTCGTAGGCCACGCGATCGGCCACGTAGTCGTGGACGGCGCGCGCGAGCTTCCACGGGTCTGTCTCGCGCGAGGCGAGGTAGAGACCGACGGCGCGCGGCGAGGTCTCGACCTCGGGCGTCATCTCTCGCACGGCGACGTGGAGCTCACCGCGCCACGGCCACGCGTGCGGATCCGCAGCGGGCGCGGGCGTCGAGGTCGTGTCGGTGACGGGCGGTGTCGGGGTCGGCGTGGGCGTCGGTGACGGAGTCGGGGTCGGTGACGGAGTCGGGGTCGGTGACGGAGTCGGGGTCGTGTCGGTCACCGTGCGG
>JBPOHC010000734.1:0-2849 GCA_052035985.1 Myxococcota bacterium | reverse complement strand
TGCGCCCGGGACACGCCCTGACCGCGTGTTGAAAACACGCGGCAACCTGCGCGAGAGATACGCACTTAAAGTCCGCTCCGCGGACTCCCTGATCACAGAGCCCGCTGCGGGCTTTTCGCGGGTCGATCACGCGCATGTTGCCGCGTGCTTCAGCACGCGGGAAGTGATGCGCTACTTTACCCGCTGCTCCCCCCGAGCGACCCATCGACGTTTCGATGAGGTGGCTCGGGGCCCCTGAACGTTCAATCGGGGATTCGATACGGCGCTTCAGGGGCGGTGGTGCAACGCATCGAGGTTGCGATGCGGTGCTCCGGGAGGCGGTGTGCGCGGAGTCGGAGTCCGAACGCGTCGAATCCAGGGCCGTGACTGGAGGGATCGCGTCTCGGGGACTCTCGGAACGTCGCCGCGAAGGTCGCCTTCGCTTCCCCTCGCTGGCGCTCGGGTCCCTCTCGCGGGGATCGGAAGCGTGGGGGGCGCTCTTCGAGGGCGCGGTGATGGTCGTGGCGGGCGCGACGAGCGATAGCGCGCGGTGGCGTCGCGAGTTCGCGGGGTCTCGTCGTGGCTCGTCGTACCCGAATCGAAGCACGCAGGAGTTCAGTGCGCGTCGCGGCGCACGCGCTCGGCGAAGGCCTTGATGTTGTCGGTGACCTCCATCTCGACGTCGAACACGCGGAGCACGGCGTCGATCTTCTCGCGCATCGAGAGGTCTCCGAAATGCGCGAGCACGATCAGTCGCTGCTGCACGTGCTCTCCGTCGAGCTCGATGGGAAAGCGCGCGAGGAGCGCCCCCTGCGCGGCGACCCTCTGCGCGTGGTCGAGCGCGCTGCTGAGGTCGTCGCCGAAGCGAAGACCCTTCACGTAGTTCATCGCGCCGTTGCGGTACGCGAACAGCACCTTGATCGGACGCTGCGCCACCGGGATCATCACCTCGCGCGTCTCCCAGTGGACCTTCGCGCCCGCGAACAGCGGCGTGAGGTACTCCTCGCGCAGCGCCTCGACCTCGTGGCGTTCTCGCTGCACCGTCGTCCGCGCGTCGTGGACCAGCGCTGTCATGAGTGCGTCGAGCTCCTCGGGCACCGAGCGCACGAGCGTCGACCGCAGGGGCAGCAGCGTGAGGTTGTTTCCGAGCGCCGCGGCGAAGCGCTCGAAGTCCTTGAGCGTCTCGAACGTACGCGACTCCAACCTGTTCTTGAGCGACGACTTCGCGTAGCCCAGACGCGCGTCGTCGAATGCGTAGCCGGGGAAGCGCCGCCGCACCGTCTCGTTCGTCTCCGCGAGGCGCACGTGTGCTCGTCCCGTCGTCGGTGAGAGGAGCGCCACGCCGACGTTGACCCCCTCGGAGCGGTCGAGGTCGGGCACGTACTGAATGATGCTGTAGAAGCCTTCTGTTGCGCTCATGGTGGTTGCTTCTCCGTCAGTTGAGCAACGACCGCGGCCACCCGCAGGGCGCGGCGAGCATGTCGAGCAGGTTGTCGGAGACGAAGCGCGCGCGGTCGACGATGAGGTCTCGCAGCGCTGCGGCGATGTCGGCGGTGAGCTCCCAGTCGTGCGGCACCGCGTCGACGATCTCCGCGACGTCGGTCGCGCGCAGAAGTCGCAGCCGCTCGATGAAGGGCGCCACCGCGTCCTCGGTCACGTAGGGGACGAACTCGCGGAACAGCCCGTGGACGCGGCGTTCCCGTAGGCGTTCGAGGCGGCCGACCTTGCGGCTCAGGTCCCCGGAGTTCTCGCGGAAGCACTCGGTGTGGTCCATCGCGAGGAGGTGATAGCGCCGCGCAGGAGCCTCGTCCTCCGAGAGGAAGACGTTGTTGAGGTTGCGGCGCGATCGAGGGAGCTGCGGAAAGTATCGGTCGCGATTGAGTGTCCACGTGTCGAAGAGCACGAGCCCGGCGATCGACGTTGGGTTCGCCACGAGCTCGAGGCCCTTGCGATCCTCGCCCCACGGAGTTCCGACGACCTCTCTCGCAGCGAGCGCGGTGCCTGGTCGGGCTCGACGGCCGTCGGCGAACTCGATCCTGGGGACGCCGGGGTAGTCGATCAGCGCGAGGTCAAAGGTCGCGAGGCCGAGCCACGCCGCGAGGCGCGTGCCGACGAGCTCGCACACAAGCGCGTGTGGCCCTGATGGGTTGTCGGGCACCTTCACGTAGGCCCCTCCGGCGTCGGTCCGCACCTGCGCGGGACATGTGCTCGACTCGATGATGCGCACGATGCGTTGGATGACCGTCGGCTTCCAGTTGGGCATGGGACGTCCTCAAGATTGCGGCGCGTGAAACCCCGCTGGTTCCGACGAGGGCGCGAGCGTACTCGACGGGGCCAGGCTTGTGCGTCGAAAGCGAGGTGGGCGACTGCCGCACGCTCGCGCGCGCTGGACGCACGTCCGCACGCAGGCGTAGCGTCGCGGCCGTGATCGCAACGGCGGTACATCGTGGGGTGATCGCAGCGTGCGTGGCGGCCGTATGCGGCTGCGAGTTTCCGCATGAGCCGGGGTGGGCGTATCGCGGGGTGGCAGTCGCGGACGTGCCTGTCGCGGACCTAGCGGTTGCGGACGTGCCCGTCGCGGACGTGCCCATCGCGGACGTTCCCCCCGCGGACGTTCCCCCCGCGGACGTTCCCCCGCCGTCGACCACCCAACGGAGCTGCTCGCGAACACCGACGCCTGTTGGCTGCGGCCTTGTCAACGTGACGGGCGGCACGTTCACGATGGGCGCCCCGTCGAACTGCTCGGGGACACCCGACGCCAACTGCGCATACAACGCAGCGCCGCCGCAGACAGGGATCACGGTTGGGAATTTCGCGATCGACGCTTACGAGGTGTCGGTCGATCGTTTCCGCGTGTTCTGGGCTGCGCG
>JBPOHC010000926.1:0-1652 GCA_052035985.1 Myxococcota bacterium | reverse complement strand
GAAAGGCGAATCGCGTTTGCGCGTTCGTGAAGACCATCACGCCCAGGCGCGGGTCGTCCCGAACTTCGAACGCGTCGTGGCCCACGCGCCACTGGCGGAAGGTCGGCTCTCCTGTTGGCGTGACGAGCGCGAGGGAGCAGCCGTTGCTGTCGCACGTGCGGCGAAACCTCGTCGCGTCGACGGTGTAGACGTAGTCGCGAGGCGTCTCGTCGAGTACCGGTTCGACGCGCGAGATCGAGCCGACCACCGGCATCGCGCGCAGCCAACGTCCGAGGTCGCGGCCGGGGGGCTGCGTAAACGAGCGGACGCAGGCGGCGACGACGACCGCCACGAGCACGGCAACCCACGCAAGGCGAAGCAGCCGCACCGCAGGAGTGCGAACACGCAACGACCAGTCCGTTCGCATCTCCGCCCACGCAAAAGCAACGTACACGAGCGGAACTCCGACGACGGGGTAGACCCACACGAAGTCGGCGTATCCCTCACCGAAGGAGCGGAGCCTGGTCCGCCCGAACCAGATGAGCGCGAGTGCGAGCGCGAGCGCGAGCCCCGAGCGCGTCACCGCGGAGGCCACGCTGTTGGCAAATACACCCGCGAGTCGTGGAGCCACCAACCGCACCGCGAGTGCGCTCGCGAGGCTCGTGACGACGACGCACGCGATCACGTCTGGACCACTCCCCATCGCTCGGTACGTCGGCCCCGGCAACAGCGGCGTGAAGAACAGCGCCGACGCGATGACCCCCACCACAGCCGTCATGGTCTTGCGCGTCGGTCCGTGCAGTGATCGAAGCACGCTCGTCACGCCCAACGTTACCACCGCGTCGGGTCGATCGACGTGCAACGGATGTCGCTTGTGCGCGTGCCTTCGCGGCGCTCCAGAGCATCGGTCTCTTGACTGGTACGCGCGCAGCCCAAGGGCGAACGAGCGTTGCGGTCCGGCGCGGAGTGCCAGCTCCGCGGCTCCGCAGATACGTCGGCGACCAAGCGCCTGTCGTTGGCGCGCGATTTCGTCCCCGGCTGAGGCCGACGCTTCGGGTCAGCGGTCTGTGCGCCCCGCGTCGCCCGGAGGCTGCGGGCCTTCGAAGCAGGCGCGCGACGGGTCGTTCCACTCCGCGGCGTCGAGCACCTGCGTCGAGGCCGTGCCCGCGGGGAACTGATACCATCTCGCCGCCAGCCGCGCGCCGTCGGGCGTCGTCGCGACCGTGTGGAAGGGCCACACGATGGCCCCCACCTGAACCACGGGGAACTCCGCGAGGACGCGCCCGCCGCGCACGAGTCGCGAGACGTCGATGGGCGTGAAGTTGCCCGTGCGCACGGAACGGTCGATGTCCGTGTAGTAGTGCACGCGGAAGGTCCCCGTCGGCGCCGCGCGAGGCGTGACGTAGCTCGGGACGAAGGTCGCGGGCAACACCTGTTCGACCGACACGGTCACATCGATCCCGACCCAGGGCTCCTCGGGAGGAAACCCCTGCGGCACCTCGCGGAAGGGCACCGGGTCGCCCTCCACGCGGAGCAGCGCGAGGTGGCTGTCGAGGCCGCGGCAACGGTCCCGTTCGGCCACGGGCGTAACTGGTACCGGCGCGTCGCCGAGCTGCTCCTGGGAACAGGCCGACGCGCCGAGGGAGATCAGGGCTGCAACCAGGGTGACGCCG
>JBPOHC010000429.1:0-6229 GCA_052035985.1 Myxococcota bacterium | reverse complement strand
CGAGGCCTGCCGCCGGGGAGACTGCACGGGACAGCCTCAGCCTTGTGGGCGTCGCGGGCCCGAAGACCTTCGCACTCAAGACGAAAACTCGGCTGTCAACCACGCAATCGGGGGCGGCCATGAATAGCTCCCGCCACCTCGACGGCGTGTCCGAGCGGGAGGTCCTGGCGCGGGAGATCGCGGCCCGACTGATCGACACGTTCGAGCCGCGCAGGGAGATCTTCGCCGAGCGCCTCGACGACGAGTCGCGCGTCGCGAAGATCAACGAGTTCTGCAAGTCGAAGGGGCGCCCTGCGACCTGGCGCGTGGGCAACTGGCGCCCCGTCCGAAAGTGGAACGAGGCAGAGCAGAAGAGCCACTTCGTGCCGCTCTCGCTCGGCCCGATCGTCGAGCACGTGCTCGGGCGGCGCACCCTCGGCTTCTACCCGCTCCACGCCGACGGGACATGCAACAGCGTCTCGGTCGACTTCGACAACCACCGCGGGGCCGCGACGGTCTCGCACGACCCCTTCGAGGACCTCTCCGCGCTGACGGCGGTCTGTGGTCGACGCGGCGTGCGCTTCCTCGCCAACACCTCCCGCGGCGGCTGCGGCGCCTGGCTCCACATCCTCCCGCCGAAGAACACCCCCGCGTGGCGCGCACGCGCCCTGGTGATGGGCCTCGTGCGCGAGGCGGGGCTGCGACACATCGACGACGGCGGGAGCTTCGACGCGCTCTGTCCGAAGGCCGATGACGTGCGCCGCGGCAACGGCACCAACCCCGGCAACCTCTTCTGCCTCCCGATCTGCGGACGCTGGCTCCGCTCCGACCCGCCCGGCACGCACCTGCTCAACACCGACCCCCGAGACCTCGGCGCGCAACTGCGTGCCCTGACGGAGTACTGAGATGCTTCCCAGCGACGAGACAGGCGACGAGACCGAGCGCGGCGAGACCCCCTTCCGCATCAAGCCCGACGCGTGGGCCGAGCTCGAGCGCGAGTTCGGCGTGAAGGATGAGCCTGCGCGGGCGAGCGGCGGCGGCGACCGCGGCAGCGTGCGGAGGCCTCGGGGCGTCGCCGGCGGGGAGATCCCGCCCGACCCGTGGCCGATCGCGCTGCACCTCGCGGGGCGCCTCGGCGCGCACCTCGGGGGAGGCAAGTGGGCCGTGTGGTGCATGAACGACGAGCAGCACACGAACCCCGACGGCTCGGCCGTGAACGCTGGCGGGTCGTGCGCGCTCCTCCCGCCCATCGAGGACAAGCCGTACGGGCTCCCGATCTGCCAACACGGCCACTGCAAGCGCCTGCGCCTCGCGGACTGGCGCGAGTTCATCGGCCCCGAGACGTGGGCGCTCGCCGTCGAGCGGGCGAAGGGCGAGCCCGATCCCGACGCGGTGGACGAGTCCGACGCGGAGCCTGCGAGCGAGGACTTCGAGGTGATCGTCGCGCGCGCCATGGCGAAGAACGACCCCGGCCAGGTGCTCGCCCCCGCGGCGCTGCGCATCGCGGTCGAGATGCGCCGCAGCGAGCCCCAGGCCTTCGAGGAGCTGTGCCGAAAGCTCCGCGGGCTGAAGGGGTTCTCGCTGACGCAGTTCCGCAAGGCCCTCGACTCGACGGCCTCGGACATGAAGCGCGAGGAGTCCGCGGCGCGCAAGGCCCGAGAGGCCGCGGAGAACGAGGAGCGCCAGGCCCGGCGCGCGCGCGAGGCTGAGGAGAAGCGGGCGCTCCTCGACGCGGCGACGGCGAAGGCCAACGGCGACGTCGCCGACCACTTCGGCAACGTGATGGTCGACGAGACCGCCTACTTCAAATCGCCCGGGCGCATGTGGATGGAGACCACGCTCAACGCGGGGTCGAACAAGGAGCGCACCGTCACCGACACGCTCTGCGAGTTCTCGGCGCACATCATCGAGGTGTCCCTCGAGGCCGAGAGCCCCGAGGCGCGGCCGCGCCCGACGCTCTACGTGCTGTCGATCTGCCGAGGGCCCGACGCGACGCCGTACCGGCTCGAGCTCCCCGCGGAGGATTGGGGCACGGGCACGTGGCACGAGCGCTCCATCCCCTGCCCCGGCATCGGCGCGTACGGTCGCACCACGCGCGAGCACCTTCGGCGCGCGATCGAAGCCCTCAGCCCGAAGCCCGCGGAGCGTCTGCGCTACCGGCACACCGGATGGATTCGCCACGAGTCGCGGCCGGTGTACCTGCACGCGGCCGGCGCGATCGACGCCCAGGGCGACGTGGCGGGGCTCCGCGCAGAGCCTTCGGTCGAGCGCGTCAACCGCTTCGCGCTGCCCGCGGTCGCGGACACCGACGTGAAGCGCGACGTCGGCGCGATGGTGGCGCTCTTTCGCCACGAGCCTGCGAAGGTCTGGATCGTGGCCTTCGCCCTCGCGCTCCGCGCTGCGATGGGGGGCGCGCGCAACGCGGTGCACATCACGGGGCGGTCGGGCCTCGGAAAGTCCGTCGTCATCGGCTGCGTGTCGCAACTCTTCGGCCCGTCGTTCTCTGCGCGCAACCCCCTGCTCTCGTGGCGCGCGCGCGGCAACACCGTGCAGGGCATGATGGAGACGGCGGCGTGCGCGCGCGACGTGTTCCTTCAGATCGACGACCTCCAGCGCAACCCCGAGTCGATGGCGCGGGCGACGGCCTTTCTCCCTGCTCACTTCGAGGGCACGGGGCAGATGAAGGGGCGCGCGCGCGGCGGCGCCCTCTCGCTCCGTCCCTCCCAGGGCGTCATCGGATCGAGTGGCGAGACGCTGCCCGACGAGCCATCGGTGCGCAACCGCACGGCGATGCTCGACCTCGACGAGCACCCGACGCCGCAGCCCGACGAGGGCGACGGGTGCCTCAAGGAGCGCGGCGACCGCGGCGAGCTCGCGGGCGGCATGGCGCTGTTCATCCGGTGGTGGGCTGGCAGGTACGACGAGAAGCGCGACAAGGTCTCTCACCTCGAGCGCGACGCGGTGAAGCGCTGGGGCCTCGGGGTGGCGGCGCGCGCTGCGGAGGTGATGGGCCCGGCCGCGTTCGCCCTCGACGAGTGGTTCGCGTTCCTGCGCGACGTGAGCGACCTCGAAGACCCGGAGCTCGACACGATGCGCGAGCGGGCGAAGGCTGCGATGGGAGCGGCGACGGTGCAGCACGTCGAACACGTCGCGACGGAGGCGAACTGGTGCCGCTACCTCGCGCTCGTCGGAGAGGCCCTCGGGGCGTGCGCGTACCACGCGCTGCACGGGACGAAGAACGGCAAGGCCTTCACGACCGGGGCGCCTCCGAATCCGTCGTCGTGGGGCTGGAAGGTGCGTCGCTCGACGATGGTCACCGACAACAGCAAGAACGTGTCGACCTCGGTCGATCCCTCGCCCGGCGGCGTGATCGCGTACCTGCGCGACGACAAGCCCGGGAAGGTGCTCCTCGCGCCGTCCGCATCGCTCCGCGCGGCCATCTCGCTCGCGCAGGCTGAGCGGCGCCCGCTTCAGCTCGACGTCTCTGCCCTCGCGCGGGAGCTCATCGGAGCGCCTGGGATGCTTACTTCGATGGCCAGGGGGCGCGGGCTCGGTCAGGCGAAGTGGTCGTGGGGGTCGGTCGACGTGTCCGGGTTCGAGGTCTCCGCGGCCTCCATCGGGATTTTCGGCGGGGACGACGAGGCGGGCGAGGAGGGGTGCGAATGAGCGCCGACAGCGGGATACTTCGTCCCATCCGACCGTTCGCGATCAGGGGTCACGAAAACGGCGGGGATGCGATGCCCCCGAAAAACGACGGGAAAAGTGGTGTTTTCATCTCGGGTCACGCGCCACCCAAGAGCACACATGCCTTCACGAGTGCTCACGAGAACAAAAATAAAGCTGCTCCCAGTGTGTCAATGGAGACACACCACAGGGAGGTGCCCGAGGAGCTCAAGCCCTTCGTGACGGCGATGGTCGAGCTCTGCGTGCGGAGGCTCGCGGTAGCATCCCGCGGGGAGAGGTGAGCGTCGTGAGAGTCGCCCTGTACGCCCGTCGTTCGACCGCAGAGCACCAGGCTGCGAGCCTTGATGTGCAGACCGAGGAGGCCCAGCGCTTCTGCGCTGCCCGTGGGTGGAGCATCACGGAGGTGTTCTGCGAGGACTCCGTGTCGCGCGCCGAGTTCGTGAACCGCCCCGCCTTGGGCAAGCTCCTCGCTGCGGCGACGTCGAAGCCCCGGAGCATCGACGCGGTGGTGATGCGCGACGACTCCCGCCTCGGAGGTGACCTCTACCGCTCGGGCATGGTGCTGCAGGAGCTGCACGATGCGGGTGTGGAGGTCTGGTACTACGCCAACGGCGAGAGGGTGCGCTTCGACGACCCGACGTTGAAACTCGTGTCGGCGGTGAAGCTCTACGCCTCCGAGGTCGAGCGCCTGAAGATCAGCGGGCGTGTGCGGGAGCACCTCGAGAACCGGGCCCGCAAGGGCCTGAACGTGGGCGGCAGGGTCTACGGGTACGACAACGTCCGCGTCGACGGCCGCACGGAGTACCGCGTCAACCCCGACGAGGCCGAGGTGGTGCGGGACCTCTTCGAACGACACGCGCAGGGCGCTGGCGTGCGGATGATCGCCAAGGCCCTGAACGATCGCGGAGTGCCCGCGCCGAGAGCGGGCGCCCGTGGCTCCGGGTCGTGGTCCCCCTCGTGCATTCACGCGATGCTCCGACGCGAGCGATACCGCGGGATGCTCGAGTGGGGTCGCGTCGGCGGGGAGTACCGCGGCGGGACGCGCGTCTCGGTCGAACGCCCCGATGACCAGCTCGTGCGCGTCGAGCGCGCAGACCTCGCGATCGTGTCCCCGGAGCTTTGGGCACGAGCTCAGGCGCGCATCGTCGAGTCCCGGGAGGGCGTGACGAAGCGCTACGGCAGGGCGCCGGCCTACCTGCTCTCGGGCATCGGGCGATGTGCGGCGTGCGGAGGCCCCATCGCGGCGAACACGGGGAAGTACGGATCGAAGACCATCAAGGTCTACCTCTGCGGCTGGAACCGCGACCGCGGCAAGTCCGTGTGCACCGTGGCGGTGAAGCGTCCCGTCGAGGACATCGACCACGCGATCGTGAGCTTCATCCGCGAGAAGGTGCTCAGCCCCGCCATCGTCAACGCGATCCTCCGCGGCGTGCGTGAGCGTATCGAGTCCGGCGCGGAAGGCCCGCGCGAAGAGGAGGAGATCGCTCGGCGCACCCTCGCCCGCCTCGAATCGGAGACGGCACGTCTGATTGCGGCTCTCGCAACTTCCGACGCTCCCCCCGCAGCCGTGCTGGCGGGCATCGCAGAGCGCGAGAAGAGGGTAGCCGAAGTCAGGGCCCGTCTGGACGTCTTCGCCCGCACTGCGGCGCCTCCTACGCCCCGCTGGGCGGACGTGGAGGCGAAGCTCCGCGGGGAGTTCGACGCGCTCGAGGCGCTCTACGGAAGCGACACGGCGTCAGCGCGGCAGGCGCTTCAGACGCTCGTACGTGGCTCGCTGCGGTTCTCGGCTGCGGAAGTGAAAGGACGGCCCGCCTGGCACGTTGAAGCGGACCTCAACGTGCCAGGCGTTTCCGTACTGTCTACGACCCCAATGGGAGCCGCGCATACCCCAGGTGCGGATTTCCTCGGGGAAATGGACGTTCGAGTGCTGGGGTGACGGGGAGCGAGCGGCTTCGTCAACCGCTCGGGCGTGCTCCGCAGTTGGACGCCGCGCGTCAGCCCTTGGAGCGTTCGTGTTGCGACTCTCACCCGCGCGCAGCACCACACCCTGTTCGACGAGGCGCGCTCGCAGGTCACGCAGAGCGCCCGCGTGCCCGACCGCGACACGACGCGCCTTTCGCTCGCCAAGTGAGTCCGCGCGGCAGAGCGACTGCCCTCGCACGGGAGAGATCTTCAGCCCCCCGACCCGTGCCCCATCCGCCAGCGAAGAAGGTCGATTAGCACTACTGCGGGGAATCGGTACGCAGCCCCGATTTGACGGTGAGAAAGCAGCATCCATGCCCATCAAAAAACTCAGCGATTCTGCGGGGCGACGATCGTGGAATGTGCTGCTTTTCATGGGCAACGCACGAGTCTCCCGCAGTAGTGTTAGAAAGTAGAGCACGCCGAGCAGAACTCCCAGCGCCACAAGGGCCGTGAAGATCAACGTAGGGTCGGGCCGTGCTGGCGGTGGCGGTGGCGGTGGCGGTGGCGGTGGCGGTGGCGGTGGCGGTGGCGGTGGCGGTGGCGGTGGCGGTGGCGGCGGTGGCGTCGGTGGTGTCGGCTGCTGCGGCGCGTTCAACGCTGC
>JBPOHC010000233.1:0-1875 GCA_052035985.1 Myxococcota bacterium | reverse complement strand
GGGTCTCCTCCATCCGGCCACACCGCCTGCCGCGGGCGTCGTCGTGCACCTCGATGGGGCCGCCGTGGAGACCGCTCCCACCGTCGCAAGGACGCGCGTTCGCAAGGGCTTGTGTCCCTCGACGCATTCGTTGGCGGCGCAAGAGCGTACCGGTACGAACGAGATCGTTCGTACTCAAACTATCTCGTCCCGACGCGAATGATCTTCGAGACCGATGCGAGCTCGAGCGGTGACGCGGCGCTTCTCCCAGAAGTCGATCGACAGCGCGTCTCCCCCGGCGTCGCCCCCGTCGGCACTTCACGGTGCACCCACCACAAACAGCCCCGCGCCCACTGCATCGTGGAACTGCCTCACGAGCTCCGTCGCGAAGCGCGCGTCCTCCACCAACACACCCGCTTCGATGTTCCTCGTCTGTCCCCGATCGGTGAAGTTCGCCGAGCCCACGAGCGCCCTCGCGCCGTCGACCACGATGCACTTCGCGTGGAGGCTCGCGTAGCTCTTCGGCACCGCCGCCCTCGGGTCGACGTAGAGCGTCGGCGTCGGCGCTCCGAAGGGCCAGAACCTCCCCCTCCACGCCGCTGCTTGGGTGCGCAGGTACCACTCCGCGTCGATCGGCGCGACCTCCGCGCCGTCGAGGTGGACGAACATCTCCACCGTCACGCCCCGGTCGCGCATCGCGGCGTGCAGTGGCGCGAGGATGCTCTCGCCCCGCTCAAACGAGTAGCCCGCGATGAGCACATGGCGCGTCGCTCCCTCGAAGAGATCGCGCACCACCACCGACGTGTCTCGCGCGCCGCTCGATCGCGTCTCGGGTCCCGTCCACACGAGCGAGACCTTCGTCGCGGGCGGGCGTCGTCGCTCGGCGATCACCGCGTCGAGCACCGCACGCACCGTCGCCACGTCGCGCCCCACGAGCCCGCCCAGGTGCGTCGCGAGGTGGTCGAGTTGCGAGCGCACGAGCACCTCATGCGAGAGCGCGGCGCCGAGCTCCGATCGTTCGAGTGCGTACGAGAGGCGTTCGAGGTCGGGCAGCGAGACCTCCGCGAGCGAGCTCACGGACGCTCCCGAAAGAAGGCCACGTCGGGATCGCTCCCCAGCGTTGGCACCACCAGCGCGCGGTCGAGGTACTGGTTGAAGCGCTCGCAGGAGCACTCCGCGACGAACAGGCACCCGTGGCACGCGGCGCCTTCGAGGAGCCGCCCGGTCTGCTCGCCGCGCGGCGTGTGGTGGCCGCACACGGGGTCGTTGGAGCACAGCACGCCCAGGTCCCACGCGGCGCGGAGGTGCTGGTGAATGTGACGTCCCTGGTCGACGAGTCCGCCGAGGGTTCCTTCGGTGCCGCTGCTTCCCGTCGCGAGCAGGATCGCGCCCATCGAGACGAGATCGTTCGGTAGCGAACAATAGATGCGCTCGCGGATCGCGCTCGCCGAGTAACCGCACTCCAGCGAGAGCGCCGTGAGCACCAGATGCGACAGCGAGTGCAGCAGATAGAACCGCGTCCCAGGGAACTCCGGCGGCTCTGCGAGCGCCTCCGCCCACTTCGAGAAGCCCGCGCGCAGCTCGGCTTCTCGCGCTCTCACCGCGTCGCGCTTCTCCCACTGCCGCAGCGCGTTCTCGTCGAGGCGAAGGAAGATCCCTTCACCTCGGTTCTCGACGACCGGTACCCAACTCGGCTTCCGCTTGGATTCGAGCGGGGCAACGCCTCGGACGTCCTCGGGTTCGCCGGCGCTGATGCGGGTGAAGCCGCACAGTGCTGTGACGACACGTAGGCGGTGAGCGAGGGTGACCCCGGCGACCTTGCTAGAGAACGCTGATGGCGCGGCAATCGGTTCGGCTTCGAAGTGCGGCGAGGTGTGGCCAGCCGAACCCTTCGTG
>JBPOHC010000012.1:0-2383 GCA_052035985.1 Myxococcota bacterium | reverse complement strand
CTTCTTGTGGAGCGGGGCCTTCGCGGTGTCGCGCAGCTCGGAGCGGTGCAGGAGCCACGGGCCGCGGGGCACGCGGAGCGTCGTGACGGCGGGCGGCGCAGGGGCGCGAAGGGCGCTCGCTTCGTCGTCGGAAAGCCCGAGCTGATCGCACGCGGCGGCGAAAGCGCATCCCCCGGGCGTCGGGAAGTCGGTGCCGCCGAAGTCCTCGGAGCCGTGGCCGAAGGCGGCCTCGACGCGCTCGCGCCCGCAGTAGCGCCGGGTTGCGTGAGCGAGGGAGTGCCGCTCGCGCTCCTTGAAGATGAAGAACGTGTCGATGATCGCGGCGCCCTCGCAGGGCCACGGCACACAGGCGAGTTCGAACTCCCTCTTGAGGATCGGCAGGTCGAAGCCACGGATGTTGAAGCCCGTGACGTCGGCGCCCGTGAGGGCCTCGGCGAGTTCGCGCGCAACCTCTTCGAAGCGCGGGGCGGCTTCGACGTGCGCATCGGTGATGTGGTGCACCGCCGTCGCGTCGGCGGGGATCGGGCAGCCCGGGTTGATGAGCCAGCGCAGAGACGTGCGCGTTCCGTCGGGACCGAGCACGACGAGGCCCACCTCGATCACGCGGTCGTGGTCGGGCTTCGGGCCCGTGGCTTCGGTGTCGATCGACACCAGCGAACGCTTCAGCTTCATCGGTTTTCGCCTCCAGTTGTAGAGCGCCGGATACCCCCGGCGTTAGCGGCAGCAGCGCCGGGGGAGGAAGGCGCCCCAGCAGACGTCGACGGCAGCCCCCTTTGCGCCTGGACGTACGCGCGGACAGTCGCGAGCGGAGCGCCTCCACAGCTCACGACGCAGTAGGACGGCGACCAAAACGCTTTGCCCCACAGGACGCTGGTCACCTCGGGGAACCGACGCACCCGCACGCGCCGCGACGAGAGTCCCTTGAGATGCTGGACGAGCCGCGAGAGCGACACCTTCGGAGGGAAGGCGACCAGGAGGTGCGCGTGGTCGTACTCCCACCCTGCTTCCGTCAGGTCGCACTCGAAACGGGTGCACACCTCGCGGAACGCCGTCAACAGCACCTCCCACACGCGCGGCGTGATCGCGTGCCTCCGGTACTTCGTGACGAACACGACATGTACCGCGAGCTTGAAGACGACGTGCGCGCCGACCTTGTAGCCTTTTGATCCCATCAGGCACTCTCCCTGATGAGAGACTTACGGTCGCCCACCACGCGGCGCCACGCGGCGTCAGACTCGACGCGCGCAGGCGTCCCGCGCAACCGCGTGTCCTCGCGCCCGTCCACAGCGTACTCAGGCCACGGGACCGATCGATACAGCCCACGCTTGACCCACCGCTCAAATGCGCACAGGTCGGGGCGCGCGGTGCGGTTGAACGGCATCGGGTAAGGCTTGCACCCGAGCGACACGAGCTCTGTGAAGCGGTACCAGATGTCGTCCCACGTCTCGCCCTGTCTGTAGCCCACGAGCATGTACACCATGAGGTGCTTGGGCGGGATGCCTGCGCGCTGGAGGGTCGTGACGCCCGCCTTGAAAATCCCCTCGTCGCGCAAGTTGTCCCACGCGGTGTACAGGCGCCGTTCTTGGAACTCGTTGTCGCGGTACTCGATCGATGCGAGCGCGGTCGCGGACTCGTCGTCGATCAATCTGACGTTGATCCCCTGCGAGAAGCAGAGCTTGAAACGCCCCTCGCGCGCCTCCCGAAAGAGCGCCTGCCACCTCTCGCGCGGCTGGCCGAACGGATCGTTGTCGAGCAGGAGAATCCACCGCTTGTAGGGCTCGCCGCGCCAGATGGCGGCGAGGGTGCCGACCGTGCGCGGCTTCCCTTCCTTCTGCGGCACCACGCAGAACCCGCAACGGAGCCGACACCCGCGCTGCGAGAAGCCGATAGACGGCCGGAAGTCTGGGTAGAGGGAGTAATCGAGGCGCATCGCGTCCCAATCCACGGACGCATCGACGGTCGAGAGCGACGAAGCGACGTTGACCCCCGTCCCTCCCCACGTCACCAGACCACACTCCCTCTCGATCGCGCGACGGGCCTTACCCGCGAAAGTGAAGATGGACGAGCCGTAGATGGCACGCGGAACACCGTCCCACAGCGTACGGCGATCGCCAGGACGCACCAGACGCACGGACTCCCCGCGCTCGCGCCAATACGTCGCGAGACGCATCAGCGCGAGGTTCGGGAGCTTTGAGTCGGCGTCAGCGAGGTAAATCAAGTGCGCCTCCAGTCAGGGGCCGAAGCCCCCGACATCTTGTCGGGGGAGTGCTTCACCGCATCCCCTCCTCGAAGAGCATCCAGCCGTGCGTGAAGGCCATGTCGGCGAGCGCGCGCTCTCGCCCCGCCGCGTGGGCGTCGATGGCGGGCACCTCGACGAGCGCGT
>JBPOHC010000624.1:0-18150 GCA_052035985.1 Myxococcota bacterium | reverse complement strand
TCGATCCTCGGGCGAGAGACGCACCCCGAGTGCGCGCGCGCCTGCGAAGACACGGCGAAGCTCCTCGCGTCACTGGGGCATGACGTGAGCGAGGTGACGCTCCCCATCGACGCGGCGGCGGTGCGCCTCGCGTACCTCACGATCGTGGCCGCGGGCGTCGGCGAGGCCGTGCGCGCCACGCAAGACCTCACGGGGCGCGCGCCGCGTCCCGAGGGATTCGAAGCGGTGACGTGGTTCCTCTCGCAGGTGGCGGGGGCGCTGAGCGCCGCGGAGCTCGAGCACGCGCGCGCCGTGATGCACCGCACGCAGCGGAGCGTCGGGGCCTTCTTCGATCGCTACGACGTGCTCGTGACGCCGACGCTGGCGCACCCTCCGTCGCGCGTCGGGGAGCTCGCGCTGAAGGCCCACGAGCGCGTGGGGCTCGCGGCGCTTCGACGCGTGTCGACGCGCGGGGCGCTCAAGACCGTGCTCGCTTCGCTCGCGGCCGAGTCGCTGGAGAAGACGCCCAACACGATGCTCTTCAACATCACGGGTCAGCCCGCGATGAGCGTTCCGCTCGCGTGGAGCGTCGCGGGGCTGCCGCTCGGCGTGCAGTTCGTGGGGCGCTTCGGCGACGAGGCGGGGCTCCTGAGCCTCGCGGGCGTGCTGGAGCGCGAGCGTCCGTGGAGCGAGCGTCGCGCGCCGCTCTGAGGCATCGGCGTTACTCGGGCGTGACGAAGCGCTGCGCCTCGGCGTCCCACTGGAGTGACTGGATCACGCGTCCGCGGCGGAGCATCAGCCGGTCGGCGCCGAGGTCGCGCTGACGGCACGTATCGCAGCCTACGACCGTGAAGGTCGTGTCGGCGGCGCGCGGCGAGCGCGTGAGGTATCCGCCGTGGCAGTCGTAGGTGCCGCGCACATTCATCTCGGCGCCGTCGGTGGCGCCCTCGTACGTGCACGCGAAGGCCGCGCTCGCGATGGAGCTCATCGCGCCGTTGTTCCACCAGAAGAGGTCGTCCCAATCGACGTAGCTGGCGGGTTCGAAGCAGCCCCGCACGCGCACCAGAAGGGCGCGTTGCGTCTGTCCCGCGACGGAGACGAGCTCCGGCTCGATGGTCCTGATGTCACCGCAGGATCCACCGGGGAGCTCATCGGACTGGTCGGTGCGATCGCCCCAGAGCACCTCGGTCGCCGTCGACACGACGAGGAAGGTCGGTCCCGCATCGTGGTCGCACCGCGAGACGACCTCGTCGCCGGGCTCCGAGTCGAGCTCCCCTCGGATCAACACGCTGCACTGCATCGGCCGTCGATCACAGGTCGCGACGACACCCCGCGCGTTCGCTCGGAGCGCGCATCGGTCTGAGGGCATGATCGTGTCGAGCGTCAGCGTGAACGCCTCGCCCGAAGCGCCTCCGTCCTCTGCGCTCGCGTCTGCGGCCATCGCGTCATCGACGGACCCGTCCGAGGGCTCGGCGTCCTCTGCGTCGTCGCTCGCGTCCGCGTCGGTGGCGTCAGTCACATCGCTCACGTCGCTCACGTCGCTCACGTCGCTCACGTCGCTCGCGTCGCTCACGTCGCTCACGTCGCTCACGTCGCTCGCGTCGC
Source organism: Myxococcota bacterium (assembly GCA_052035985.1). GTDB lineage: Bacteria > Myxococcota_A > Polyangia > Polyangiales > CAISKJ01. The sequence goes on along the minus strand of JBPOHC010000624.1, from coordinate 16,566 downwards.
TCACGTCGCCCGTGGCGAGCGCGTCAGTCGCGCCGACCTCGAGCGCCGCGTCTCGCGTGATCGGGGGCGGTCGCGGGCCGCCGTCGCCCGCTGGAGCGCGTGACGAGCGCGCGTACCAGACGATCGCGATCACCGCGGCGAGGGAGACGACCAGCGCGAACCAGCGTGCGAGACGAGCGCTCATGAGCCCGAGCGTACTTCGCGTTTCGCGCTAGAAGAGAAGGTGTTTTTGGTGTCCGAGACGTCCGAGACGCCTCGCGCGTGAAGGCGTCGCATATGCGGTCATCGATGATCCGCGACGCGCGACACACGTCGGGGCGCTCAGCGTCGCGCGGGCTGTCCCGGTCGGCGCAGAGACAGCGCTCGACGGGCCCGATTCGCGTCGGCGCGATGGATCGTGTCGACGACGCACGCTACGGTGCGCGGCCATGAGAGACCTCATCGTAGAGACCGACCTCGGGCGCGACCCCGACGACTTCTTCGCGCTCTGCTACCTCGTTGAAGCGGGCGTGCGTCTGCGAGCGGTCGTCATCTCGCCCGGTGACCACGACCAGATCGCCGTGGCGCGCGGGCTCCTTCACGCGCTCGGCGTCGACGCGCCCGTCGGATCGGCGCGGCCCGAGAGCGAGAAGTCCTCGGTGGGCGGCGTGCATCACGAGTTTCTCGCGCGCTACGGCTACGCGTCTCGCGTCTCGCCCGACGGGTGGGGCCACGAGGTCATCGCCTCGGTGATGCGAGAGCGCCCAGAGACCGAGCTCTTCGTGTGCGGGCCGATGCAGAACGTGGGGCGCTACCTCGCGGCGGGAGGCGCTCCCTTCTCGCGGGCGACGGTGCAGGGCGGCTTCGTCCCGTATGGCGCGCACGACCGCGACGTCGTGCGGCTCGAGCGCTTCGAAGGCCGCGACCGCGCCGGGACCTTCAACCTCAACGGCGACGTGAAGGCTGCGCTCGCGTTCATCGCGTGCGAGACGCCCGCGCGCTTCGTGGGCAAGAACGTGTGCCACACGGTCGTGTACGACGAGGCCGTGCACGCCGAGATGGGCGCGGTCACGCCGAAGCATCGCGCGGGAGAGATCCTGCGCGAGTTCATGGGCGTGTATCTCCAGCGCCACCACGAGGGGAAGAAGTTCCACGACCCGACGGCGGCCGTGTGTCACCTGCACCCCGAGGTCGGCGTGTGGCTCGAAGGGACGCCCTACCGCGAGCGCGGTGAGTGGGGCTTCAGGGTCGAGCCCTCCGCGCATCGCGGCCTCATCGACGTCGACCGCGAGGCACTCTGGGGCTACCTCCGCGAGGGGACCTGACGCCCGCGTGAGCGCGGTCTTTCGAGCGCCGCGGCGCTGAGATCAGCGCGCGATCGACCAGCCGAACTGCCCTGCTGCGCCGTCGGGTGGGGGCAGCTCTGGTGCGGCGCTGATCGCGGGGCCCCCATCGGCGCCACGGAAGACGAACGCCCGCCCCGCGTAGCCGTTGACGAAGGGATCGGTCACGACGACGTCGCGAAAGCCGTCGCCGTCGAGGTCGCCCGCCACCGAGAGCGCAGCGCCGAACGATCCGCTGGTGCCCGTCGGGGGCGCGAGCACGAAGCTCGGGACCTCGGGAACGCCAGAGGTCCCGCCCGGGTAAACGTACGCGCGGCCGACGGTGCCGCTCGCGCCGAGCGAGGTGCCGTGCGCGGTCACGACGAGGTCGTCGTAGCCGTCACCGTCGAGATCGCCCGCGTCGAAGGCGTGCCCGAAGGCCGACGCGCGCGCAGGCGGCTCGAGCCGCACCTCGCGGCGCACCGCGGTGACGCCCGGGCCGAAGTGGAACACGTGCGCGAGGCCGCGAAGGATGCCGTTGCGCTCGTTGCCGACCGCGAGCTCGGTGCATCCGTCGCCGTCGAGGTCGCCGACGCCCGCGACGCTCTCGCCGAACGCCGAGGTCGCCTCGTCGGCGCCCAGGAGCGTCACGCCCGGCACTCGCTCGAAGCCCGAAGGCCCGCCGAAGAACAGGTACGCGACGCCCGTCGCGGTCGCGGTGCCGAAGCGTGTCGCGCGCGGCTCTCCGATCGCCATGTCGCCGTAGCCGTCGCAGTTGACGTCGCCAGCGCCCGCGATCGACGCGCCGAACCCGCCGTAGGCCAGCGCGTTGAGCGTCATGGACGGCGACGCGGCGGGGCCCCGCGGACCGCCGAGAAAGACGTACACGGACCCCGAGAGCGTCTCGCCCGACGCCGCGAGGTCGGCGTAGCCGTCGCCGTTCACGTCGCCGAGGCTCGCGACGACCTTGCCCATGCGCGAACCGGGCATGGTGACGGGGTCTCGCAGGATGATGTCTGCGCGCGTCGAGGGGCCCGACGGCGAGCCGAAGTAGATGTACACGACGCCGAGGTACGACGAGAGCCCCGGCGCGCTGACGGCCAGATCGGCGAAGCCGTCGCCGTTCACGTCCCCGACGCTCGCCACCGACGTTCCGAACGCGGGCGTGTTCGCGCGCACCGTCGGGTCGAGGCTCAGGTCGGGCGTCGCGCGCAGCCCCGCCGCGCGGCCGTGGTACACGTGCGCGCGGCCGATGAAATCTCCCACGCGATAGGCGCCGACGGCGACGTCGCCGAGGCCGTCGCCGTTGAAGTCGGGCACCGCGCCCCAGGCCGCGATGTTGGCCGCGGAGCGCCGACCGACGAAGAACTCCCACACCGGCGACGCGACGGAGGAGACGGTCGCGCCGTCACGGCCGAAGAGGCGCCAGAAATGGACGCCAGGCTCGAGGTCCGTCGGCAGAGAGGTCTCCGCGCCCGTGAGGTCGAGCGACTGTTCGACGCGCGCGCAGGCCCGGTCGCGGCACACCTCGAGGCGCGCGCCTTCGAAGGTCGGCGCGGGCTCCCACCGGAACCGCGGCCGCCGCGAGGTCACGTTCGACGCCGACGGAGGCCAGAGCGGACGCGGCGGCCCCGATCGCACGCACCGCCCGTCGCGGAGCGCGTAACCCTCTCCGCACATCACCGCGCATGCGCCCGCCGCGCAGGTCGCCGCGCCGTGCTCGGGCGCCACGCACGTGACCGCGCAGCCGCCGCAGTGACGCGCGTCGCTTGCGAGGTTCACGCACACCCCGTCGCAGCACGTGAGACCCGCGTCGCAGTCACAGCGCGGGGCGACGTCGGCCGCCTCCTCGTCGCGCAGCGCGCGGTCCGCGGACGCATCGGCGAGGGTCGCATCCGGGGCCGCGTCGTCGCCTGCGGTCGCGTCGACGACCTCCGCGTCGGAGCGGTCGGTCTCCGTGTCTGCGCGGTCGGTCTCCGTGTCCGCGCGGTCGGTCTCCGCGTCGGAGCCGTCGATGCGCGTGCCGGTGATGGTCGACGTGCAGTGCGCCAGCGCGATCGACGCCGCACACCACAGGGCCGCGCTCCCTCGACGGATGTCCATGCCAGTCACTCCCTCGCCCCGCTTCGATGTCCCACGCGGGCGCGACTCTACACCCTCCGCGAGGGGAGCGAACCGTCCGCGCGTTCTGGTAGGCTGCGCGTCGATGTGGACGCGGTCGTGGAGGGGCTTCGTATCGGTGTGCATGCTCGCGGCGCCCGGCTGCGCGTCGACGGTGCGGTCTGTCGCGGGTGACGTCGGCGACACGGCGGACGTCGTCGATCTCGGGCTCGACCTGCCGCGCGAGGACGTCACCGACGCGGCCCGGGACGTCGCGCGCGACGCCGCGGTCGAGTCCGCAGCGGACGCGGTGTCTCAGCCCGACGTCGACGATGCGCGCGCGATCGACGCGCCGACCGACGAGGCCGCCGTCGACGCGCTCGAAGACGGAGCGATCGACGTCGCGCGTGACGCGCCCGCCGACGTGCTTGCGGAGGCGACGACGGACGTCTCCATCGATGTTTTCGCCGACGCGCCGCTCGATGTTTTCGTCGACGCGCTCGCCGACGCGCCGCTCGATGTGTTCGCCGACGCAGGGCTCGACGCTGCGGTCGACGCGATTCTGGACGTCGCGCTCGACGCCGGGGCGGATGTCTCGACGGACGCAGCGCGCGCCGATGCGCCCGACGGCGAGGTGGTCGTCGTCCCGCGCCCCATCGCGCCGCTGTCGTCTTCGACGGTGACCTCGAGGCGACCCACGCTGCGATGGCGGCTCCCTCCCGGCGCGACGGGCGCGCACCTGGAACTCTGCCGCGATCGGGCCTGCGCGGGCGCTCCGTTGCTCGTCGCCGACGTGGAGGGAACGTCGTATCAGCCCGCCTCCGAGCTGCCGCCCGCGACGCTCTTCTGGCGCCTCCGCGCGCGTCGTGGCGGCGCCGTGGACGTCGCGGCCGGGCCTACGTGGCAGCTACGCGTGCGCGCTCGCTCGGCGCCGCGCGATACGAGCTGGGGCGCCACCGCGGACTTCGACGGCGACGGCTACGCCGAGGTCGTCGTCGGCGCGCCGCGCGATGACATGGGCGTCGGGCACGTGTTCGTCTACCGCGGCGGCGCAGACGGGATCGCGACGACGCCGCGCGTGCTCCTGAGCCCCGACGGGACGCGCGACGATTTCGGGTCGAGGGTCGAGAGCGCGGGCGACGTCGACGGCGACGGCTACGCCGACCTCATGATCGGCGCGTACGGCTACGGGAACTCCGCGGGCAGGGTCTACGTGATGCCGGGCGGTCCTGCGGGCGTCGACGCGACGCGGGTCACGCGGCTCCCTTCGCCCGCGGGGGATCTCATGTGGTTTGGCGCATCGCTGGCGGCGGCGGGCGACATCAACGGCGACGGGTACGGCGACGTCGCGGTCGGAGGGCTCACGACGGGGCGCGCGTGGGTGTACTTCGGGGGACCGTCGGGCCTTCGCGCGGCGCCAGACGTCACGCTCTCGATCCCCGCAGGCGCGGAGCTCGGGGCGGTGGTGTGCTCGACCGGCGACGTGAACGGCGACGGCAACGCGGACCTCGCGGTGGGCTCCGCCGAGGTGGGGCGCGTGTACGTTTTTCACGGCACGGGCGCGGGCCTCGCGACCGCTCCATCGCGCACGCTGACGGCCCCGTCGGGCGCCCTCGACTTCGGCGTCGCGCTCGCGGGCCCGGCCGATTTCGACGGAGACGGCCTCGGCGACGTGGCGGTCGGCGCGTCGCGGAGCGACGGCTACGCGGGGCGCGTTCTGGTGTACCCGGGCGCAGCGGGGGGCGTCGCCGCAACGCCCGCGTTTTCGCTCGGCGGACCGGACGGAGCGGGCGGCTTCTTCGGAGACGCGTTGGGCGCGTGCGACGCGAACGGCGACGGCTTCGACGAGCTCGTGGTGGGCGCGCCGGGCGGCGGGCCGCCGTACATTCGCGGCGGGCGCGGCAACGCGTTCTGGTACGCGGGCGCGGCTTCGGGCCTCACGAGCGCGCCGGGATCACTCCCTGGCACCGGGACCACCTACGGGTACTTCGGGGACGCGGTGGCTGGCGCGAACGACCTCGACGGCGACGGGCGCGACGAGCTCCTCGTGGGCGAGTGGAACGGCGCCGGCGTCGGTCAGGCCTTCGTGTATTTCGGCGCGACTGCGGGGCCCATCGCGCCGCCGCGCGTGACGCTGACGAGCCCCGTGGGACGCGCGAGCTACGGCACGTCGGTGCGTTGAGCGCCGGGCGGGACCACGTGCGGACGCGCAGTTTGGCGCGGTTGAAATGACCGATTCCGGTGCCGACGACGGCGAGCGCGAAGAGCACGTCGCCGCGCACCCTTAGGAGCGCGAGGGGCACGTAGAGCAGACCGTCGGAGATAGGCGTCCTTCAATCTCGGCCTTCGACGGAACCCATCCTGCGCACGTGTTGGCTCCCACGCCTCGCGGGGCCCCGGGCTCCGCGCCGAGGATCCGATGACCCACGCGACCGCCGAAGACACGACACCCCGACGTCCGAGCGCGCCCGGATGGCTGCGCCGCAACCGGGGGTCGATCCTCTCCGCGCTCGCGGTCGGCGCCGTGCTCGCGGTGGCGCTCTACGCGCGGCTCTTCGCGCCGGTGAGGGTCCGCGCGTGGCGCGTCGAGCGAGGCCCGATCAGCGCGCAGGTCTTCGGCCGCGGGTTCGTCGAGAGCGAGCGCGAGGCGCAGCTCGGCTTCGACCTCGTGGGCCGCCTGAGCGACGTGCTCGTCGACGAGGGAGCCCGCGTGGCCCTCGGCCAGCCGCTCGCCCGGCTGCACCCCGAGCAGGTGAGCGCCGACCTCCGCGCCGCGACCAGCGGTGTGGCCGCCGCGCGCTCTTCGCTCCAGCGCCTCGCGGCCGAGGAGCAGCGTGCGCGGACGTCGCTCCAGGCGGCCGAGCGCGAGGAGCGCCGCATGGCCCAGCTCGCCGCGAGCGGGTCTGTGTCGACGCGCGAGATGGACGTGGTTCAGGACGCGCTCCGCATGGCGCGCGCGGAGGTGGACCGCGTGCTCGGGCAGCGCTCCGAGGCGACGCGCTCGATCGACGTGGCCGAAGGGGGCGCCTCGCAGCGGCGCGTGACGATGCTCCGCGCCACGCTCCTCGCGCCCTTCGAAGGCCTGGTGACGCAGCGGCTGCGGGAGCCCGGCGACACGGTGTCCGTGGGCTCCACGGTGCTGCGCCTCGTCGACACCGAGCACGTCTACGTGCGCGCGTGGGTCGACGAGACCTCGCTCGGGGCGCTCCGCGAGGGGATGGCCGTGCAGATCTCCCGCCCCGGCGACGCGCAGCGCACGCCAGGGGTGGTGCGACGCATCGGTTGGGAGTCTGACCGGCAGACCCACGAGCTCCTCGTCGACGTGACCCCGTCGGCGCCGCTCGGCCGCGTCTCGATCGGTCAGCGCGCCGACGTGTGGATCACCACCGAGACGCGGCCCCTGGCGGTGCAGGTCCCGACGGGCTTCGTGCTCCGCGACGACGCGGGCCCGTTCTGCAACGTCGATCGCGGCGGTCGCATCGCCGCGGTCCGCGTGCGCCTCGGCCTCATCGGCCGCGACGACGTCGAGGTCGTCTCGGGGCTGCGCGAGGGAGACACCGCGCTCGCGCCCCTCAAGCCCGGCGCCGCGCTGCGCGTCGGCGCGCGCTGGAGCCGACCGTGAACCTCGCCGTTCGCGACCTGCGTCGCCACCTCGGTCGCTTCGTGGGCACGGCCGCGGGGCTCGGGCTCCTCTTCGCGGTCGTCCTCGCGATGCAGGGCATCTACGCGGGGATGGTCGACGAGGCGACGATCCTCACGCGCGCCCTCGACGCCGACCTCTGGATCGTGCAGCGCGGCACCCGCGGGCCCTTCGCGGAGTCGTCGCGCATCGACCCGACGCTCGAGGCGCGCGCCGCGGCGGTGCCCGGCGTGCGGCGCTCGCGGTCGTACACCTATCAGGTCGTGCAGCGCGACGTCGCCGCGCAGCCCCTGCGGCTCGCGCTCGTGGGCATCGCGTGGCCCGACGACCGCGGCGACACGCTGAAGATCGTCGCGGGGCGGGGCATCGCGCAGGCGCACGGCGAGATGATCGTCGACGCGTCGCTCGGACTTCACGTGGGCGAGGCGATCCCCCTCGCAGGCGAGGACTATCGCATCGTGGGGCTCACGCGCGACGCGCTCACCTCGGGCGGCGAGGCGGTGGCGTTCATGTCGGTGCTCGACACGCAGCTCGTCGCCAATGAGCTCCCCGACGAGGCCGTTCAGACCGAGCGCGAGCGCACCCTCGGCCGGCTGCGGCGCACGGAGCTCGGCCGCGCGATGCCCTCGCTCGAAGACCTCCCGCGCGACGCGCGGTGGCGCGCCCCGGCCCTGCCGACGCCGAGCATCAGCGTGGTGCTGGTCAACGTCGACGCGCCGCACCGCGTGGACGACGTGCGCGCGGTGATCTCGCGCTGGGGCGACGTGACGGTGTACTCGTCCGACGAGCAGCGCGACCTGCTGCTGCAGGGCGTGGTGGCCCGCGCGCGCATGCAGATCGGGCTCTTCACGGTGATCCTCTCGCTCACGGCGAGCGTGATCTTGATGATGGTGATGTACACGCTGATGCTCGAGAAGACGCACGACATCGCGGTGCTCAAGCTCATGGGCGCGCGCACCTCGCGGCTGGTCTCGCTGGTGCTCCAGGAGGCGTGGCTCCTCGGGGCGCTGAGCTACGCGTTCGCGTACGCGCTCGGGCAGGCCATCTACCCGAACTTTCCCCGGCGGGTGGTGCTGACCGCGGCGATCCTCTGGGCCGCGCCGGCGGTGGTGTTCGCGCTCACGACGCTGGCGAGCGCGCTGGGCATCGCCCACGCGATGCGCGTCGACGTGAGCCGCGTGCTCGAGGGGTGACCTCATGGAAGCCGTACGCGCGTTGAACATCGGCAAGACCTTCGGACGCGGCGACACGGAGGTGCGCGCGCTCGTCGACGTGAGCTTCTCGCTCGAAGCGGGGCAGCTCGCGGCGCTCCTCGGTCCGAGCGGCGCGGGCAAGTCGACGCTCATCAAGGCCCTCGGTCTGGTGAGCCTGCCCGACACGGGGAGCGTGCTCTTTCAGGGCCGTCCCGTGGTGGTCGAAGGCGTCGCGGTGGCCGACGTGTCGGAGCTGCGACGGCGGCACCTGGGCTTCGTGTTCCAGAAGGCCAACCTGGTGTCGTTCCTCACGGCGCGCGAGAACGTCGAGGTGGCCTGCGAGATCGGCGAGATCGAGCGACCCCGCGCGCGCGCCGCCGAGCTCTTGCGCTACCTCGAGGTCGAGCACCGCGCCGACGCGTACCCCGAGACGCTGAGCGGCGGCGAGCAGCAGCGCGTGGCGATCGCCCGCGCCCTCGCGAATCGACCGTCGCTCATCCTCGCCGACGAGCCCACCGCGGCGCTCGACAAGGCCCGAGGCCGCGCCGTGATGGAGCTCTTTCGCCGCGTGGCGCACGAGCAGGGCGCCGCCGTGCTGGTGGTCACGCACGACCACCGCGCGCTCGACCTCTTCGACGTCACGCACGAGATGGAGGACGGCCGCATCCTCGATCGCGAGGGCGTCCAGGGCTGAGCGGCCGCGCGTCAGTCTTCGAGGTCTGAACGGCCGTACGGGAGGAGCCCCGCGGTCGCGGGGGCGTCGGAGATCTGCGAAGCGCCGTCGTGCGGGACGCCCTCCAGCGAGACGAGGTCGCCCGGTCTTGCGACGGGCTCGACGAGCGCGGGCACGTCGACTCTCTCCCACGCGACGGTGACCGAGAGCGACTTCCCGAACTCGTCGTCGAACAGTCGCGCGGCGAGGCTGCCCTCGTCGGCCGCCTCTTCGGACTCGGTCTTGAAGTCGTACCCCACCGGCTCACAGTCGTGCTCGAAGGTGATCGTTGGATATCCTTCGATCGAGATCGTGATGAGGGGCTGAAGCGCGATCGACGCGGCGAGCGCGCCAGACTGGTACGCGTCGAGCGTGAGGCGGGCGCCGTAGCAGCAGAGGAGATAGAGGTGCGTCGCGTCGGAGAGCTCCGCCGCGAGGTCGGCCTTGATCTCGTCGAGCGCGCCTCGGACGAAGTGCGTGTCCTTGTGGGCCCCGCCCGGGGCCACCGAGAACGACAGGAGATAGAAGCTCTTGAGGGACATCGGGAGCACCGTTCGTGGTGGACGTGTTGTCGCGGACGGTCGGTCGCGCCTCAGCGCGACGGCGGGCCGAGCATCCCGACGCGCTCCATCAGGGCGTGAAACGCCGTGTGCAGCGCCGTGAGACGCTCGGTGACGCCGACGCGCGGGGTCGCCTCGCACGCGGTGACGAGCGCGACCGACGACTGCTGAAGCGCGCCCGTCGCGGCCTGCCAGCCCGGCGCGTCGGCGCGCGCGGCCTCGGGCACAGGCTCGGCGACGACGGCGTCGGCCCGCTGTCGAAGCGTCGCGGACTGCGCGCACGCGTTGGCGTCACGCGCGGCGCCAGGCTCGGCGTGCCACACCGGGCGGATCACCTCACGAAACGCCGCGAGCGAGGGGGGCAGCGAGGCAATCATCTCGCCGTGCTCGCCCCCGTTCATCGCGCCGCCGTGGCCGTCCATCGCGCCCGGGCAGTGCAGGCACGCTTCGCCTCCGTGCGCGTGTTGCCCGCACGAGGCGCACGGCGTAGGCGTCGCGACGGTCGCGGTCGACGCGCACGACGCGAGGGCGAGTGAGAGCGAGAGCAGCGCGATCGCGCGCGGAGAGCGGACTCTGTTCATGGCGTCATCCTTCTGGAGAGGCTCTCTGTGTCGCAAGACGCGTGCGCGCCGTGACGCGTGCGAGCGCCGACGCCCTCGCAGAACCGCTGCGAATCAAGGACGATGCGCGGCGTGTTTCGGGAGTGTTTCACGCTGATTCACATCCCGCGCGGCGAACCCATCGGGGGGCTCCGTCGGTTCCAACGCTGCGATGGAACCCTCCCTCCCAGCGGTCTTCGGCGCGGGGTTGCTCAGCTTCGCGTCGCCTTGCGTGCTCCCGATGGTGCCGATCTACCTCGCGACGCTCTCGGGGGCCTCGATGTCGACGCTCACGCAAGACCCGCCGCGCGGTCGACTCGTGCTCCGCGCGTCGGCCTTCGCGCTCGGCCTCGCCGTGCCCTTCGTGCTGCTCGGCCTCGCCGCGTCGAGCGCGGGTCGCGCCTTCGCCTCGCACCGCGCGACGCTCACCCTCGCGGGCGGCGCCCTCGTGATCCTCTTCGGCCTCAAGCAGTTGCGACTGCTGTCGATCCCGTGGCTCGAGCGCGACGTGCGCCCCGGCCTCGATCGCGTCGACGCGGAGCGAGGCGTCCTCGGCGCGCTGCTCTTCGGCGCCGCGTTCGGGCTCGGATGGACGCCCTGCGTGGGCCCCGTGCTCGGCGCGGTGCTCACCTGGACGGCACAATCAAACACCTCGTCGCTCCGCGGCGCCCTCACGCTCGGCGTGTACGCCGCGGGCCTCGCGCTTCCGCTCGTCGTCGCAGGGGCTTTCGCGCCGACGGCCATGCGCGCCGCGCGTCGCCTCGCCCGTCACGCCGTGTGGATCGAGCGCGCCTCGGGCCTCGCGCTGGTGCTCACGGGCATCTGGCTGGTCACGCAGCAGAGCCCCGCGAGCGCCGTGATCGCGCGCACCGAGGCCGCCCCCGCCCCCGCGCCCTGCGCGGAAGCATCCGTCGGCTGCGGACTGCCCTCCGTCGCAGCGGCGCCGAACGGCGCGCGGCTCACGGGCGCGGGCGTGGTGGAGTTCATGCGTCGCGACTGTCCCGCGTGCGCGTCGATGGCTCCCGCGGTGCGCGCGGCGGAGCGGCGATGCGGCGTGACCGTGCGTCGCGTCGTGGTCGACGACCCCGAGGGGATGGCGCAGGCGCGCGCCGTGGGCGTGCTCGGTGTTCCGACCTTCGTCGGGCTCGACGCGCGCGGCGCCGAGGTCACGCGCTTCGTGGGCGTGCACCCCGAAGCGACGCTCATTCAGGTGATCGAAGACCTCGAAGGCCGACGCTGCGGCGGATGAGTCGCCGCACGCCCCGTGCGTGGCGACGCGAGCGCGAATCCATCGACCACGCTCGATGGCTCTGAGCCCTTGGAGAATCGAACATGACGCAGGCGATCGAATCACGGTACGGCGAGCTCGCGGAGTCGTCGTGCTGCCTCTCGTGCGGCTCGGCCGCGGCCCTCTGCGAGCCCGAGCCCGGGCAGGTTTGCGTCGACCTCGGCAGCGGCCGCGGCACCGACGTGATCAAGCTCGCCGGGCGCGTCGGTCCGACCGGTCACGCGTACGGCATCGACATCACCGACACGATGCTCGACAAGGCGCGCAAGACGGCCGCGAAGCTCGGGGTCACCAACGCGACCTTCCTCCGCTGCGAGCTCGAGCACCTCGGCCTGCCCGACAAGTCCGTCGACTGGGTGACTTCGAACTGCGTGCTCAACCACGCGGGCGACAAGGCCCAGGTCTGGCGCGAGATCGCGCGGGTGCTGAAGAAGGGCGGGCGCGTCGCGGTGAGCGACATCTACGCGACGGAGCCCATCCCCGAGGCGTATCGCAACGACCCCGAGGCGATCGCGGAGTGCTGGGCCGGCGCGGTGACCCGCGACGAGTACCTCGGGCACATCCGCCAGGCGGGCATCGCCGAGGTGCACGTCGTCGAGGAGAGCGAACCCTACGAGAAGGGCAAGGCGCGCGTCGTGAGCTTCACCGTCACCGGCCGCAAGCCCGCCGGGTGTTGCGGGTGCTGCGGCTGAGCGCGAACAGGGTGTCGGCCTCGCGCATGGTGCGCGAGCGCCGCGGCAGTCAGACGACAGGAGAAGCCATGAAGTCGCTCATCAAGAACGCGAAGCGGGCGAAGGCGCAGCAGTGCTGCGAGCCCGCGGCCGATCAGAAGGTGGCGCAGTGCTGCGCGAAGGTCTCGAAGACCGTCGCCGGTTGCCACGACTGATCGACGAATCCACACGGTGAGACGAGGCCACCGCGAGCGCGCTCCCACAGGCGCTCGTCGGTGGTCGCCGTCGCACCTCACGCATCGCTTGGAACGAGGCCGCCGTGCAGCTTTCGAAGCACAACATCCTGACGAAGATCCACGGCGACGAGCGCTGGCTCCTCGCGAACCTCCTGAGCGGCGAGGCCGACGTGCTCGACCCCGACGCGGGCGAGCGCCTCTCGCGCGGAGAGATCGTCGACGAGGCCGCCCTCGCAGAGAAGGGCTACGCGGTCGACCCCGACGAGGAGCAGCGGCGGTACCGCGCGGCCTACCTCGACTTCGTGGAGGCCCGCGAGCGCGACGAGGTGCAGCTCTTCTACGTGCCGAGCTACGCGTGCAACTTCGGCTGCTCGTACTGCTTTCAAGACGAGTACGCGCCTCCCCCAGGCGGCGACGGAGACGCTGTGCTCCAGGCGTTCTTCCGCTACGTCGACGAGACCTTCGCGGGGCGGCGCAAGTACGTCACGCTCTTCGGCGGCGAGCCCCTGCTCCCGAGCCCGAGCGCGCGTCGAACGGTCGAGGCGATCGTCGAGGGGACGGCCTCGCGCGGCCTCGACCTCGCGGTGGTGACCAACGGCTATCACCTCGCGTCGTATGTGCCGACGCTCCTTCGCGGACGGATCCGTGAAGTCCAGGTCACCCTCGACGGGACCGAGAAGGTCCACGACGCGCGGCGGTACCTGAAGGGCGGAGGGGAGACCTTTCGTCGCGTGGTCGAAGGGGTCGACGCGGCGCTCGCGGCGGGGCTCTCGGTGAACCTCCGGGCCGTACTCGACCGCGACAACGTCGAGAGCTTCGGCGAGCTCGCGCACTTCGCCATCGAGCGCGGATGGACCGCGAACCCGCGCTTCAAGACGCAGATCGGACGCAACTACGAGCTCCACCACTGCCAGTCGGAGCGGGGGAAGCTCTACACGCGCCTGTCGCTCTTCGAAGACCTCCATCGGCTCGTCGAGCGCGACCCCGAGGTGTTGAAGTTTCACAAGCCGGCGTTCTCGGTGTCGCGGTTTCTCTTCGAGCGGGGCGAGCTCCCCGATCCGCTCTTCGACGCGTGCCCCGCGTGCAAGACCGAGTGGGCCTTCGACTACACAGGGCGCATCTACCCCTGCACCGCGAACGTCGGAAAAACAGGCGAATCCGTGGGGACGTTCTACCCCGCCGTGGCGCTCGACGCGTCGCTCGTCGAGCCGTGGGAGTCGCGCGACGTGCTCGCCATCGAGCGCTGCCGCGGGTGCGCCTCGCAGCTCGCGTGCGGCGGTGGCTGCGGCGCGGTCGCGAAGAACCGCGACGGTGACGTCAACGCCCCCGACTGCCGCCCGGTGAAGGAGCTCCTCGCGCTCGGCTGCTCCGTCTACGGCCGAGAGGCGCTGGGGTGATGCGATGCGCCGTCTCCTCGCCGACGTGACCCCCAACCGAGCAACGGAGAGTCTTCCATGTCTGAATTCGTGAGAGAGATCGACGCCGCGCGCTTCGACGCCGAGGTGCTCGCCCACGACGGCCCCGTGGCCGTCGACTTCTACTCGACCGAGTGCCCGCCCTGCGAGGCGCTCGCGCCGAAGTATGAGGCCGTCGCCGCGCTGTACGGCGCCGACGTGAAGTTCGTGAAGATCTTCCGCCAGGGCAACCGCGCGCTCTCCGACGCGCTGGCCGTGCGGTCGTCGCCGACGGTGCTGTTCTTCCGCGACGGCAAGGAGGTCGGCGCCCGCCTCGGCGGCGCGATCAGGCGCTCGGAGCTCGTCGCGGTCCTCGACGCGCTGGTGTCGGCTGACCGCGCGAGGCTCATCCACGCCGCGGTGAAGCCCGTGTCGACGGAGTGCGACGTGCTGATCCTCGGCGCGGGCCCCGCGGGCATCACCGCGGGGATCTACGCCGCGCAGGCGCGGCTCAAGACCATCATGGTCGACGTGGGGCTCGGCGGCGGCAACCTCTCGATCACGCATCAGGTGTCGAACTTCCCGGGCTTCCCGAAGCCACAGCCGGGCTTCATGCTCGCCCACTACATGCTCGAGCACGCGAAGGAGGCCGGCGTCGAGCCGCGCTTCGCCGCGGAGATCTCTCGCGCGGACCTCCCGGCGCACACGGTCGTGCTCGACGGCGTCGAGACCATCCACGCGAAGCGCGTCGTCGTCGCGACGGGATCGTCGCCGCGCCCCATCCACGTCAAGGGCGAGCGCGAGTTCAAGGGAAAGGGCATCTCGTACTGCGCGACCTGCGACGCGAAGTACTACGAAGGCAAGCACGTCGCGGTGATCGGCGGCGGCAACTCGGCCATCGAGGAGGCCCTCTTCATCGCGCGCTTCGCCGCGAAGATCACGGTCATCCACCAGTTCGCGGAGCTGAGCGCCAACAAGCTCGCGCAGGAGAGCGCCTTCGCGAACCCGAAGATCGAGTTCCTCTTTCGCCACGAGCCGCGAGAGTTCGTCGCCGACGACGGCAAGACCGTCAACGCGGTGGTGATCGAAGACCTCGCGACCGGCGCGCGCTCGCGCCTCGCCGTCGACGGCGTGTTCATCTTCGCGGGGATGCAGCCGAACCTCGACGCCTTCCCCGACGTGTTCGACCTCGACGCGTACGGCTACGTGAAGACCGACGACATGATGCACACGAGCGTGCCCGGCGTCTTCGCGGCCGGCGACGTGGTGAGCAAGCGCTTCCGTCAGATGACCACCGCGGTCAACGACGGCACCATCGCGTCGATGGCGCTCGCCAAAGAAGTCTCGCCCTAGACCCGCGCCGTGCACGAAGACCCCGAGGCCCGCTGGCGCCGCGAGGTGTGGGCGGGCGACGTCCCGCAGCTCACGCTACGCGCCGTGCTCTCGGGCATGGCGATCGGCGGTCTGCTGTGCCTCTCGAACCTCTACGTCACGCTCAAGACAGGGTGGAGCCTCGGCGTCACGCTCACCTCGTGCATCGTCGCGTTCGGGCTCTTTCGCGCGCTGCGCGCCGTCGGACTGGTGAAGCGCGAGCTCACCGTGCTCGAGAACAACGCCATCGGCTCCGTCGCGTCGGCCGCTGCGTTCATGACCGGCGGCGGCAACATGGCCGCGCTGCCCGCGCTGCTCATCCTCACGGGCGCCCGCCCCGGCGGCGTCGCGATGTTCCTCTGGTTCGCGACCATCGCCGCGCTCGGCGTGTTCGCCGCGATCCCGATCAAGCGACAGATCATCAACGTCGAGCAGCTCCCGTTCCCCTCCGCGGTCGCGACGGCCGAGACGATCCGCGCGATGCACGGCGACGCGAAGCAGAGCGGCGCGGCCCGCAAGCTCGCGCTCGCTTCGGTCGTCGCGGGCGTCGTGACGCTCCTGCGCGACCTGCGCGCGCTGCCGTGGCGACTGCCGACGCGCTTCGGACTTCCGTTTCATCTCGCGGGCCACCCCGCGCTCGACTGGTCGCTCGCCTTCGATGGGAGCCTCGTGCTCCTCGGCGGCGGCGCGCTCATGCCCATGCGCACGGCGTGGTCGCTGCTCCTGGGCGCGCTCGTCACCTACGGCGTGATCGCGCCCGCGATGGTCGCGCGCGGCGTGATCGCGGCGGTCGAGTACAAGACCATCGTCACCTTCACGCTCTGGCCTGGCGCGGCGCTGCTGGTCTCGTCGGGCGTGCTCTCGTTCGCCTTTCAGTGGCGCCTCGCGGCGCGCTCCGTCGCGGGCCTCGCCGATGTCGTCCGCCGTCGGGCTCCGCGCGTCGACGATCCGCTCGCGGACATCGAGGCCCCGCGCTGGTGGTTCCCCGCGGGATTCGCGGTGCTCTCGCCGGTCATCGTGGCGCTCATGGCGCGGCTCTTCGGCGTCCCGTGGTGGGCGGGCGTGATGGCGATTCCGCTCGCGCTCGCGATGGGCGTGGTGGCCGCGCGCGTTACGGGTGAGACCGACGTGACGCCCACCAAGGCGCTCGGCCCGGTGACGCAGCTCCTCTACGGCCTCGCGCTCCCCGCGAACCTCACGGCCAACGTGATGAGCGCCAACGTGACGGGCGGCGTCGGGCTCCACGCGGCGGACCTCCTCACCGACCTCAAGAGCGGCTACCTGCTCGGCGCGAACCCGCGGCAGCAGGTGCGGGCGCAGCTCTTCGGCGTGCTCATCGGGGCCGCGGTGGTGGTGCCCGCCTTCGCGCTGCTCGTGCCCTCGGCCGCGTCGCTCGGGACGACGGAGTTCCCTGCGCCCGCGGTGCTCGTGTGGGCCTCCGTGTCGAGGGCGCTCTCGGGCGGGATCGCGGGCCTCTCGCACGCCGCCCGCGTCGGCATCG
>JBPOHC010000387.1:0-2989 GCA_052035985.1 Myxococcota bacterium | reverse complement strand
CGCCGTCCGCAAGGAGGCCCGCCTCGGCCTCGCCCGTTAGGGGCCTCCGCACGATGAGTTGATCTCTTCGCGGGCCGATCCATCACTGCCACTGCCTTTCCAATTCCATGATGTGATCAAGTCATCGTGCGGAGGCGACTTACGGCGAGGCCGCGCTCGACGCGCTCGACGCAGCGGCTCGACGCGAGCGACCCGACCGCGCGCGCCGACTCGCCGCCGAGCGAGAGATCCTCTCCGCGAAGTGATCGTCGCCGAGCGCACGGTCTCCCGCGCGCTCCGACAGCTCTCCTACAGCCGCTTCATGAAGCGCTTCGCGAAGAGGTACGCGTCGCCGGGCCAGCGCGCCGACACGTAGCGGCCATCCTCGACCACGAAGGCCGCGCGGTCATCGCCGTCGGTGCCGCGCGACATGAGGTGGATCGGGCCGCGCTCGAAATCCTCGGGCGTCGCGAGGGCGTCGCGGACCTCGTCCTCCACGTACGCGGGATAGGTGCGGTAGTAGCCCCCGAGCTTCCACGCCGTGAGCCAGTATGCCGAGCGCTCCATGTACTTCGGCAGACACGTCGTGCGGCGGCCGTGGAGCAGCGAGCGACCCGTCACGGGGTCCTTCGTGCGCGCGAGCACCAGCACGCCGTGACAGATCGCGCCCACGGGGATGTCGCGCTTCCACAGCGCCGCGACCTTCGCGTGGAGCACCTCGCTCGCGAGGTACTGCTTCATCCCCTGCGCGTGTCCGCCCGGGAGGATCAGGCCGTCGTAGGCGCTCACGTCGAGGTCGCGCCAACGCAGCGGGGCCTTGAAATGCGCGTCGTCTTCGAGCGCGCGGTAGAAGCTCTTGGGCTCGGGGTCCGCGCCGAGCTGGCCGAAGAGCACGCCGCGGAGGAGCAGCGGATCACACTCGGGCGCGCGTCCCTCCTCGGTCGCGAAGACGACGGTGTGTCCCGCGCGCGTGAGGATGCGCCACGGCACCGCCACCTCCGTCGTGTCGAAGTCGCGGTCGGGTAGCGGAACGAGGATCGTGCTCATGCGCCGCGACGCTACCAGACCGCGCGGCCACGAAAAGATCGCGCGCGGTGGGGGGTCCCGTGACCATCACACCCGTCGAGCGACACCCCTGTGACCAGCGCGAGAATGGCGATTTCACCCTCGACCCGCGCGGTACGAGGGCTGCAACATGCGAGGCAAGATGTCGAAGACACGCGCTCTCGGTCTCGGTTGCCTGGTCCTCGCGGCGCTCTCTGGCTGCTACGGCGCCGACACCGGCGACGAGGAGGGCGCCCCCTACTCCGCGATGCTCGTCTCGGACCTCACGGTGGGCGGCTACCGCTGTCCGTCGAGCGGTGAAATCGCCGGACGCACGCGCCCCGCCGACAACATGTACTACCTGACCACCTTCGGCGGCGGCAGCGACAACCAGCGCATGGCCTGCTTCGGCTACGCCGACGGACGCTGGATGTACATCGCCGACTCGTGGCGCTTCGGGTGCCGCTCGCGCGTGAAGCTCACCAACCCCCGCACGGGCCGCTGGTGCGTGGTGCAGGTCGCCGACGTGGGCCCCAACATCTGCGTCGAGCGCGCGGCGGGCAAGCCCATCATCGACGCGTCTCCCGCGATCTCGCGCGAGCTCTACGGCATCGGCAGCGCGGGCTGGTCAGACCGCGTGCTGATCCGCGCCGAGCTCGCGTCTTCGACCACGCCCATCGGCTGCGGCGGCGCCTCGACGACGCCCGTCACGCCTCCCCCGGGACAGAACGGCGGGCGCACCTGCTACTCGACGACGTGGGGCCGCGACATGAGCCTCGGCGCCTGCGTGCAGAGCCGCAGCGACCGGATCTACTACCAGTGCACCAACCTCGGGTGGGTCACGAGCGGCGGCATCACCGCGAGCCGCACGGGCCCCGGCGGTCCCTGCACCACGTACCTCCCGCTGAACTCCTGAGCGCGCGTCAGCGACGCCGCGCGATGAGCACGCCCTCGCGGATCGGCACCGCGGCCACGTCGTAGGTCGGGTCCGCCGAGAGCTCGCGGTTGAAGGCGTCGACGGCGTCGCGGTCGCGCTGGCCCGCCTGATCGATCCACCACGAGGTCGTGCCGAGGACGTTGTCCGCGAGGATCATTCCGCCCGGCGAGATGTGGTCGCGGAGCGCGCGGAGATACGCGGGGTACTCGGTCTTCACCGCGTCGAGAAAGGCCACGTCGAGCGCTCCGCCGAGGGCCTCGATCGCCGCGGGGATCACCGTGAGCGCAGGGCCTTCGAGCACCGTGACCTGTTCCGCGAGCCCCGCGCGTTCGAAGTAGCGCCGCGCGAAGGCCGCACGCGCAGGGTCGAGCTCCACGGTCACGAGGCGTCCGCCGGGGGCGAGGGCGCGCGCCATCCAGATGGCCGAGTAGCCTCCGAGCGTGCCGAGCTCCAGCACCGCGAGGGCCTTCGTCGTGCGGACGAGCACCTGGAGCAGCCGCCCCACCTCGGCGCTGATCGCGATGTCAGGGAGCCCCTCGCGCTTCGCGTCCTCACGGAGCTCCGTGAGGAGCGCGTCTTCGCGGCCGAAGACCGTGCGGAGGTACTCTTGCGTCGCGGACCAGCGTTCGGGGGTCATCACGGCGCGCGATGCTACAGGCCGCGAGGGCCTTGCGTCGCGGCGATCAGGGCGATCGTTGTCGGGCGGGCACCACGGCGTAGACCTCGCGCGTGTCGCGCAGCGAGCCGTCGCCGAGCGCGTCGAGGTAGAGCTTGAACACGGTCATCCCCTCGGCGCCCTCGTACACCGTGTCGTTGCGGAGGTTCACCGTGAAGCGAACGCGCGTCCCCGGTACGACCCGGTAGAAGCCGTTCATGTCGGCGCGCGCGACGGCCGCGGAGACGGGGATTCCTGCGGGGGGCGTCCAGCAGTCGGAGGCGCCGCTCACGAGGCACGAGGGCGCGCGGGCCCTCACGAAGCGCGTCGCGTCGACCATCGCGGGGTTCGCGGGGTCGGCCCTCACCGCGAGC
>JBPOHC010000236.1:0-2172 GCA_052035985.1 Myxococcota bacterium | reverse complement strand
GCAGCGAGCCGCGCAACTTCTTCGAGGATGTGCTCACGGTCGAGACCGGCGCCGACCCCTTCGGCGAGTGCACGGTGCCCCGGCCCGATGTGCCCGACGCCGCGCCGCCCTGCGTCCCCGACAGCACGAGCGCGTGCGCTTGCACAACGGGTCCCGCAGGAACCCGCACATGCCTCGAAGATCGCACCTGGAGCGCATGCCTGTGCTCGGTGACGGATCGCGACGCGGGGCCCATCATCGAGCCCGTTCCGACCGGCGTCTACACCCCCATCCCGGAGATCCCGGGACCGCGGCTGATCGCTCCTCAATCGGGCTCCCGCGTCACCACGCTGCGTCCCACGCTGCGTTGGCGGCTGCCCGATGGCGTGACGAGAGCCCGCGTGGAGCTCTGCGCAGACCGCCCCTGCGATCACCTGCTCGTGACGCGAGACACCACGGGGACCTCGTGGCGCCCCACGGACGCGCTCGCACACGGCGTGGTGTTCTGGCGTGTTCGCGGGCTGAGCGCGAGCGGCGCCGTGACCTGGACGAGCGCGACCTGGGAGTTCGGCGTGCCACGTCGCGACACCCCGGTCGACACCAGCTACGGAGTGCTCAAGGACTTCAACGGCGACGACTATGACGATGTCGTGGCCGAATCTGGAACGAACCGCGACGTCGCTGGAATTCGGGTGTTTACCGGGGGCCCCGATGGGATCTCGGGCGCGCGCGCACGGGTCTTGAACCCACCTGAACAGCCCTCCTGGGACACGGAGAGGAACTCCATCGGTAGTTTCGGGCGGGCTTTTGCCATCAGCGATCTGAATGGCGACGGTCTCCCAGACATCGTCGCGGGAGACGCCTTGTATCGGGAATTACCCATCAACCCCCTGATGGCCCAGACGGACGGTCGCGCCTACGTGTTCTTCGGATCGAGGCGCTGCGTGGCTGCCCTCTCGGAAGTCTCGTACCGTCCTACGGAAAGGGGCCGCCCGTTCAAATTCGGCTGGAACGTCGGCGCGGGTGATTTCAATGGCGATGGCTACGGCGATCTGCTCGCGACGTCGAGAGACCGCGACGGCGATGTGGGCACGCTGAAGCTCTACCTCGGCGGCCCCTCTGGTCCGGCAGAGACGCCGATCAGCGTCGCGTCGGTGGGCGCGCGCACTGCGCAGTTCGTGGGTGACCTGAACGGCGATGGCTATGCGGATATCATGGCGAGGGCGTGCAACTATGAGACGCGCGGCCTCAGCGACCACGCGCTGGTCGTCCTGTATGGAAACCCCGATGGCCAGCTTGAATTCCACGCGCAGTACATCGGGCTTCCATTTCGTTCCAATCTCTACGACTGGATCATGCAGTGGAGCGACATCAACGAAGACGGCTATGCCGATGCAGTGGTGAGCTTCGACGGGCTCGTGCAGGTATACTACGGCGCGGCGAGCGGCGTCCTCGTTTCCCGGCAACTGATCACGCCCCCGGACACGGGCGGAGGTTCGGGAGGGCCGTCTTTCGGCATCGGGTTGAGCATGCCCGCCGATGTGGACGGCGACGGACACGCGGAGCTTCTCGCCGGTGCCGAGGCGGCGAACTCGTACGTAGGACAGGTCTATCTCTTCCCCTCTCGCATGGGGGAACTGGCTTTGATGTGGAGCGAGGCCATCTCTGGCTCGACGGCCTCCCACCAGGGATTTTCCATCCCAGGAATCGTGGGGGACATCGACGGAGACGGGTTCAATGACGTCGCGATCGGCGCTCCCTCGTCGTCCTCGGGAGCAGTCCCCAGGATGTATGTGTATTCAGGGAGAATGGGTCCCTGGTGGGAGACTCCTCGCTTGGTGATTCTCGGGTTGCTGAGTCGAAACATTCTGTAACGCGGGGAATCGGCGGCGTCACGCGTCTTGGGGCGCGCAAAGGGAGGCACGCGCGTCACGCGCCTGGGGGCGCGCAAAGGGAGGAACGCGCGTCACGCGCCTGGGGGCGCGCAAAGGGAGGCACGCGCGTGACGCGCCCAGGGTTCGCCCCCAAGGGATGTACGCAATAGGGGCTCAGCCTGGGCTGGGGCCTGCACGGATCACCCGTCTTCGACGGGTTCAGAAGGCACGGCGCAGCGCTCTCTCCTGAACCCTCGAAGAGGGTGATCCGTGCCTCGACGCAGCCCTGGCTGAGCCCCTATTGCGTATATCCCTTGGG
>JBPOHC010000185.1:0-64412 GCA_052035985.1 Myxococcota bacterium | reverse complement strand
CGGCGGACCAGTAGTGGATCTTCACGCGGTACCTCCCCGGGCGCACCGAGGGGAGCGCGTAGGCCTGCGAACCGAAGCCGATGGCGCTCGCGGAGAAGTCGAGGAGGCGTCCGCCGCTCGCGGTCTCGCGGTGATCCCACTTGCAGGTCTCGCCCGAGGGCTCGCGGGTCCAGAGGTCGATGATCTCGCCGCGCGAGGCCCAGCCGAGCACCACCATGAGCTCGACGCGGGGACCTCGGAGAAAGAACGTCGCCGCGTCGCGCGCCACGGCGCCATCTCGCGAGACCGAGACCATCACCCGGTTCACGCCGGGGACGGCCACCACGTTCTGCGCGATGTGTCCTCCCTCGACGGGGACCTCGTAGGTGACGCCGTTGACCGTGAGCATCGCGTCGATGATGCGGGGGTCTGACACGACGGCCTCGATGGGCACGACGAGGTCACCGTCGATGACGCCTCCCGTGGGGGCGTCGAAGCGGACCGAGAGCGCTTCGCGCGTCGACTGGGCGTGGGCGGTGAGGGCCGTGAGGCAGAGCGCGGCGATCGCGCAGAACCGTGTGTTCGCGGGCGTCATGGTGGGTGCTCTCATCGACATCCCACGGTCGAGCTTGTTCTGGGAACACCGCGCGGAGATTTCTGAGAGACTCCGCGCGCATGAGCCTTCGCAACAAGACCCTGTTCATCACGGGCGCGAGCCGCGGCATCGGCAAGGCCATCGCCCTGCGCGCGGCCCGCGACGGCGCCAACGTCGTCATCGCGGCCAAGACCGCGGAGCCGAACCCCAAGCTCCCGGGCACCATCTTCACCGCAGCGGAGGAAGTTGTCGCCGCAGGCGGAAAGGCCCTCCCGCTCATCGTCGACGTGCGCGACGAGGCGCAGGTGAAGGCCGCCGTCGACGAGGCCGTGCGCGTCTTCGGCGGCATCGACGTGGCGGTGAACAACGCGAGCGCGATTCACCTCACGGGCACGCTCGACACGCCCATGAAGCGCTACGACCTCATGCACCAGATCAACACGCGCGGGACCTTCGTCGTGTCGCAGGCGTGCCTCCCCCACCTGCTCAAGGCCGCGAACCCGCACGTGCTCAACATCTCGCCGCCGCTCAACTTCGACGCGAAGTGGTTCGCGCCGCACGTGGCCTACACCATGGCGAAATACGGCATGAGCCTCTGCGTGCTCGGCATGGCCGCGGAGTTTCGCGACGAGGGCGTGGCCGTCAACGCGCTCTGGCCCAAGACGGTGATTGTGACGTCGGCTGTGCTCAACCTCCTCGGCGGCGATGAGACGGCGCGCCACGGTCGCTCGGCCGACGTCATGGCCGACGCCGCGTACGAGGTGCTCACGCGGCCTTCGCGGTCGTGCACGGGCAACTTCTTCATCGACGAGGATGTGCTCCGCGAGGCGGGCGTCACGGACTTTTCGAGGTACCAGCTCGACCCGAGCGCGGAGCTCTGGCCCGACTACTTTCTGTGACGGGCTGAAATGGGGAACGCCCCGGGTGACGTCCTCTCGCGAGGGGTCGTGGCCGGGGCGTTCGAGCGGCGCGGGTGAGCGCGTCGCGCGGTGACTAGCGGATGTTCGCCGAGACGGCGGCGAACTCGGTCGTGAGCGTGTAGCCCGGCTCGGTGCCGGCCATCGCGTCGGGCTGGCGCATCCACATCGCCTGCGGCGTGGTCTCGCAGTTCGAGCCCGCGAGGAGGTTGCAGAGCGTGGTCATGAGGGCCGAGACCTGCACCGTACGGGCGGCGGCGACGGTGATGACGGCCGAGAGGCGGCCGTAGGGGGCCATCGCGGTGTCGGCCGTCTGCCAGTTGCTCGTGCACTCGTTGAAGCGGCCGCCCGAGAGCGCGCCGAGGCCGATGCACTTGCGGTCGGCGGTGAGGTTCACCATCGTCATGCTGGCGTTCTGGAGCGGGAGCTCGGTGAGGAGCGCGCCCGAGGTGTCGTAGATCGGCAGGCGCACGGTGCCCATGATCGTGCCGGTGCTCACGCGATCGGCGGAGGCCGTGAGGGTCGACGAGACCGGATCCCAGCGCGTCGCGGCGCCGCCCGCGGCGGGAGCGTTGCCCGTGTAGTACTGGAACGTGCCGTCGAGGAGGCCCTGACCCACGGTGCCGCGGGTGATCATCTGCGAGTTGAGGGCGCCCGTGCGGACCATGTTGCCCGTGAGGTCGAAGGTGATGCCCCAGAGGAAGCCGCCCGAGTGGATCGCGCCGTTGACCGTGTTGCCGAGAATGGGCGACGCGAGGGCCGCGGGGGCCGTGATCTTGATGTGCGTGACGCGGAAGTTCGGGCGCATCAGGTCGGTCTGCGTGACCGCGGCGCTCGGGCAGAGGGCGGCGGCGCCCTCCTGCGTGAAGCACATCGAGGAGGCGTCGGTCGCGGGCGTGTCGGTCGCGGGCGTGTCGGTGACGACGGGCGTGTCGGTGGTGCTCGCGTCGGTGGGCGTCGGGGTCGACGTGCTGTCGCCACAGGCCGAGAGGAGGAGCGCCGAGCAGGCAAGCAGAGTGGGGAAGGTCTTCATTTCGAGTGGTCTCTCCGTGAACGAAAAACTGGGGTTGTCGGTGGGTCGTAAGAAGTCGTTGAGCGGATGCCGCTACACGCGACGTTTCCCACGTCGGGTGACGGGCGATCCGCGGCGCGTGATCCACGCCTCGGGCGTCGGACGCTACGCGATCAGTATTTCAGTCGCAAGTCCGTGTGACTGAGGGAGGAGACGAGGCGCTCAGTCGTGCTCGGCGTGCACGAGGCGAGCGAAGGCGCGGACGCGCGCGTCGATGCGATCGCGGGTGGCGTTGAGCACCCCTTCGGTGCCGTAGTGCTCCACGCAGAGCGAGGCCACCGCGGAGCCGTGCACGACGGCGCGACGGAAGGCCCCGGCGGTGAGCTCTCCCTCGGAGTCGAGGTAGCCGAGCATGGCGCCCGCGAAGGTGTCGCCCGCGCCCGTGGGATCGACCACCTGCTCCACGGGGTACGCGGGGGCGTGGAAGATCTCGTCGCCGTCGAAGAGCCACGCGCCGTACTCGCCCTGCTTGACCACCACGCGGCGCGGGCCGAGCTTCTGGAGCTCACGTCCCACGCGGGCGATGGAGCGCTGACCCGCGAGGTCGCGCGCCTCCTCCTCGTTGATGATGAGGAGGTTCACGCGCGCGAGCACCTCCAGGAGCTCCCTGGGCGTGCCGTGGATCCAGAAGTTCATGGTGTCCGCGGCGATGAGCGACGCGTGCGGCGTCTGGTCGAGGACGACGCCCTGGAGCGTGGGGTGGATGTTGCCGAGCAGCACCACGCGCGAGTCGCGGTAGCTCGCCGGGAGCACGGGGTTGAAGTGCTCGAAGACGTTGAGGTGCGTCGAGATCGACTCGCGCGTCGAGAGGTCCGGCGCGTAGCGTCCGTGCCAGCGGAAGGTGTCTCCCTCGACGACCTGCACGCCCGCGAGGTCGACGCCGCGTCCGCGCAGCGCCTCCAGCGTCGAGGCGGGGAAGTCCTTGCCCACGACGCCCACCATCCGCACGTCGGCGTAGAGCCCCGCCGACAGCGACGCGAAGGTCGCCGATCCGCCCACGAGCTCGCGCTTCTCTCCGGTGCCCGTGAACTCCACGGTATCCACGGCCATCGACCCGACGATCAATACGCTCACGAGAGTCCTCCTGCGCAGCGGTGGCTGCGACGGAGGTGTCACCTACTTCGTTTGCACCGCCCCGGTCAATCGTCCCTGGCGCGGCGGTAGGGGGCGCGCTCGACCCGCACCTCCCTCGACGCCCCCGCGTCGCCGCCCGACACCCGCAGCACCACCACCGTACCGACCTCACCGCGCAGGGCCGCGACGACCTCTCGCTCGCTGCGCCCCGCGATGGGCGCGCCGTCGATCGACTCGATCACGTCGCCGCTTCGAAGCCCCGCCCTCGCCGCGGCTCCGTCCGCGGGCGCGCTGTGGATCACCAGTCGCCCCTCGCGCGCGTTGAAGCGCAGCACCGCGCCGATGCCGCCGGGCCACGATCCCCCGCGGTCTCCGACGCCCGTGATGTCACCCGTCGATGCGCCGCGGTGACGCGTCGAGCACGACGGCGCGAGCGCGCTCGCGGCGAGCAGAGAGAGCGCGAAGTACACCCGAGCGAGACGGTGCGGCGTGCACATGGAGGCCCGATGGCGAGAGCATCGCCCATCGCAGTGAGCCAAGGGTATTACAACCCACCGCAAGGTCCCGACGGTGGGGCGCCGCCCGTTCTCGGGGGGTACCGACTCATCGAGCTCCTCGGCCGTGGCGGCATGGGTGAGGTCTGGCGCGCCGAGCGAGAGGGCCCGCAGGGATACCGCCGCCGCGCCGCCGTGAAGCGCATCCTCGCGCGCTTTCAGAGCGACCCGACGCTGCGCGCGCGCTTCGTCGCCGAGGCGCGAATCACGGCGCGACTGGAGCACCCCAACATCGTTCAGGTGCTCGACTTCGGCGAGTCTCCCGAGCCCTACCTCGCGCTGGAATTCATCGAGGGGACCACCGTCGCGCGCGTGCTCAAGGCCTGCGCCGAGACCGGTCAGCGCATCCCGCCCGCGGCGGTGCTCTTCATGCTCGCCGAGGCGGCCAAGGGGCTCGACTACGCGCATCGCAAGCGCGACGAGTCGGGTCAGCCCCTCGGGATCGTGCACCGCGACGTGTCTCCGCAGAACCTGCTCGTCTCCGTCGACGGCGCGGTGAAGGTCTCGGATTTCGGCATCGCGCGGGCGGCGGACAACTCGCTCCGCACCGCGGCGGGCGTGCAGGTCGGCAAGCTCTCGTACATGGCGCCCGAGCAGGCGCAGGGCCTCCAGGTCGATCACCGCGCCGACGTGTTCTCGCTCGGCGTGGTGCTCTGGGAGACGCTGCTCGTGCGGCCGCTCCTCCCCCGCAACGACCCGAACACCGCCCTCCAGATGCTGATGACGGGCGCGTTCGAACCGCCGTCGCGCGTCGACCCGCGGCTCTCGCCGGTCATCGATCAGATCGTGATGTCAGCGCTCGCGGTGAACCCCGCGCAGCGCACGCCCTCGGCGGGTGACCTCTCGGCGCAGCTCCAGACCTTCGTGCACGCGATCTCGCCTGGCTTCGACGCCGCGGAGCTCGTGCGCGTGCTCGCGACGCTCATGCCCGCCGTCGCGTGGCACTCGCCGGGCGGAGCTCCGCGCCCCGCGTCGCTCCAGTGGGCGCCGGGCGGCGTGGGCGCGCAGCCCGCGGTGCCGTCGTACGCAGAGGAGCCCGAGGGCGAGACGCGGATCAAGGGCGCCGCGCTCGGCGGTGGCGCTGCGCAGCCCATCGGCGCCGCGCCCATCGGTGGCTTCGCGGGCGCCGCGCTCGGTGGAATGCCTCCTCGACCTGCGACCATGCCCCCCAACACCGGAGGCGCCGCGCCGCTCGGAGGCGGCAACGCGGTGGCCCCCCTCTCGGGCGTCGGGCTCGGCGGCGGCGCCCCGCTCGGAGGGCTCGGCGGCGGGCTCCCCCCGTCGCCGTCGGGAGGCGGTCTGGGCAACCTCGGCGGGCTCCCTCCGGTGTCGCAGATCAAGCACCACGACGAGGGCGTGAACGCGTCGCTGCCCACCATCGAAGCGCCGCCCAAGAAGCCCTTCGACCGCAACAAGCTCACGACGATCATCACCGTGGGCATCGTGGTGCTCATGGTGGGCGCCGCGGTGCTCGCGCTCGTGGTGCTCACGGGCCGTTCGAATGATCCCGCGGCCCGTCGCGGCGGCGAGCCCGTCGTCTCGATCGACACTGTCGACATGAACCCCACGCCCGACCCGAGCGCGCCGACGCGTCCGCCGACGACCTCGCAGACCACGCAGGTCACGCAGGGCGTACGCGTCCCGCCGGGCTACGAGCAGCGCGCCGTGCGGGCCGTGGAGTCCGTCGATCCGCAGGTGCAGACGTGCCTGCGTACGGTGCGGAGCGACGCGAGCACGGTGTCGGCCTACACCGATTTCGACAACGCGAGCGGCGGGGTCATCAACGTCGCGCTCTCCTTCGGCGACGCGGGCACGAGCACGGAGCTCCAGACCTGCGTGCAGGGCGCGCTCACACGCGCTCGCTTCACCCCCGACGTCGGCGTCACGGGCATCACCCGCGTCACGCGCGGCTGGCGAATCCGTCGCGGCTCGGGCGGCGGCGGTGGCGGCGGCGGGAGCGGGACCAGCAGCGGTCCGCCCGCATTTCCCTTCGGCAACCGCTCGCGCTGAGCGCAGCCCCCGTCGCGCAGGAACAAAGGCGCTGTGGTATGGGGTTCACCGCTCGTGAGCGAGGCCCCCACCAGACGCGTCCGTCGTAGCGCCTCCACGATGTGGATCGTGTCGGGTGTCTCGCACGTCGTGATCGCCGCGGCGCTGCGTCTCATCCCCATCCGCGAGCGCGCCGCCGAGCGACCGATCGAGGCGCCGCCCGTCGAGATGGAGGTCACCGAGCCTCCGCCCGAGACCGCGCCTCCTCCTCCTCCGACGCCCGAGACCGCGCCGACGCCGACGCCCGCGGCGCGTGTCGAGCGATCGGCCGCGAGGCGCACGCTCCCGACTCGAACGTCGAGCGAGCCCGTGAACACCGTCGAGCCCGTGACGCCCACGCCGACGCCGCCCGCCCCAACGCCGACGCCGACGCCGACGCCCGCGCCGATGAGAGCCGCGGACCTCCTCCGCGCGAGCAGCTCGCTCGCCGTGACGGGCGCGTCGGAGGGATGGCTCGCGCCCGCGCCCGTTCGCAGACCCGATCGCAACATCTTCGGCGGCAACGCCACGGGGGAGCCCCCCTCGCCCGAGCGCCTGCGTGAGATCGCGGGAGGTCCCATCCGCGCGGCCCTCGCGGAGACGGTGCGAGATCACAGGCCCGCGGGCAGCGGCGCGCACGACACCTTCGTCGCGAGGCGCGCGCTCGAGTCCTTCGATCCGGTGCGAGAGATCCCCGGGCTCGGAACGGCCGTGCGCAGGGCGCCCGTGGTGACCATTCCTGGCGTGCAGCGCGCGGTGCCTCGCGGCGAGGGCGGCGTCGCGGAGAACTTCGATCAGGCGCACGGGGTCTCGCTCGCGGGGATGACGCTCAACACCCGCATGCCCGACCTGCGCTACCCGTGCCTGCGCGCCGACCTCGACGTCGATCAAGACGCCGCGGGGGCGATCCGCGCGGTGCGCGTGGCGAACACGTCGGGGATGCGCGCCTTCGACGCGGCGGCCGAGCGGGCGATGCGCGAGGCGATGCCCGAGCACCCGTGGACGGCGGGACAGCCCCGCTCGACGCGGTGGCGCTTCGAAGTGTCCGAGGCCGTCGGCGCGTCGCTCACCAACGGCAACGAGGGCTGGACCTTGCTCGGCCACGAGAGCGACGGGACGCGCGTGCGGGTGCGCGTTCGGATGATCTCTCAGCGGCTCATCGGCGACGCCGGGGCGTGACCGTCGCGCGTCGGTGAAGGTGCCTCTCTCGCGCCGTCGCGAAGGCGCGTACCATCGCCCGCGATGACACCCCGCGCTCGCATCGCGTCGGCCCTCGCGGCGGCCACGGCGCTCGTCACGACCTCGTCCGCGGGGGCGTGGACCTACGGCGGATCGATCGAGGTGGCGACCCCCTGCCCCGCCGCGCCGACCGCGCTCCAGATCGTCCGCGAGGCCGACGTCCTCGACTGCTCCGCGAGCGACGCGTCGCACCTCCGCTGCGCGCTTCGCGGGCGCTTCGTGGTGCGAAACCCCACCGCGGAGACCGTGCACACGGCCGTCACGATCGCGGGCGACGAGGGCGCGCTCTCCGTCGCGGGAGCGCCTCCGTCGCGCGCGGTCGAGCTCGTGGTCGCGCCGCACGCCGAGGTCGAGCTCGTGATGCGCGGCGGACGCAGCGCGGACCTGCGCGCGGAGGAGCGCGTCTTCAACGGCTTCGGCGAGGGCGCGCTCGGGCTCATGCACCCGCTCCTCGTCGAGCCTCGCGATCGCACCGTGCGCGTGCTCCTCACGTGGCGCCGCGCGAACCGTTGCAGCGGGACCGGTCACGCGTGGGCCTCCGTCGGCGAGGCCACGCTCCTCACGCGCGCCCCACGCGCGTGGACGCCTACGATCGGTTGGGAGCAGCGCGGGCTCTGTCGCGCCACGCGCGCAGGCACCGACTGCCTCCAGGTCGAGGAGGCCGACGATCAGAACGTCTCGATGAGCTTCGACGCCGCGCGGCCGGGCCTCCTGCGCGCGGGCGGGGTCACCCTCGGCCTCGGCGCGACCACGCCGCACGGGCTCCGCGCGCGACTCGGCTACGAGTTCGGCATCGGGCGCCGCTTCATGGGCGCGGCCTCCATCGAGGGAGACGTGGCGGGCAACATGGTGCTCACGCCCACCGTGGGCTACGTGATCCCGCTGTGGCACGTGGGGTGGTGGCGAGATGCCTTCTATCCGGGCGCCGTCATCGCGTGGCTCGGCGCGCCCGTGGGCGTGCTCCCCGATCGACGCATCGGAGTTCGCGCGCAGGCGTCGCTCGTGTGGATCTTCGCGGGCCTCGACACCGCCGTGGACTACTGGCCCATCGACGGTCGCGTCGACGTGTCGGTCATGTTGCGCGTCGGGATCTGACCTTCGCCGCGCGACGGCGCGTGACGAACGCAGCGGCGAGCGCGGCGCACACCGCGATCGTCGGAGAACTCACCGTCGCGGGCCTCGCCTCGCACGCGCAGCCTCGTCGAACGCCCGTCGCGGGGATGGCCGAAGGCGCGGCGGTCATCGGCGCCGCGGGGAGCGTGAGCCTCGCGTCGAGGTCCACCCCCGGTTCACGCGTGCGCACGAGCGATCGGAGCGAGACGCCCTCGCGTGGCGCGCTCGCGATGTCGCGCGCGGCGGTGGCCTGCGGCTGTCGTCCGCCCGGTGGTCCACCCCAGACGCCGCGGCGGGGATGCTCGCAGGTAGCGGCGCCCGTCCACGGGTGACGGATCACGTAGCGCGCTTGAAAGCGATTGCCCGACGAGGTGCGCTTCGCGGTGGTGTCGGGCTCGGGGAGCGCTCCGTCGGCGCGCGCGTTGGCCTCGTGTCCGCCCGTCACGGGGAGGGCCTCGCGAAACACGAGGTCGTCGGTGAGCGTCGAGGCGTTGTAGCGAGCGTGGAGGCGCGTCACCACCATGCTCGCGCCGCTGAAGTCGGTGATCGCATCGCCGCCGAGCGTGGCGAGGTCGTTGGCGTCGAGCGCGGGCGACGGACACGGATCGCAGCCGCCCGTGCTCCACGCGTACTCGGTGATGACCGAGCGCTGCCCCGTCGACTGGAGCGTCGCGTCGAAGAGCGCGCCGTACACGTCGGCGAAGCGGTCGCGCGCGGGCTCCGCGAGCTCGAGGTTCGTGGGGATGAACACGTTGCGATAGTTCGCCACCTCGAAGCGCGCCGACGGATGGAGCACGTACACGATGAGGTCCTGCGGGCCCGGCGGCGCGTTGAGCAGGCCGAGGCGCACGGGCAGCCGGAACTCCGTCGAGTCGTACTGCATTCGAAGCGGCGAGAGCCTCGCGCCGCCGCCCGGACGGTGCTGCACGCGCGCGATGTCGACGCGCGCCACGAAGAACTTCCACTCGCCGCGCACGTAGGGGGCGAGCGCGTCGGAGGCGCCGCGCGGGATGTTGTATCGGTTCGCGCGGAGCCACCGCTCGAGGCCCGTCGACTCGTCGGCCGAGAGGATCACCACGTCGTACTCGCCCACGGCGAAGCGGGCCTCGACGCGCACGTGATCGGCCTCGTCGCGTTCGAGGCGCACGCCGGCCAGGGACTGCTGCACCGCGACGACGTCTCTCGTGAACTCGTAGCCGCCTTCGGCGCGACACGGGTCCTGCTCCCAGTACTCGACGAGGCGCGGGGCGGTGAGGCCGTCGAGGTGTTCGAAGACGTCGTGGGGCAGCGTGCGCACGCTCTCGCGCGAGAGCACCACGGGCACGGGGACCACCATCGCGAAGTCCTCGGGGGGGCCGTCGTAGTCGTTGCTCATCGTGAGCACGGTGCGCGTGCCCGAGCGCATGAGCGCGGCGCGCGTGGCCTTGTTGTAGAGCCCCTCGCTCGACCCCGAGACGTAGAAGCCGCAGAAGGCCGACGAGGTCAACGGGAGCGAGAGCGCGGTGACGAGCGCGAGCGCGGAGCGACGGAGCATCCCGCGAGAGTCACCCCTTCGCGCGCCCCGAGGCAAGCGCGTCGACGCGATCAGTGACGATGGGGTCGGCGGTGCGCGCCCGACGACGCGCTGTCGCCGTGACGCGAGCGGTGCGAGCGGTGACGGCGCCGCCCCGCGTCTTCCTCGGGCGGAGCCTCGTCGGCGTCTCCGACGGCGGCGTCTTCGGCCGTGGCGGCGTCGAGCGGAGAGGCCGGCGTCGCGGCGTCGGTCGCGCCATCGAGCGTCACGGCATCCGCGGAGGCGCCGTCGAGGCCCGCGTCGATGTCGGCGTCGGCCCCAGCGTCGGAGGGCGTCGCGCGGGGCGTCGCGGCGGGGCGCGGCGCGATGGGGTCGATCACGCGCGTCCCCTGGCCCTCGTGGCGCATGAGCTGGATCGCGATGGCCGAGACGATGAGCAGCGCGGTGACGGCCACGGAGAGAAGCACATAGAGCACGCGGATGCGCTTCGCCTCGGGAGACAGCTCCGGGGCGCTCATCGGCACCGGCGTCGACGACACGGCGGACGCTTCGGGCGGAGGCGTCGGGGGCATCGGCCCGGTGACCCATTGATCGCCGGTCGATCCGGGGGGCGACGGGCGCGACGGGGTCAGCGGCGGAGACGGCGGCGACGGAGGCGGGAGCGTGTTGACCTTGGAGGGCTGCGGCGACGCGGTCGGATGCGGTGCTGTCGAGGCGCGACCGGGGCGGCTGCTGCGCATCCCCGTCTGCGGCAGCGGGTCTTCGGGGAGCACCGGGATCATCGCGTCGATGAAGGCGTTGACCGACGCGTAGCGCACCGTGAGGTCGCGAGAGAACGCGCGGTGGATCACGTCGGCGACCTCGCGCGGCACCTCGGGAACGCGCTCGTCGAGGCGCCTCGGGGTGCTCATGAAGATCGCGTGGAGCACCTGGTGGAGGTTGTCTCCCGTGAAGGGCAGCTCGCCCGCGAGCACCTCGTACCAGATCACCCCGAGGGCCCACACGTCGGCGCGCCCGTCGAGCCCCGACTCGCCGCGCGCCTGCTCGGGAGACATGTAATACGGCGTCCCCATCACGGCGCCCGTGCGGGTCATGCGGTTGCCCGCGGAGGCTTCGGTCCGCGCGAGCCCGAAGTCGATCACCTTGGGCACGAGGTGGCCGTCGGGCGACTGCACCAGGAACACGTTCTCGGGCTTGAGGTCGCGGTGCAGCACGCCCTTCTCGTGCGCCGCGGCGACGGCGTGCATCACGGGCACGAGCACCTGCGTCGCCTCGAGGAGCGTGAGCCTCCCGCGCTGCTGGATGTGCTCGTGGAGGTCTCTGCCTTCGAGGAACTCCTGGACGATGTAGAGGTGCCCCGAGGTCGGGTCCTTGCCCATGTCGAGGATGTCGACGATGTGGGGGTGGGCCACCTTCGTCGCGGCCTGGGCCTCGATGAGAAAGCGCTTCGCGATGTCGGCGTCGTCGACCAGCTCGGCGCGCAACAGCTTCAGCGCCACGCGCCGCGTCGTCCAGGTGTTGATGGCCTCGTAGACGTGCCCGATGGCCCCGCCGCCGAGGCGCTTGACCACGCGGTAGTGGCCTCCGAGGAGCGTCCCCGGCGCGATGTCGTCGTCTTTTCTGCGCCGCGGGCGAGCCTCTGCGACGGGGATGAGATCAGGCGTCGAGAGGACGGTCTCTTCGTGCGCCCGGGCGTCTCCGGCGGCCCTGCCAGACCCGTCGCGCGGCCCTGTCATTCACGCGCTCCGGCGTGAGCGGAGGGCTGTATTCGCGGGGTCCGGGCCCATACAGCGACGGTAGAAGACTACGCGCGGCACTGTCAATCACGCCGCGCTGCGCCGCGGGTATTCCGAGCGCAGCGGCGGTGTGGTGGGGATCGGGTGGGTCTTCAGGGGTGGGACGTGAGGCTTACGGTCTCACGGACGGGTGTAGAGCACGCTGTACGCGCCCGAGCCCGCGCCGCAGCCGTCGACGTAGAACGTGTGGAGGCCGGGGCCCGCGGGGATCGTCGACGACATGCTCGACTGGAGGCCGCAGGAGTCGTCGTTGCAGGCGACGGGGGTCGCGCGCGTCGCGGAGCGCTGCGCGAGGTCGGTGTCCCACGAGGCGCGGGAGCAGGTCTGGGCCGAGAAGGTGCCGCCCGCGTAGCCCGGGCACGAGACCCAGTAGTAGGTGTTCTCGGGGCCGCCGTCGCAGCAGAAGCCCGAGATGAGGCCGGTGCCCGACGTGGTGCCCGAGAGCGTCGCGCCGGTGCCCGCCGCGAGCTGCGACACGGCGCCGTTGCCCACCGGGAGGTGGTGGAAGTGGATCGTCGCAGCGCCCGCGCCGCAGCCCGAGAGCACGAGGTAGTACGTGCCCGCGGCGAGGCGCGCGGTGATCATGCTCTGGACGCCCGTCGAGCAGCCCATGCCGTTGTCGTCGTTGCAGACCGCGCCGCCCGTGAGCAACGGGTCGGTGAGGTTGGTGCCCGCCGAGTTCTGGATGAAGAGCGACGTGTCCCAGGTCGCGCCCACCGTGTCGGCGTAGACGATCTCGGGCGCCGCGAGCGTGAACGAGTAGAAGACGTCGTTGCCCGAGGTGCAGCCGCACGAGCCCGAGGTGTTGTTGCGGGCGCGCGTGGTGTCGGCCGTGAGGTTGATCGACGAGGCCGAGGCGACGGCGATCACCGCGGCGCCCGCGCGCGTGTCGTTGGCGGGGCCCGGGAGGGAGCAGGCGCCCGCGACGCAGCTCTGGCCCGAGGGGCAGACGTTGCCGCAGCGGCCGCAGTTGCTGTTGTCGGTCTGCGCGTTGACGCAGGTCGCGCCGCAGGTGGTGAGGCCCGCGCCGGTGCACGCGCAGGCGCCCGACGAGCACGCCTGGCCCGCGGGGCAGACGGTTCCGCACGCGCCGCAGTTGGCGCTGTCGGTGGCGGTGTTCACGCAGCGCGTGGAGCAGTTGGTGGTGCCCGCGGGGCACGAGCCGAAGATCACGTTGACCGAGTACGCGCCCGCGCCCGCGCCGCAGCCGTCGACGTAGAACGTGTGGATGCCCGCGCCCGCGGGGATCGTCGACGTCACGCTCGACTGGAACGCGCACGCGTCGTCGTTGCAGGCGACGGTGCCGGTGGTGCGCGCGGCGGAGCGCTGGTCGAGGTCGGTGTCCCACGTGGCGCCGCCGCACGACGAGGCGGTGAACGAGGTCGACGCCGCCGTCGGGCAGGTGAGCCAGTAGAAGGTGTCTTCGGGGCCGCCGTCGCAGCACGCGCCGTTGATGAGGCCCGTGCCCGAGGTGGTGCCCGTGACGGTCTGCGAGCCCGCCGTGGTGGCGAGCTGACGGACCGCGCCGTTGCCCACGGGGAGGTGCTGGAAGTGGATCGACGCCACGCCGCTTCCGCAGCCCGAGAGCACGAGGTAGTACGTGCCCGCGGGGAGCCGCGCCGCGATCATGCTCAGCGTGCCGATGGAGCAGCCGAGGCCGCCGTCATCGTTGCAGACCGCGCCGCCCGTGAGCAGCGGGTCGGTGAGGTTGGTGCCCGCAGCGTTCTGGATGAAGAGCGACGTGTCCCAGGTCGCGCCGATCGTGTCGGCGTAGACGATCTCGGGCTGCGCGAGCGTGAACGTGTAGAAGACGTCGTTGCCGCCCGTGCAGCCGCACGAGCCCGTGGTGTTGTTCACCGCGCGCGTGGTGTCGGCCGAGAGGGTGACCGACGCGGCGCCGAGCGCGATGGGCGTGGCGCCCCCGCGCGTGTCGTTGGCGGGGCCGACGGTGACGCAGACGCCCGCGGTGCAGGTGGTCCCCGCGGCGCAGGCGCGCGCGCAGGCGCCGCAGTTGGCGTTGTCGGTGCTGAGGTTCACGCAGCTCGCGCCGCAGGCCGTGAGGCCCGCGCCCGTGCACGTGCAGCGGCTCGCGGTGCAGGCCTGACCGGCGCCACACGCGGTGCCGCAGGTGCCGCAGTTGGTGCGATCGCTCGTGGTGTCGACGCAGGCGCCGCCGCACGCGGTGGTGGTGCCGGGGCAGCGGCACGCGCCGCTCACGCAGAGGAGGCCCGCGGCGCAGGCGTTGCCGCAGCGTCCGCAGTTGGCCGTGTCGCTCGTGGTGTCGACGCACGACGAGCCGCAGAGCGAGGTGCTGCCCGCGCAGCCGCAGGCGCCCGAGGCGCAGCGCTGGCCCGTGGGGCACGCGGTTCCGCACGCGCCGCAGTTGTTGTTGTCGTTCGTGAGGTCGACGCAGCTCGTGCCGCAGCGCGTGGTGGGCGCCGCGCAGACCACGGTGCACACGCCCGCGGAGCACACCTGGCCCGTGGGGCACACGTTGCCGCAGCGTCCGCAGTTGCTGGTGTCGGTGGCCACGGTGGCGCAGCGACCCGAGCAGAGCGAGGTGCCCGTGGGGCACGCGCCGAAGGTGACCGAGAGGTTGTACGCGCCCGACCCGCTGCACGAGTCGAGGTAGAGCGTGTGCAGGCCCGCGCCCGAGGGGATCGTCGAGGTGACGAGCGAGAGGAGCGCGCAGTTGTCGTCGTTGCAGGTGCTGACGGTGCCCGCGCGCGCGGCCGAGCGCTGGTCGAGCTCGGAGTCGAAGCCCGTGGCGCCGCCGCAGGTGGTGGCCGTGAACGCCGTCGAGGTGAAGTCGGGGCAGGTCACCCAGTAGTAGGTGTTCTCGGGGCCGCCGGAGCAGCAGGTCGAGGAGATGAGCCCGGTGCCCGACGTGGTGCCCGTGAGGGTGACCGTGCCGCGCGGCGTGATCTGCGCGACGGGCCCGTTGCCCGCCGGGAGGTGGTGAAAGTGAATCGTCGCAGCGCCCGCGCCGCAGCCCGAGAGCACGAGGTAGTACGTGCCCGCGGGGAGCCGCGCCGCGATCATGCTCTGGAGGCCCGTCGAGCAGCCCATGCCGTTGTCGTCGTTGCAGACCGAGCCGCCCGAGAGCATCGGGTCGAGGAGGTTCGTGCCCGCCGAGTTCTGCAGGAAGAGCGACGTGTCCCAGGTCGCGCCGATCGTGTCGGCGTAGACGATCTCAGACGCCGTGAGCGTGAACGAGTAGAAGACGTCGCGGCCCGAGGTGCAGGCGCACGAGCCCGAGGTGTCGTTGCGCGCCGCCGTGGTGTCGGTGCTGAGCGACACGGCGGGCTGCGCGAGGTCGATGCGCGTGGCGCCCGAGCGGGCGTCGTTGGTCGGTCCGCCCGCGGCGCAGGTGCCCGCGGTGCAGGTCGCGCCCATCGCGCAGGCGTTGCCGCAGCTCCCGCAGTTGGCCGTGTCGGTCTGCGCGTCGACGCAGCGTCCGCCGCACGACGTCTGACCCATGGGACAGCCGCAGACGCCCATCGAGCAGGCGGTGCCCGTCGCGCAGGCGTTGCCGCAGCGGCCGCAGTTCATGGCGTCGGTGTTGGTGTTCACGCAGGCCGAGCCGCAGAGCGTCGCCGCGCCCGCGCAGGCGCAGGCTCCCGCGGTGCACACGCGGCCCGTGGGGCACACGTTGCCGCAGCTCCCGCAGTTGGCCGGGTCGGCCTGGAGGTCGACGCACGAGCGCGTCCCGCCGGTGGTGCACGCCGTCGTGCCCATCGCGCAGCCCATCGTGCAGACGCCCGCGACGCAGCTCTGTCCGCTCGGGCAGACGGTGCCGCAGCGGCCGCAGTTAGTGCCGTCGGTGTTGGTGTTGGTGCACACGGGCCCGCCGCCCGTCGTGCAGAGGGTCTCACCCGTCGCGCAGGTCGTCGTGCACGCGCCGGCCGTGCAGACCTGGCCCGCGGTGCAGACCGTCCCGCAGCGGCCGCAGTTCATCGTGTCGGTCTGCGTGTCGACGCAGGCCGCGCCGCACATCGAGAAGGGCGCCGCGCAGGCCATCGCGTCGGGGGTGGTCCCGTCCGGGGTCACGACGTCGGGCGTCACGATGTCCGTCGTGGTCCCGTCCATCGTGGCGACGTCGGTGGTGGTGCCGTCCATCGTCGCGCCGTCCATCGTCGCGCCGTCGGGGGTCGCGCCGTCGGTGGTGGCGCCGTCCATCGTGGAGCCGTCGGGCGCGGTGACGTCGTCGACGGTGCCGTCGGGCGTCACGACGTCCGTGGTGACGGTGTCGTCGACGCTCCCATCGGGCGTGGTCACGTCGGGCGTCGTCACGTCGTCGACGTTGCCGTCGGGCATGACGATGTCCTTGGTGCTCCCGTCAGTCGCGGCGTCGGTGTCGACCGCGTCGCCCGTGACGTCTTCGCCGACGTCTTCGACGCCGGTGTCTTGGTCCCCGCCGCCAGCGGGCGGATTCCCGTCGGCGCAGGCGACGGCGAGCGCCGTGATGGCGAGGCCGGCAAATTTCTTCCAGGTCATCTCGAAAAACCTCCAGTTGAAGGTCGATGACGCGGCTTCAACTCCGCGCTGTCAAGGCTGTTTTCCAGCGAGACGCGAACTGTGAAGCGTGTGCGCAGTTCGACGCGCGTCTTCGCGGCGATCCGCCACGGCGCGCCGTGCGGATTCAGCGGGTGACGGACCTCGACGCGGTCATGCCTCGTCGCCCGAGCGCGGGAGCCCGTGACGCTTCACGAGCGCGCGGAGGTGCTTCCGGTCGATCCCCGACTCGCGCGACGCCGCTGAGAGGTTGCCCTCGCAGCGCGAGAGAAGCGCGCGGAGGTAGGTGCGCTCGAAGGCCTCGACCACGCGCTGCCTCGCCTCGGCCCAGGGGAGGTCGGTGCGCACGTTGAGGGCGCTCGCCTCGTCGACGGCGGGCTCCACCGAGAAGCCGAGGCGGAGCGCGCGAAAGCCCGCGGCGCCAGGGGTGAGCGCGGTGGCGCGGTCGATCACGTTGCGGAGCTCGCGCACGTTGCCAGGCCACGCGTGACCGAGGAGCAGGTCGAGGCCCGCGCCGTCGACGGGCCCCGGCTCGACCCCTCTGCGCTTCAGAAGCTCCGCGACGATGACGGGGATGTCCTCGCGGCGCGCGCGCAGCGGAGGGAGCGTCACGCGGAGCACCGAGAGGCGGTAGTAGAGGTCGGGGCGAAAGGTTCCCGCGGCCACCTCCGACGAGAGGTCGTGACGCGAGGCCGCGACGACGCGCGCGTCGAACGATCGCTCCTGATCCGCGCCGACGGGACGCACGCGACGCTCCTCGACGACGCGCAGCAGACGCGCTTGCACCGCGGGCGAGACGCTCCCGAGCTCGTCGAGAAAGATCGTTCCGCCGTGGGCTCGCACGAAGGCGCCCGCGCGCTGCGACGACGCGCCCGTGAAGGCGCCGCGCACGTGACCGAAGAGCTCGCTCTCGAGGAGGTTCTCAGGCAGCGCGCCGCAGTCGATCGCCACGAAGGGCCCCTTGCGCCGCTCGCTCGCGTCGTGGAGCGCCCGCGCGGCGAGCTCCTTGCCCGTGCCCGTCTCGCCTTCGAGGAGCACCGTGGCGTCGCCGCGCGCGGCGAGCTCGAGCACGGCGAAGACCTCTCGCATCGCGAGGCTCGCGCCCACGAGCTCGCCGAAGCGGCGCGACCGCGACGGCGCCACCTCGATGCGCTGCGGCACGGGCTGAACCCGCACGAACGACCGCCCCACCTTCAGCGTCGCCCCCGCGGGAACCCTCGCGCGAGAGAGCACCGAGCCCTCGTAGAGCGTCCCGTTGGTGCTCCCGAGGTCTTCGACCACGAAGCGCCCCTCCTCGATCGAGACCGAGAGGTGACGCCGCGACGCGCGATCGTCGGTGAGCACGAGATCGCACGCGGGGTCCGTGCCCACCACCACGGCGCGCTCTCCGAGCTCGACGCCGCGGCCGCGATCGGGCCCGTCGATCACCACGACCTGACAGTGCAGCCGCCGCGCGATGCCAGGGAGCGACTCGGTGTGAATGGTGGGGTTCGCCGCGCTCATCGGGCACGGAGAGTAACCTCTTCTCTCGCAGAGGCTCCGACGACGCGCGTGATACCGTTCGACGCGATGGACCTGCCGCGTCAGTTCGGCCCCTATCGGCTCCTTCGGAGGCTCGGTCACGGCGGGATGGCCGAGGTCTTTCTCGCCGTCGCGCACGGCGCCAGCGGCTTCGAGAAGCGCGTCGCCCTCAAGGTGCTCCTGCCTGAATTGCAGGGCGACGGAGAGTACGAGCGCATCCTCATCGACGAGGCCACGCGCGCCGCGGGCTTCTCGCACCGCAACCTCGTCAGCGTGCACGACCTCGGCTGCGTCGACGGCTCGTACTTCGTTCGAATGGACTGGGTCGACGGCGCCGACCTCGCGGCCATTCTCAAAGACGCTCCCCTCGCCCCCAACCTCGCCCTCCTCGTGGCCGAGGAGCTCGCCCACGCGCTCGCGTACCTCCACGCGCTCACCGACGACGCGGGCCGCGCGCTCGGGCTCGTGCACCGCGACGTGTCTCCGTCGAACGTGCTCATCTCGCGCGCGGGCGACGTGAAGCTCGGCGACTTCGGCATCGCGAAGGCCACGCTCCTCGCCGACGCCACGCGGGGCGGCGTGCGAAAGGGCAAGTACGCGTACATGTCGCCCGAGCAGGTGACGGGCGCCGCGCTCACGAGCGCGAGCGATCAGTTCGCCCTCGGCATCACGCTCCACGAGGCGCTCACGGGCAGGCGCCCCTACGACGCCGACACACCGCTCGAGACGATGGAGCGCGTCCGCGCCTGCGCCCCTCTGGACCTCTCGGCGCTCGACACCGACCTCGCGACCATCATCGCGCGCTGTCTCTCTCGCGCGCCCCGCGACCGCTTCGCAGAGATGAACGCCCTCGCCCGCACGCTCACGACCGCGCGTCGCACGCGGCCTCCCGCGAGCTTCGAAGACCTCGGCCGCATGGCCTCGCGCGCGGCGCGCTGACATACTCGCGCGCCATGCGAAGATCTCGAATCGCGCTCGTCATCGCCGTCGTCGCGCTCCTCGTCGCGGCGCAGCGCATGGGGCTCTTCGCGGAGTTCTCGGACATCGAGCGCGCGCGGCAGACGCTCCTCGGCATCGGCCCGTGGGGCTACGCGGCCTTCGTGCTGGCCTACGCGTCGCTGCAACCCTTCGGCGTGCCGGGGACCGTGTTCATCATGGTGGCGCCGCTCATCTGGCCCTGGCCCGTGGCCTTCGCGCTCTCGATGACGGGAACGATGGCCGCGAGCGTGGTGGGCTTCTCCTTCGCGCGCTTCGTCGCGAGGGAGGAGGTCTCGAAGCGCATCCCCGCGCGCTTCAAGACCTACGACGCGTGGCTCGCGCGCAACGCGCTCTCGGCGGTGTTCACCCTGCGGCTGATCTTCTGGATGCCGCCGCTCCTGCACGCCTTCTTCGGCGTGTCGCGCGTGCCCTTCTGGACGCACTTCTGGGGCTCCGCCGCGGGCTACGTGATCCCGCTGTTCCTCACGAGCTTCTTCGGCCGCGCGCTCTTCGACTGGGCTCGGAGCGCGCCGCCCTCGGCCTGGGCCGCGGTGGGCGCGGTGATGCTCACGGTCGGCCTCTCCGCGTGGGCGCTCAACCGCCGCTTCGGACGCCGCTGCGAGGTCACGCCCGAGGCGCCGTGACGCCCTTCACCGAGGGCTGTTCTGCGAGTCCCTCCACGCCTTCACGAACTCGCCGCTGATCATGTACCGGGGAAAGGTCACCCACTGCTCCGCGAAGATCCGCGTGACGACGTCGAGGGGGCCTTCGAAGGGGATGGGCTTCTCAGACTCGCGCCCGTGCCCGCGGCCCTGCGCGCTCATCGCGAAGCCGCAGAACGAGATCCCCACGATAGCGAGGGTCCACGACGTGAAGGTCGACATCACGATGGCGAGCGTCCCCGCGTGAAAGATCGGCACCGTGAGGGCGTGCACCATGAGGTTCTGCCGGTCGCGGTGGTTCTTCAGGTAGTTCGCCCACTGCCAGGCGAGGAGGTCGGGTCTCATGGCGACGTTGGTACCGCGAGAGGGCGCCGCGCCACCACCTTCACTCCACGAAGTGGCGAATGCGCCTCGGCGCGCGCCCGCGAAGTTGGTACGCTCGACGCCGTCAAAGGAGGGTTCATGCGTACTCGTCGTAAGGCCGTCTTGCTCGGCATGCTCGCGCTCGGCACCGTCTCGTCGCTCGCGTGGGCGCA
Organism: Myxococcota bacterium; assembly: GCA_052035985.1. Taxonomy (GTDB): domain Bacteria; phylum Myxococcota_A; class Polyangia; order Polyangiales; genus CAISKJ01. Next base: position 44,320 of record JBPOHC010000185.1, on the reverse strand, counting down.
CAGCAACGGACACGAATCGCGCACGGTCGCTCAGTGCGCGCGGCTCCCCACGCCCGAGCGTCAGCAGTGCACGCAGTGTGTGACGCGACCGATCCGTCACCACTACCACCCCGACTACCCCGCTGGCGCCCGCTGCCGACCCGACAACGGGCGTCCGTAGCGCGGCCCCGCGCGCGGCGCATGCACCCGCCCACGCGCCCCCACGAGGCACCTCTTGCAAGACCCGCGGAGCATTCGAAGAGACGTCGCCGCCGCGCAGGGCGCCGAGGCCGTCACCATCACCCACGACGGCCGCTACGTCGCCCCCTCGGGCGCCGTCGTCGAGATCTCGCACCACGTCGAGCGCGCCCTCGAAGGCTGCACCCATCACCCGCCCTCGGAGCGACTCCCGACGCCCCCTGCGGGCGAGCGTTCGACGCGCGTCGTGACGCGCGGGGTGAGCACCCTCGCGGCCGCGCGCGCCCTCGTCGACGCGGGGCGCGACGTGGCGGCGCTCAACTTCGCGTCGGCGCGAAACCCCGGCGGAGGGTTTCTCAACGGCGCCCGCGCGCAGGAGGAGTCGCTCTGTCGCGCGTCGGCGCTCTACGCGTGCCTCGTGAACGCGCCGATGTACCCGCCGCACCGCGCCGCGCGCGACCCGATGTACTCGTCGTGGACGCTCTATGCCCCGCTCGTCCCGGTGTTTCGCGGCGACGACGGGGTTCTTCTGGAGCGGCCGTGGCGCTGCTCGTTCATCACGTCTCCGGCGCCCAACGTGAAGGTGCTGCTGGAGCGCACGCCCGACCGCGAGGGCGAGCTCCCGAGCGTCTACGACGAGCGCATCGCGCGGGTGCTCTCGGCGGCGGCGATGAACGGACACGACGCCGCGGTGCTCGGCGCGTGGGGCTGCGGCGCGTTCGGCGGTTCCGCCGAGCTCGTGGCCGAACGCTTCGAACGCGCGCTCTCGGGGAGCTTTCGCGGGGTCTTCGACGAGGTGGTGTTCGCGGTGCTCGACGCCTCGCCCGATCGGCGAACCATCGGCCCCTTCGAACGCCGCTTCGCCCTCGACGATCGGTGACCGTCAGAGGGCGAAGGGCGCGCGAGGCGTCAGCGGATCCAGAGGTAGCGGATGGCGGTGTCGGACGCGTCGCCGCTGTCGGCGGTGGTGCTGTCGAAGTCGGCGTAGCTGCTGGAGTAGCCCGCGCCGAGGCCGAAGTTGTAGTCGTTGTACGACGCGTGGTTGAGCGTGGTGATGAAGCTGTTGTCGTCGGTGTCGATGCGGAAGCCGCCGGGGTCCGTGGAGACGCAGCCGCCGTCGTCGTCGCAGCAGCGGAAGCGCAGGGTCGAGTCCTGGTACGACTGACCCGACCACGGGGCCGCGAGCGCGACCGTCGCGCACGAGAGCGCGCAGGTGCCCGCGGTGGTGGAGTTCCTCCGGAAGAGGGTGAGCAGGGTCATCGACGAGAAGCAGCTCGCGACGCTCTGCACCTCGAGGACGCCGCCCTGACGCGTGACGAGCACCTCGGTGCCCGGGACCTCGTTGAAGGCCCTCCCCTTGGCGTCCGTGGTGCCCGTGACGACCGTCGTGTCGCCGAAGGTCGACGTCGACGTCCACGCGGGCCCCGTGGGCTGCCACGCGAGCGCGTCGCGGTTTGAGAACGCCGCGGTGAGCGTCCAGCCGCCGCCCGCCGTGCTCATGTCGCAGTACGCCGAGAAGGGCGCCCCAGCCCCCGTCGGGCCGTCGGGGTCGAGCAGAAAGACGCCGCTCGGCGCCGCGGGGACCGCCGTGCGCCACGCGCGGCAGCTCACGGCCGTCGAGAGGCACACGCCGCCGCCGCAGATCTGTCCCGCGGCGCACATGAGCCCGCACGCGCCGCAGTTCGTGACGCTCGACTGCGTGTCGACGCACGCGCCGGCGCAGCGCGTCTGCCCCGCCGCGCACGGCGTGACGCAGGCCCCGCTGAGGCACTCCTGCGACGCGCTGCACGCGACGCCGCACGCGCCGCAGTTGGTGTTGCTGGTGAGGAGGTTCGTGCAACCGCCCGAGCACGGCGTCGTGCCCGACGGACACGCCAGCACGCAGAGCCCCGCGGAGCAGAGCTGCCCGGCCGAGCAGGTCCGGCCGCAGGCGCCGCAGTTCGACGGGTCGACGCGCGTGTCGCGGCAGGCGCCCGAGCAGTTGCTGAGGCCGACGCCGCAGACGATCGCGCAGCTCCCCGAGACGCAGGCCGAGCCCGCGCCGCACGCGCGCCCGCAGGCGCCGCAGTTGCGGTCGTCGGCGAGCACGTCGCGGCACACGCCGCTGCAGTTGGTGAGCCCCGCGCCGCACGAGACCGTGCACGCGCCGCTCGAGCAGACCGAGCCGCTGTCACAGGCAGCGCCGCACGCGCCGCAGTTCGAGATGTCGGTGCGCAGGTCGCGGCAGCTCCCCGTGCAGTTGGTGAGGCCCGTCTCGCAGCTCAGCACGCAGTCGCCCGTCGAGCAGACCTGTCCGCTCGGGCACGCGCGCCCGCAGGCACCGCAGTGGGCGCGGTCGCCCTGGAGGTCGCGGCACACGCCCGCGCACGCGGTGAGCCCGCCGCCGCACGACACCTGGCACGTCCCGGCGCTGCACACCTGCCCCGCGGCGCAGGCCCTCCCGCACGCGCCGCAGTGGTTTCGATCGGTCTCGAGGTCGCGGCACGTGCCCGAGCAGTTGGTCGTCCCCGTGGCGCACGAGAGCTGACACGCGCCCGCGACGCAGACCTGCCCGGCGCCGCACGCGTTCGCGCACGCGCCGCAGTTGGCCCGATCGGTCTGGAGGTCGCGGCACGTCCCCGCGCAGTCGCTGAGCCCCGCGCCGCACGACACCGTGCACGCGCCCGCGGAGCACACCTGGCCCGCGGGGCACACCATCCCGCACGCGCCGCAGTTGGCGCGGTCCGTCGCGGTGTCACGGCACGTCCCGGTGCAGTTGGTGAGCCCGCCGCCGCACGACACGGTGCACGCCCCCGCGGAGCACACCTGGCCCGCGGGGCACGCCGTTCCGCACATGCCGCAGTTGGCGCGGTCGGTCTGGAGGTCGCGGCACGAGCCCGAGCACGCAGCGAGCCCCGTGGCGCACGACACACCACACATCCCGTCGCGGCAGATGCTCCCTGCGGCGCAGGCGTTTCCGCACATGCCGCAGTGGTTCCGGTCGGTGTCGAGGTCGCGTCACACGCCCATGCAGTTGGTGAGGCTCGCGCCGCACGAGACCTGACACGCCCCCGCGCTGCACACCTGGCCCGCGGGGCACGCCGTTCCGCACACGCCGCAGTTGGCGCGATCGGTCTGGAGGTCGCGGCACGTCCCCCCGCAGTTGGTGAGCCCGCCGCCGCACGAGACCTCGCACACGCCGGCGCTGCACACCTGGCCCACGGGGCAGGCGTTGCCGCACATCCCGCAGTGGGCGCGGTCGGTCTGGAGGTCGCGGCACGTGCCCGAGCAGTTGTCGAGGCCCGCTCCGCACGAGACCTGACAGGCGCCCGCGCTGCACACCTGCCCCGCGGGGCACGACGTTCCGCACGCGCCGCAGTTGGCGCGGTCGGTCTGGAGGTCGCGGCACGTCCCGGCGCAGTCGCTGAGGCCCGTCGCGCACGAGAGTCGACAGGCGCCGCCCTCGCAGATCTGCCCTGCGGCGCAGGTGTTTCCGCACGCGCCGCAGTGGTTCCTGTCGTTGCGCGTGTCGGCGCAGAAGCGATCGCCGCCGCCGTCGACGCCCGCGTCGCCGCCGCCGGAGCACGTCGCGAACGCGGGGCCGCACTCCAGGGTGCATCGCCCCGCGGCGCAGACCTGGCCCGCGGCGCAGGAGACGCCGCACGCGCCGCAGTTCGCTCGGTCGGTCGCGGTCGAGACGCAGCTCCCGCCGCACTCTCGCTGCGCCCCGGGACACGCGATCGCGCACGCGCCCGCCACGCAGACCTGCCCGCCCGCGCACGACGTCCCGCAGGCGCCGCAGTTGTCGCGGCTCGACTGGAGGTCGACGCATCGGCCGTCGCAGCGCGTGGCGCCCGTGGCGCAGGAGACGTCGGCGCCGATGTCGGTGGTCCCGCCGACGACGGGGGTCGAATCACAGCCCGTGATTCCGAGGGCCGCGAGCGCGGCGAAGAGGATCAATTGGAGGAGAGGTCTGGGCATCATGGTCCTGATGCCGGGACCGTATGCGCCCTCGACGGCGGGGATCAAGGGGAGGGCCGCGAGCGATCGGAAATTGCGCTCAGCGCGCGGTCGTGGCGAGGGTCGTGAGGGCGCCCTTGAGCCCGTCGTGGAGGGCCTTCACGTCGGCGGGCTTCCAGTTGGCTTTGCCCTCTCGCACGAAGGAGGTCTTGTCCTCGCGGTTGTCGAAGCGCGCGAGGGGGAGGTGCCAGGTCTTCTGCTTCCACGCGCTGTGGCCGTCGGGCCCCGCGACCTCGAGGATGCGATCGACCTGGATGGTGTTCGGCCGATCGGACTGCTCGAGCAGCCACCCGATGTCGTCGCCGCCGTACTCGCCGAGCATGACCTCCATCGGCACCGAGTGATGGAGGATCGAGCCCTGCCCGTCGGGCCGTCCCCGCTCGATGTTCTTGCGCCGCGACTCCGCGGGATCGACCCACACGTAGAGCACCGCGGCGCGGTCGAGGATCTCCGGCGAGAGCTGCTGAAACGCCCCGAGGTATCCCCGCGGCGGCGTCACGGGAAAGGCCGCTCCGTTGGGCGCTCCGCGCGCGGCCTCGATCACGATGGTCTTGCCCGTGCGGTCTTGCGAGCAGGTCTTGTTGCGCGCCGCGAGCTCCGAGGCGCACTCCCTCTCGATCGCCGCGGCGACCTTCATGCGGATCTTCCAGGGCACCTCCCCGAGCGGCTCCGCGAGGCCCACCTTGGAGTGCGCGCGGTCGAAGCGATCCATCATCCACTGGGCCGCGGAGGCCGCGGTGACGGTGCGGCCCGCGAGCAGGTCGGCGTAGTCCTCGTTGAGGAGCTCGATGAGCGCGGCCCACTCCCACGGGTCTTGAAACGGCCGCGAGGGCCCCTGGTAGTACGCGTAGCGCCAGCCCGCAGCCTTCAGCTCATCGTCGATCCGGTGCATGAGATGGACGTACGGGTAGTCATCGAGCTGGAGCGTCTGCCCCATGTGAAAGTCGTCGCGGCACTGCTCGGGCGTGAGCGACGCGAGGTAGGCGCGCACCTCCGACTTGCCTGAAGCCGGGAGCGCGAACAGCAGAACCGTGTCGAGGATGTTCTGGGACATGGCCGCTGCCCGCCAGCAAGCCGCACGCCGCGCGAGCGCGCCGGAGGCTCACGCCGCGATCCTCACTCGCATCGGTTCGTCCGTGGGGTCTTCGTCGCGCAGCGATGCGTCGCGCGGGCAACGCGTGCACGATCGGGGCGCAAGTTCGGCGCGCGTCGCGGGCCCTCGTCAAGCGCCGATGCGCGAGGGCCACGCGCGAACGCTCGTTGTTGCTGCGCGCGAAGGCCGCGTGTGAAGATGCGCCCCATCGTGGATCGCCGCGAAACTCCTGCGCGCCCCGGGCTCCTCGTCGACGGCTACGCGCTCGTCGCGCGCCGGGGCGACCACGGCCTCGGCGACGCGTGGCTCGCGCAGCGTCCGCACCAGCCCGACGACGAGGCGCTCGTGAAGTTCGTCGCGCCGCTCCAAGGCGACGCGGTCGTGCCCCGCGCCTTCGACGAGACGCTTCGAAAGGTGCAGCGCGCCACCTCGCCGGGCCTCGTGAACGTGCGCCGCTGGGGCGTCTCGGAGTCGTGGCTCTACGTGGTCACCGAGGTCATCGAGGCGCGCCCCCTCGAGGACTGGATCGGTGGCTATCGCGAGGCGGCGACGCGGCCTCCGCCGGGCGTGGTGCTGTGGCTCTTCGACAGCCTCTGCGCCGCGGTGCAGAGCGCCCATCGCCAGGGGATCGTGCACGGCGCCATCTCGCCGCGGAGCGTGCTCCTGCACCCGCTCTCGCCGGGCGCGTACCACGCGTGGATCCTCGACCTCGGCCTCGCGCAGTCGATCAACGAGGCCGCCGCGGTGAGCGTGATCGAGCCTGCGCCGCAGGGCTATCTCGCCCCCGAGCAGCTCGACCCGCGCGAGCCCCCCACGGCGCGGTCGGACCTCTTCGCGCTGTCGGTGCTGCTGGTGGAGCTCCTGACGCTCAACCCCGCGCCCGGGAGCGCGTCGAGGGAGCCGCTCGCCCGCGTGGTGCTCCGTGATCACGGCCGCCTCGTGGAGCACCTCAAGCGCCTCCGCGACGACGTGCACGAGGACTTCTGGTCGGCCCTCGCGGAGACGCTGCACCCCGATCCGTCGCGTCGCCCCGAGAGCGCGCAGCAGCTCAAATCGCGCATCCGCAGCGCCGCGGTGCAGGCCGCGCTGTGGAGAGACGTCCCCGAGCCCGCGCCCGAGCCACCCCTCCCCTCGTCCGCGCGAGGCGCTGCGGGAGACCCCGTCGCGAAGGGCAATGGCGCGGCCCCCGAGGGGTGGCAACACGCCGAGCGGCTCCCTTCGAAGGTCGACCCCGAGGCGCTCAAGAGCATGCTCTCGGTGGCCGCGAGAAAGCGCCGCTCGACCAACACGGGCACCGCCATCGTCGCGCCGCCGCCGTCTCCCGCGCCGCCGCCGTCTCCCCCGCCGCCGTCTCCCCCGCCGCCGTCTCCCGCGCCGCAGGTCTACGCGCCCCCCGTGGCCGCGGCGCGGACCTCGCCGGTCCCTTCGTTCGCGTCGCGCGAGGAGGTCGCGGAGGGCACCACGCGAACCTCGTCGGAAGCCCTATCTCTACAGCGTTTCGACGCGTTCGAAGAGGGCACCGCGCGGCGGCCGTCGATCTCCGACGTGACCTCTCCCGCCACGATGCTCCCCGAGGCAGAGGCGCCTTCGCACCAGACCCTCCACGCGGGCTACGGGTGGAACGTCGCCGCCGTGCTCGAAGTCGCCGCCGCGCCCGTGGTCCCCGTCTCGCCGTCGCCTCCCCGGCCGAGCACTCCGAAGCGCCAACGCTCCCAGACCCGCGCCATCGACGAGGAAGACATCTCCGATTTCCTCTCTTCGAAGCCCGAGCCGAAGCCCTCGGAGACGGTGGCCGCGGGCAGGGCGTGGTCGCCGCCCCCGAGCCCGCAGACCTACGACGACTCGACCACGCGCCCCGCCGTCGACCCCTCGGACTTCGAAGTCGACACCACGCTCAAGGCGCCGCGCGCGGGTCCGATCCCCGCGACCATCGACATGGCGAGCCCTGTGGCGCCCCTCCTCGCGAACGCGCGTCCGGCCACGATGCCGCCGCCCTCGCCGTCGAGGCCCGACGCCTTCGCCGCGACGCCGCGACCGATGACCGTGCCGCCGCCCTCGTACGCGCCGCCGATGCCCACCTACGCGAAGGCCCCGACGCCCGACGCCTTCGGCCACGTCGCGCCGCCCGCGGAGCCCTTCGTGCTCAGGCCCCTCGACCGCGCGCCCGCGCCCCCGAAGAGCAGGTCCGCGCTCTGGATCTTTCTACTCTCGGGGGTGATCGTCGTGGCCGCCGCGGTGATCGCGCTGCTGATCGTTCTCTCGTAACCCGCGTCAGCCGTGGGGCAGCCAGCCGAGCACGTCGCGCAGCACGATCACGACGATGCCCATGAGGCTCTCGCCCGCGACGACGCCGCTCGACACGCTCACGATGTAGCGCTCCGCGAGGTCGCGGTTGCGACGCTGGATCGCCCACGCGATGAGCGCGCCGACGAGCATCGCGAGGCTGTCGTTGGCGTCGATCACGAGCGCGATGCCGAGGCCCGTCGCGCTCGGGAGCCACTTCTTGATGTGCCTCGGTGAGAGCTCCTCGGCGACCGCGAGGAGCGCGCCGATGGAGGCGCCCACCGCGATGGCGAGGATGGCGTAACGCGGGAGGTTGCCGGGGCCGTCTTTGAGGAGCTTCGCCACGGAGGCCCACGCCTGCGCGGCGGGCGCAGCGAGCTCGTTGCCGAGCTTCTCGGGCTTCGCGATGAGAAAGTACACGGGCACGCACACGAACGCCCCCGCGAACACGCCGAGGATCTGCGCCCAGAACTGCTTCCGCGGCGCGCCGCCGAGGAGGTAGCCCGTCTTCACCTCGGTGAGCAGGTCGGCAGAGTGACTCGCGGCGCCCGCGGTCACGGTGGCCGTCATCAGGTTCGCCGCCGCGTTGCCCGGCACGAGCACGCCGAAGAGGAGCTGCGTGATCTTGCCCATCGCGCCGATGGGCGTCACGTCGGTCTCGCCCGTCGCGCGGGCGGCCACCACCGAGAGCAGAAAGGCCGCGAGCACCGAGATCATCCCTTCGAGCACGGGCACGCCGAACCACGCGCGCTGCATGTAGATCGCCGCGACGGAGCAGAGCCCGAGGCCCGCGACGAACCATCGCGTGGGCACCTCGACCTCGGCCAGCGGATCGACCTCGGCGGCCTCCGCACCGCGCTTCGAAAAGACCTTCGTGAGCCCCGAGAGCGCGCGCACGATCATGCGCCAGCGGAAGGCGAACGCGACGATGCTGGAGCTCACCATGAGGGCGGTTCCAGGCCACACGCTCCACTTCGACCGCACCACGGCGTGGAGGGCCGCGGCGGAGCGTACGGGGATCGCGTGCGCGTGCTCGGCGGCGTGGACGAAGGCCCTCCATTGCACTGGATCCGCGGCCACCGACGCGGAGGCCACGCGGAGCACACCGTGATCGAGGAGCCACGGTCCCACGAGGCCGTAGTTGACGAGCGCGCCCACGGCGAGGCTGAGCGTGACCTTGAGGCCCATGATGGCCCCGGCGGCGTAGAGCAGCAGGCTCGTGTTCGCGGTGAACGACCACGCAGAGAGGGGATATCCGCGGAGCGTCCCCGGCACGATGATCGACTCGGGCAGGGCCTTGAAGATCCAGAGCTTGCACTCGAAGAGGAACTTCACCGCCGCCGCGAAGAGACCCGTCCCCACGAGGGCGCGAGCCTTCTCCATGCCCTCGGACCCCGAGGCGTGCATGGCCTTGATGGTCTCGGCGCACTGCACCCCCGAGGGGAACTTCAACTGCTCCGCGTTGATGAGGCTGCGCTTGAGCGGAATGGCGACGACCACGCCGAGCACCGAGATCGCGAGGAGCCACGCGGTGAGGCGCAGCCCCGTGAGCTCGGGGATGGTGATGGTCCCGTCGGCGCGGAGCATCGTGAGCGCGGGGATGGAGCTCACGAGGCCCGCGGAGGACATGTACGCCGCCGCCGAGGCCGCCGTCTGCGAGGTGTTGTTTTCGAGCATCGAGAGCGGACGCATCGACGGAAAGACCTTCGAGACCGCGGAGAAGATCGCGAAGGCGAGCACGCTGGAGGTGATGCTCATGCCGAAGCTCCAGCCGATCTTGAGACCGATGTAGAGGTTCGACGCGCTGAGGATTCCGCCGAGGGTCATGCCCGTGATGGCGGCGCGCGCGGTGAGCTGCGCCTCGCCCTTCGCGTACACTTTTTCGAGCCACTCGCGGTCGCGCGCGGCCACCGCCGCGGGGTCGCTCAGGGGGCTCAGATCCAGGGGAAACTTCCCCGCCGCCGCGGGCGTGCGCCCGGCCTCCGTGGTTCCGCTCATTCGCGGAAGGGTTTCACGGCCGCGCGGGGTCGCACAACGGTGATCGCAACATCGCGGGGCGCGCGCAGACAGCGCCCCGAGTCGTGATAGCTTCGCCGCGCAATGACAGGGTCTACGATGGGGCCGGTGGGCATCGGGTGGAGGCGCGAGATCGCCGCCGACCTGCTCGCGCGCCGCGAATCCGTCGACTTCGTCGAGGTCATCGCCGAGACCTGCTTCACGCAGTCGACGCAGCGCCGCGAGGCCATCGCGCTCTCGCACGTGTGGCCCGTGATTCCCCACGGCGTGAAGCTCTCCCTGGGCAGCGCCGAGGGCGTCGACGAAGACCGCGCGAAGCGGCTGGGTGACCTCGCGAGAGACCTCCGCGCGCCCTTCATCACCGAGCACGTCGCGCTCACCTCCGCGGGCGGAACCGAGATCGGCCACCTCACGCAGCTCCCGCGCACGCGGCAGGCCGTGGCCGTCGTGGCGCGCAACGTCGACCGCGCGAGGAAGCACCTCCCGGATGTTCCGCTGGTGCTCGAGAACATCGCGTGGACGCTCCGCTGGCCCGACGACGAGATGCCCGAAGAGGCCTTCTACGAAGCCGTTTCGCGCGCCACGGGCTGCCCCCTGCTCATCGACCTGGGGAACCTCTACGCCAACGCGCTCAACGAGGGCCGCGACCCCGTCGCAGTGCTCCGCGGATACCCCCTCGACCGCGTCACGATGGTGCACATCGCGGGCGGCCACCGCGACGGAGACTTCTACTTCGACGACCACGCGTCGCCCGTGCCCGACGGCGTCTTCGACCTCCTCGCGGAGCTCGTTTCCAAGCGCGGCGCGGTGGCGACGCTGCTCGAGCGCGACGCGAACTTCCCCCCGTTCTCCGCGCTCGAAGGCGAGCTCGCGCGGGCTCGATCCATCATCGCTCCCGCGGGTCCGCTGAGGCTCCTCCCCTGCGTCGCGCCGACCGAGACACCCGGCGTCGAAGACCCCGCGCGCCTCGACCTCTACGCCCGCGCGCAGGGCGAGCTCGCGAAGTCGCTCACGGGCCGCGATGGGTCGCACGAGGGCATCAGCGCGCTCGACCTCGCCCGCTCTCGCGCGGTGCTCGAACGGAAGCGCATCGACGACGCGCTCCCACTTCTCGCGAGGCTCTCGGGTCACGGCGCGCGCATTCAGGAGCTCGCCCATCGCGCCATCGAGGCCCACCCGCGGCCCCCGCGCGGCGCGGCGCTCTCCGACGCGTGGCGCATCGCGCGCGAGGCCGAGCGTGACCCCGTGATGGCGGGCGACGCGCGCGTCGATCTGCTCGTGCTGAGGGCGCGCTTCAAGCCTCCGACGGCGCCCGGTGAGGCCCCGAGGGAGCGCGCGGCGCCCTTCATGGGAAGCGCGGCGGCGCGCGGTGGGACGAGGGTCTGGGCGGTGAAGGGGTTGGGCGCGGCGGCGCGCGTGAGGCTCTACGAAAGGCAAGGCTGACAGAGATGACCGATGAGAAGAACCGCGCGACGGCGACGCTCGACGCGCTCCCCATGGAGGTGCGACAGCGGCTCGACGCGCTGCGCGGAGAGCTGGTCAAGGCCGCGGGCGGAGAGCTCGTGGCGCTGCTCGTGTTTGGCAGCGCGGCGCGCGGGGGATGGCGCCCCGGCCGCAGCGACGTCGACGTGATGGTGGTGCTCCGAGATGACAGCCGCGAGGTGCTCGAGCGCATCGGGCACCCGCTGCTCCTGGCCCGCTACGCGGCGCGCGTCGAGGCCATCGTGCTGCGCGCCGACGAGGTGGCGCACGCGGCCGACGTGTTCCCGCTGCTCTACGACGAGCTGCGCGAAGACGGCGTGGCCCTCCACGGCGAGAGCCCCTTCGTCGGGCTCCAGATCTCTGACAAGCACCGCCGCCTCCGCATCGAGCAGGAACTCCGCGAGGCACGCATCCGGCTCCGTCGCATGGTGACCGACAGCGACGGCTCGAAGCCCGCCCTCGCCATCGCCGTGGAGCGCAAGCTCCGTCAGGTGCGCAGCCCCCTCCGCGCGCTCCTCAAGCTGTCGAGCGGCGACCCCGGCGTCTCGCTCGACGCCGTGCTGGGCGCCGCGTGCAGTCACTTCGGCGTCGACGGCGCCGCGCTCGGTCGCGCGCAGGAGGACCCCGCCGCGGCCTACACCGCGCTCACGAAGCTCCTCGCGGCGGCCATCGAAGAAGCCGACCGGCTCAACAACTGAAGGGCACCGAGGCGAGACATGCTCCAGTGGTTCGACATCTTCCCCTTCAACCTCCCGCCGGGGATGGCCTTCTTCGGCGTGTACATGGTCACCTTCTTCGTGACCTTCTTCGCCGTGGGGCGCGCGCGGCCCGTCATCGCGAGACTCCTCGACGGCGACCCCACCGCGCCGCCTCCGAGGACCCCCACCCTCAGCAGCTCATACCGAAGCCCCGAGCAGCCTGACAGGCCGCAGCAGATCGCGCTCGGGTGGCTCCCCACGGGCTCGCAGGTGTGGACCGTCGCGTGGCTCCAGGGCGGCGTCGCGCAGGTGCAGCGGGCCCTCCTCGCGTCGCTCGTCGCCGAGAAGTGGCTCGTCCCCTCCGAAGACACCACCCGCACGACCGTCGAGGTCAACCCCTCGGGGCTCCCCGGCGAGCAGCTCATGGCCAAGGCGATGCAGCAGATCCGCGCGAGGCTCACCAACGGCCGCGCCGGGTGCGCCGACGTGCGCGCCGTCACGCTCGAGGTCGCGACGGCGCACGTGCCTGCCTTCGAGGCCGAGGCGCGCGAGGCGGGCATGGAGATCTCCGCGATGGCGAAGCTCGTCACGCGGCTCATGGCGCTCGCGGCGGGCACGGCCCTCGTCGCGATGGCGATCGTGCGCGTCCAGGTGCGCTCGGAGATCTACGGGAGCACGGCGCCCTTCCCCGCGGTGCTCACCTTCGGGATCATCTTGGTGATCATCACCACGCTCGTCATGTTCTTCGGCGCCGTCGACGCGCCCCGCAAGACCGCGTACCTCACGTGGCTCAAAGACTCGACCCTCGCCCTCAACGCCGACGTCGTCGCCGGTCGTCGCTCGACCTCGTGGGAGGTCGCCCTCGCCGTCGCGTCGGGGGGGGCCACGGCCCTGATGCTCATGCCCGTGTTCGCGGCCGTGATGCCGCCCATCGCGGTGGCGAGCTCCACGAGCTCGTCGACGTCGGGCTCGTCGTGCAGCGGCAGCAGCGGCTGCGGCGGCGGCGGCGGGTGCGGCGGTGGCGGAGGCTGCGGCGGCGGCGGTGGATGCAGCTGACCCTTCAGCCACTCCATCGAGGGGCGCGCACTTCGAAGTGATCGACGCGCTCGACGGCGCGGTGAAGCTCGTCGAGCGCTCGCAGACCCTCGACGGCTCGCTGCCGCTGCGCGTGGTGCAGGGCTGCGTGCCCTTTCTCGAAGGCAACGCGTACGGGCTCCAGGTCGCGCTGCGCCTCGCGTGGAGCGCGCGCCGCTCGCTCGGTCGCTGGCGCGTCGAGCCCGTCGCGCAGCACGAGATGATCGCTCAGTGGGGACTCCCCAAGACCGACGTCGACACCACGGAGCACGGCGCCCTCGACGCCCTCACCCGCGCGCGCGTCGCGACGCTCGTCGCCCGGGGGATGCTCCCTCGCGGCGGCGTGTGGGCGCGCTCCCTCGACCGCGCGGTGACGGTCTGCGACTCGCCCGCGGGCGCGGTGATCCGCGTGTTCACGGGGCTGCTCGTGAAGCCCTCGGAGGGCTGCGTGCTCCGCGTCGCGCGCTGCGCCAACCGACGGAGCCTCGCGTACGACGTGGCCGAGACGCTCTACGCTGACACCACACGCTTCACGCCGCTGGTCGTCGACTGCCTCCCCGCGCGCGGCGTCACGGAGCTTCGCATCGAGGGAGAGGTCGCGACGCTCTCGGCGCTCCCTCGCGGCCGGGGCGTGACCGCGAGGACGCTCGAAGCGATGCCCGAGATCGGCCGACGTCACCTGCGCTTCTACGACGCCGCGTACTTCGACGAGAAGCGCCGCGGCGAGGTAACGCGAAAGTACCGCCGCACCGTCGCCGTCGACGCGCCGAGCGACCCGTCGCCGGGCGTCGAGGGCGCCGTGATCGTCACCGCGGGCCCCGGATCGTTCGACACCGAACGATCTGCGAATCTGGCTTCTCCAGAGGGCGTTCGCGAGGGAGCCTCGCCCGTCGACGTCGTGCGCTTCGCCAACGAGGTCGACTTCACCGCGCGCTGGGACGGCGTCCGCGTGCTCATCACCTGGGACCGCGCCGCGCTCGACGCGCGCTCGGCGGCGATCCAGGCGCGATGGAGGGCGCTCTACCCCGAGCTCCGCGGCCGTGACGGGGAGGGCGCGCTGCTCTACTTCACGCGCTACTTCACGCCGCACCCGCACGGCGAGCCGCACTGCTTCACCAAGCCGTCGAGCTTCGTGGTGACCCCCGCGGGGTGGTCGTCCCTCGTCGAGGGAGCGCCCGGCGAGCGCTACGACGTGCTGCGGGGGCTCGTTCGCACCGACACGTTTCACGCGGCGCCCGCGGTGTTCGCCTTCGGCGCGCCGTGCGAGGTGAAGGTGCCCGCGGGGCGGTGCCTCGTGAGGGTGCTCCCGACGCCGAGAGATTTCGCGGCGCCGACGTACACCTCGAAGACCTTCGAAGACGCGGTGACGCCGTGACCCCGTGGACCTGGACGCCCGACGAGGGCCCCGCACGACTCCGCGCCGACCTCGCGTCGCAGGGCTTCACCGTCGCGCGCCTCGGAGACCTCGCGCGCGAAGCCCCCGTCGCGCCGTGGACCTTCGTCGAGCGGCTCTTTCGCGAGGCCCCGCGCATGGTCGAGCGGCAGCCCATCAGGCCCGTGGCAGGCGGGCGGTCGTTCGCGTCGACGGACGTCTTCACGCCGCTCCACACCGACAGCCAGCTCCACCTCGGCGCGCCGCCGGGGCCTCAGATCATGGTGTGCGAGCGCGCGGCTTCGGCGGGCGGCGAGTCACACCTCATCGACGCGTGGGCCCTCTGCGAGTCGATCGAGCGGGCCGACCCGAGGCTCTTCGAAGCGCTCCTGCGCGCGCCGAGGCGGATCCCCTTCGTGTTCGGCGACGTGTTCGGTCCGACGCTGGCGATCCGCGGAGACGCGCTGACCTTCACGCACTCGCCGATGGCCCCCGGCGCAGACCCCGTCGCGACCGCGCTCGCTCCCTGGATCGAGCGCGCGCCGAAGGTGACCCTGCGCATCGAGACGGGCGACACGCTCGTCGTCGACAACCACCGCATGCTCCACGGCAGGGCCGCGTTTCGCGACGGCGCGCGATCGTTCGTGCGCGTGCTCGCGTGGCTGTCGTCTCCGCTCGGAGACCATCCACGGCTGCGCGCGCTGGCGTCGCAAGAGCTCTCCCCCCGTCGCGTGGATCACAGCGCCAGCGCGCTACGGGTGCGCGCACGCTTCGGCGTCGAGGAGGTCGCGCAGGGGGAGGCCGCGCGTCGGTTGAAGGTCGTGTTCGAGATGCTGCGAGGGGTTCCGCCCGGCGTTCTCGCGGGCCGCGAGGGGGTCGCCGAGGCCGAGCTCTACGCGTGGAGAGACGCCGCGATCGCCGCCGCCGCGGGCGCGCTCGTCGACGTCGACGGCGCGCGCGACGAGTCGACGCTCAAGGCCGCCCTCGACGCTTCGAAGCAGCGCGCGGCGCGACGGCGCTGACGACGCCGATACGACCTTTCACCGATGGCGCGTGGCGTTGAGACTTCGCGTCGCTCGTGTTAAACGCGGCGCTCGTAAGGAGTACCGCTCCGATGAAGTCCCGATGGTGGTTGGTGGTGGCAGCGCTCTCGACCTTCGGCTGCGCGGTCGATGACGGTCAGGCAGACACGTCGATCGACGACGGAACCGACGCGCTCACGCAGATCCCGACGCTGACGTTCAACGCCGACGGCTCGCTCACGCAGAGCGCGCCGCTCGTGGCGGGCGGCAACGTGAAGATCCAGTACAGCCAGTCGCGCATGCGACAGTGTACGGGCAACTTCAACGGCGCCCCCGGGTGGGTGATCACGGGCTACGCGAGCCTCGCGGGCGCCGCGGCGACGACGTGGGACACGGGCCGCGTCTCGGGCACGCGCAGGGTCGCCGTCAATCAGGTGATCGCGCTGCCCCGCGCGGGCGATCTGGCTCTGTGGTTCCAGCAGACGAGCCGCTGGGGCTGTCAGGCGTGGGACTCGCGCAACGGACAGAACTACCACGTCACGGTGCAGCCCGCGCCCGGCGGAACGACGCCCGTGGTCCCCGCGACGGGTCCGACGCTGACCTTCAACCGCGACGGCTCGGTGAACCAGACGGGCACCCTCGTCGCGGGCCAGCGCCTCCGCGTGCGCTACGCGCAAGACCGCATCGCGACGTGCACGGGCACCACGATGGGCAACGCCGCGTGGGCCATCACCGGCTGGGCGAGCGTCAACGGCGCCGCGGCCCGCTCGTTCGACACCGGCGTGTCGGCCTCGGGTGGAACGCGCGACACCATCGACGCCTTCGTCGACCTCTCGTCGGCGGGCGACCTCGCGCTGTGGTTCCAGCAGACCAACCGCTGGGGCTGTCAGGCGTGGGACTCGCGCAGCGGACAGAACTACCACTTCTCCATCGCCAACCCCTGATCCGCCTCGACGCTCCGTTCGCGCCTCTGCAATGAGGTTGCAACGCGCGCGGCCCCCTGTGCTATCGACGCCCCCGATCACCGCCGCGTAGACGCGCCACACCCACTGGTGGCGACGCCCCGCGCGCGGAAGGAGCTTCCCATGCGTAGAGCCTCACTCCTGCTGGCCGCGCTCGCGGCCGTCGCGTGTTCGCCCGCCACCGGCGGCGGCGGAGGGTTCCCCTTCGAAGACGTCACGCCCGCCGACGCGGCGACCGACACCGCGACCGACGCGCCCCCCCTCGACACCACGCCGACGGACACCACACCGACGGACACCACGCCGACGGACACCGCGCCCGCCGACAACGCGCCCGTCGATACGGCCCCCACCGACACGCCGACCGCCGACGCGACCGACGCGCCGTCGCCGCTCATCGCGTGGGGCGAGCGCTGCATGCGTCGCAGCGACAACTGCGGCGCGCCCGCGGGCGAGCGCGGCATCTGCTCGATCGTGCGAGGAACGCCCCTCTGCATGCACACGTGCAACAGCCAGGCGTCGCTCACGATGTGCGAAGACAACCGCGGCGTCTGCATCGACGGCGGAGACGGCAACCGATACTGCCTCCCCAAGTGCGGCGACGCCGAGCGCGTGAGCTGCGCCCCCGGAGCCTCCTGCGCGTGGCTCGGCTACCGTACGCGCCCCGACGTCGCGGGCGGCGTCGCGGCCATCGGCGTGTGCACCGGAACCTGCACGTCGAGCGGCCCCGACGCGTGCCTCGCGCCCGGCTCCGCGTGCAACCCCACGACGCGCACCTGCCAGCTCATCGACTGCGAGGGCATGTGCCCCGCAGGCACCACCTGCAACAGCGGACTCTGCAATCCGCCCACGCCCGCGGCGCTCTACACCTCGTGCAACCCCATGAGCGGCGCGACGGTCGTGTGCAGCCAGAACTACTGCGTCGGCGACGCGAGCAGCACCTCGGGCTTCTGCACGCAGTCGTGCGACAGCGCCTCGGGCACCCTCTCGTGCGGCACGGGCACGTGCTTCTACGGCTCCAACGTCACGGCCTCGCCCGCGGGCTCGCCGATCACCTCGTACTGGGAGTCGGCCTTCAACGTCCTCGGCGGACGCCTCGCGGGCGTGTGCATCCGCGGCTGCAACACCTCCGCCGACTGCCCCGCGCGCTTCTCGTGCCAGAACTACAACGGCGTGCGCGCGTGCGTGCCGTACTCCATCCCCGACGCGACGACGTCGCCCGGCGCAGGGCTCCCCGGCAGCGTGTGCCGCGTCAACTCCGACTGCGCGACCAACAACTGCATCCTCATCGCGGGCTACCGCGACGGCCTCTGCGCGCGCGCCTCGGTGACCACGCCCTGCCCCGCGGGCTCTGCGGTGCTCACCACCGCCGCGGGCGCCACCCTCGCCTGCGCCCGCACGTGTTCGAACACGCGCGACGGCGACTGCGAGGGCTCGTGGCGCTGCACCACGGCGAGCCAGTGCGCCAACGTCGGGTGCCGCTCGAACACCGACTGCGCCGCGGGCTACACCTGCGACGTCGCGTCGAACCGCTGCGTCACGGCGCCTCCGACGGGCGGCGCGGAGATCGGCGCGCCGTGCTCGGCCGACGCCTCGTGCCGGGGCCTCGCGTGCCTCACGCCCTCGACCACGGGCGGCGTCACCACGTGGAACGGCGGCTACTGCACCTCGGGGTGCACCGCGCTCCAGGGCGGCGGAGACACCTGCCCCTCGGGCTCGTACTGCTCGTCGCGCAACGTCGGCGCCCTCGGCGTGTGCGTGAAGCTCTGCGACGCGCTCCCCACTTCGACGCGCTTCGGCGGGTGCCGCGCGGGCTACATGTGCCGGGCCTTCCTCGGCGACGCCCGCGTGGGCCTCTGCCTCGACTGACACCCCGCGCTCCCTCCGCCGTCGCTCACCGCGAGATGTCGAGCTCCGCGCTCGCCAGATCGAAGGGCGCGACGGCGTCGGGTGCGAGCCCGAGCGACTCCCTCAACGCCCACGCGTTGCGCCTGTAACGCAGCCTCGCGGCCACACCCACGGTCGCCGCGCCGCCCCACGTTGAAGGGACAGTCAATGTCCACGCGCGGCGCTCGCCCGCGGGGATCGCGCGCACCTCCGATGGGTCCGCGTCGAAGATCATCGCGGGGTGATGGCGCGGTCGCACGCGGTCTCCGAGGTCGATGCGCTGGTCGTCGTTCGCGAGGGGCGCGCCGCGGTCATCGAGTCCGCCGGTGACGACGTGACGCTCTCCGCGCGCGTCGAGGGCCGTGAGCTCGACCCACACCTCGCGCGCGAAGCGGGCGCCCGAGGGGAGCGCGTGCCCGCTGTTGCGATTGGTCACCGTCACCTCGACGCGGAGCGCTTCCGTGTCGCGACCGAGCGCGACGAGCGCGATCGAAGCCGCGTGACGCAGGAGCTCGCTCGCGCGGGGGTGCTCGGGTCCGACGAAGGAATGATCCGAGAGCGCACGCGGAGGTCCGCCCGTGGCCGCGGGGCCTACGGCGCGCTCCGCGCCCGACACGCCGGGAGAGGTCGCCATGTGGCAGTCGACGCAGGTGACGTTGGCGACGCGCGCGGGCGAGGCGCTCCACTCGGAGTATGGGGTCTCGACGAGGGCGCCGGGGCCCGCGACCTCGTGGCACGTCCCGCAGAGGTCGGCGCTACGCGTGAACGCGGAGCGTTGCGAGGCGTGCGCCGGGGTGCTGATCGCGTCGAAGCTGCCGAGCATCTCGTCGCCGTCGCCCATGATGAGTCGACCGTTCGAAACGCCGCGCGTCGCGATGGCGGTGTGGCACGCGACGCAGGCGATCCCGCGCTCACCGACGCCGCGCGCGGGCGCGTGACAGCGGTCGCAGAAGGCGCGCGTGTTCGCGTCGACGCGCTGCTTGAGGGCGCGAAAGAGCTCGCTCTCGAGGGCGTGCGCATGCGCTGACGTGGCGAAGGCCGCGGCCTGCGTGGCGTGGCAGGTCGCGCACTCGGCGTCGGTGCGCTGCGCGTCGGCGCCTCCGACCGTGCAGGCGGAGAGCGAGACCAGCGCCGCGGCGAGGCTTCTAGAAGTGGTAGTTCGCATGGAGCACCGCTTGACCCACGGCGGAGACCGAGAGCTCGGAGCTCGCCTCGGCGACCCACCCCCAGCCGCTGAGCTGGTGCCCGAGGTACGCGAGCGCCATGGCCTCCGCGCCGAGCGAGAAGCCTCCGGGGAGGGCGTACTCGGCGCCGATTCCAGCGCGCGCGCCGAACTGGATGTCGTTGACCGACGCGTCAGGCGACTGCGCCGCGTGGACGACGGCGAGGTTGGCGCACGCCCCGATCATCGGAAACACCGCCCAGCGATACCCGCGCAGCAGACGGAACTGGAGCATCCCGCCGACCTCGTGGTCGTGGCGAAACGAGCCCTCGCGCGTGCCCACCATGTGATCCGTGAAGAGCTCGACGGAGACGAGCGATCCGAGGCGCAGGGTGATCTGTCCGCCGAGGCCGCCGAGGGTGTACGCGCCGAAGCGACCGACGACGCGCGCCCCGACCGACACGCTCGATGAGGGCTGCCACCCGACGCGTGGCGCAGCGGGCGCTTCGGAGGCATCCTGGCAGTAACCGATGGAGGGGAGCGCCGTCAGTGCGAGGGCGGCGAGGATCGAGGCGGCGAGGGGTCGCATGATGCGCGCGACCTCATCACGCGACGTGCCACACGCGAGTCCCTCGATTCACCGCGCGTCGGGCGTCACGGGGTGAACGCCTCGACGCGAAAACCACTGTGAAAAATGGGGTTGCAGCGGAGCGTCGGCGCGTTCACCGCGTCGCGATGTGGCGCGGTTGATTTCTCGCGCGGCGTCGCCGTGGGCTCAGCCCGCGACGGCGTTGGCGGCGGTCACCGAGGCCCGGCACGCGCGCTCGCACTCGGCGCACTCGACGTGGTGGGCCGCGTGGGCGCTGCAGGCCTCGGCGCACTCGGTACAGGCCGCGGCGCAGATGCGGGCGAGCGGCGCGAGGTGCGGCGAGTCCGTCGTCGCGAGGGCCTCGACGGCGCGGCAGATCGAGAGCATCACGCGCACCTTGCTGGCGCACGCGGCCATCATGGTGCTCCCCGTAGAGAGGCTTCGGATGCAGTGCGAGAGGCACGCCTCGCCCGCGCGCACGCACTCGGCCGCCGCGCGCTGCAGCGCCGAGCGAGCGTCACCGGGAGCCCCCGCGGGGAGCGTCGACCCCGCGTTGGCGGTCTGCGCCGCGCATCCGGCCACGGCGGTCACCACATGCGCCAGCGTCGTCGCGGCGCCCACGAGCACAACATCACGTCGGTTCATGAGCGACGGCCTCTACTCCCTCTCGGGGGCGGCGCTCAAGGGTGATCGCGCGGCCCATGACAGAAGTCTCCTCCGTCGAATGACCGCCGCGCGAGCTGCGACCGATCGACGCGGCCCCATTGCTTCGCGCGGGCGGCGAGCGCAGATACGGCGGAGAGGAATCACGTGCGTCCGAACGCTCTCCGTCAACTGGTCATCATCGCGCTTCTCTCGGGCGTCGCCGCGGGGGAGCTGGCCCCTCGCGACGCGCGCGCCGAGTCGCACTACGCGGCGACCGGTCGCGTCGTGTCGTTCACGGCGGATCACAACACGGTCTCGATCGCGCACGAGGCGATCCCCGGCGTGATGGGCGCGATGACGATGTCGTTCACGGCGCGCGCGGCGACGCAGCTCGCGGGGCTCTCCGTCGGCGACCGCGTGCGCTTCACGTTCACGGTCACCGACGACGGGCGCCGGATGCTCGACACGGTCGAGCGCGTCCGCTGAGGGGCGCGGCGGAGCCTCTGCGGTGACGGGGCTCCCGGCGCTCGCTTGAACTCAGTCTTCGAGCGCGCGGAGCTCATCATCGAGGCGGTCGTCGAGGGCGTCGCGCGGTGCGGCCGCGGGCGCCGTGGGGGCGGCGACGCTTCGGCTCCACCGGCGCGTCGCGCGGAGGAGCAGCGCCGCGGCGACGGCCATCGCGACGGCCACGAGCGCCAGCACGTAGCCCCGAGGGTCGTGGTCGCGCGGCACGGCCCGCACGCGCTCGCCGTAGCGGGACACGAGCCTCGCCTCGATCTGCGCGGGCGTCTGCCCCGCTCGCAGCCGCGCGCCGACCTCCTCGCGCAGCTCCGTGGCGAGCGGAGACTCGTGCACGTCGAGGGTCTGCTGGTAGCAGCACGGCGCGAGGAGTCGGGACGTGACCACCCTCGCCCGATCGTCGCGCGGCTGCGCGAAGACGGACGTCTCTGAGGAGAGGGTGAAGAGGAGCGCCAGCGCGACGCCCGAGCGAGGGTGGTTCACCTGTGAGTGTGTAGCGCCTCACAAGCCGCGCGGCGTGCGACGCGTCGTCGCACGCGACCATCGGTCGCAGGGGGGCGGTGAGCGCGTCGGCGTCGCGCTACGAGCGGCGCTCGGCGCAGTGCCCCTCGCCGTTGAAGTGCCCCACCGTCGCGACGAGGTACGTGACGAAGTCCCGCAGCGAGCGGACGTTGGGGACGGGCCCCGTCCCGTACTGCGTCATCGGGAGGCTGGTGAGCTGCACCATGGCGAGCTCGTCGAGGGTGACCTCGTGGTCGCCGTTGGCGTCGGCTGCGGCGATGGCGTCGAAGCGCACGCGGGCCTCGGGGTCCTCGAGGTCGTCGTAGAAGAGGTGATCGCCGTGGATGGTCACCTGCGCGCTCGCACTCCCCCCGGAGGGAACCGCGATGCCGGGCTGCCCCGACGCGTCGTCGCAGCCCGAGAAGTCGGTGCGTCCGGTGAAGCCCCAGCGGATGCGCACGTCGGGGACGCCGGTCTTCGACGCGGTGCCTTCGACGTACACGGCGTAGCGGTTCGTCTGCATGAGCTGCACGTCGGCGGCGGTCGAGTTGCCCGCGGTCGACGTCGCGGCGGCGGGCGAGAGCGCGTATGAGAACGCGTTGAAGCGCTGCGCGGCGGCGCCGTCGAAGGTCCCGATCACACGAGGGCCCGTGAAGGTGTGGAGGTCCCACACGCGATACGCGGCGAGCGTCCCCGCGACGGCGCCGTCGGAAGCGGCGAGGCGCACCTCGCCGAGGTTCACGAGGAACTTCGTATACCGCAGCGTCCATCCGTTCTCGAAGCCCGCCTCGGTCGGCGTCACGGGCGGGATCGCGTCTTGAATGAACGCCTCGCCCCAGAGCAGCACCGAGACGCTCCCCGTGTCCGCGCCGCAGCCCGCGGCCAGCAGCGCCGCGAGCGTGAGTGACCTCGTCGTCTTCATCGTCCGTCCTCCGTGGCGCGTCCTCAGCGATCGGGCGCGCTCGTGTTCCATGCGAAGAGCCAGGCGGCGCCGTTGGTGGTGCCGCGGTAGAGCGCGTTGGCGACCGCGCCCCCGGCCGCGATGGGCGCGACCTCGCCGGGCGACGGCGCCGTGAGCGTCGAGAAGTCTGCGAGGTCGAACCACCGCGCGAGGTCGACCGAGACGGCCATGCTCCCGCCCGGCGCGAAGCGCGCGCGCGCAGGGATCCCCCGCACCGCGTAGTCGATCGTCACGCCGCCTTCGAAGCGCACCGTGCTCCCCGCGCGGGTGGCGGTCCCTCGGGTCCAGACCGCGAGCCCGTGGAGGGCGCTCGCCGAGGGGCCGAGCGTCGTCCCCGGAGGGCGCAGTTCGATGGTCGCCGAGAGGGCATCACCCGACACGCCCGTGGCGTCTTCGAGGGGCGTCGGCGTGGGGACCATGAGGTCCACCACGCGCTGCGAGGTGATGTCCGCGAGGGCCTCCCCCGGCACGTAGTGGCCCGGGTGCGCGTGCGCGACGCCGAGCGAGAAGGCCGTGTCCCAGAGCCGCCGCGAGAAGATGGGCGCGCCCTCGTACCAGCGCAGCGGCCCCGCCGCGACGAAGGCCTGATCGAGCACGACGTGCCAGCCCGTCGAGGTGTCTGCGCTCGGGTTGATCCCGCGCATGGTGACCGGAAAGGTCACGCGAACGCGCCCCGTCGTATCGCCGCCGTCACCGCAGCGCGCCGTGGCGACGAGCGCCGCGGACAGACCGCACAGCGCGGTGACTTCGAAACGCAAACGGACACGGCCCCTCATCGCGGGAACTCCCAGTGCTGATCGCGCGGCGCGAGCCCTTCGCCGCCGCGTCGACAACCCGACGTGTCCCATACGTGCGCATCCGTGTCACGAAAATTGAAATCGTGTCACGAGCCACTCCAGGCCGCTTGTTTCGATGCTCGCGCTCGGCGTCGTGCTCCGCCCGCGCCACGCGACCGACGCGGAGTTCGTGGTGACCGTGACGACGATCGCGTCGGAGGGTCGTGTGTGTCGTTCGGGGGCGGCGAGGTGCATCAGCGCAAGAAAACAGCACGCGATGACGAGCGCCGCACGGATCGTTCGAACGCCTCGCCGCGCTCGGAGGAAACGTCCCGAGAAGTTGCCGCCGAGGCGCGTGATCGGCTCAAGGTCGGCCTCGTTCACGCCGTGAAACCTGCTAGCGACATGATCACTCCCTCCGCCATGAATTGGGGCCGCGCGATGCTCTCGGCCATCTGCCTCGCGGGCCTGCTCGCCCTCGGGCACCTCCCTGCCGAAGCCAACCCGCGCGCGGTTCCGCAAGCGGTCGCGGCCTCGGTGCCCGCACCGCCGCGCGTGAGCGAGGGCTGCGAGGTCGAGGAGCGCGTGGGCGCGTGCACGCTCGAAGACGTCTCCGCGCGCGAGAGCGCGACCGGCGTCCGCGAGGTCGTCGCCGTGTACCGCGTGCTCGGAGGCGACGCCCCCACGCGCGTCGAGCGGCGCTATCGCGCGTCGTACCTCGCGTCGGGCGAAGGGGCCCACATGAGCTTCCTCCGCGCGCATCCCGACGTGTCGTGTCGCTGGCAGACGGTGACGCGCGGCGACTGTCCCGCGCATCCCGCCACGGTGAACGGTCCCGACCCGGGCGCGCGCGCGTCGCGACACGACCGGGCCCGCGCGCGGGTCCAGACGCGCCGCGGCCGCCGCGCGATGTGAGCCGGCCTCCCGCCCGGCGAGGCCCTGACGCGATCGCTTCATACGCCACGCGAAAACCGCGATATGACGTCTCCTACGGTGCTGCGCAGGATGACCGTCGATGATTGACGCCGTGCTCCTCCGCTGCGCGGGAGTCGCCTGCGCGCTCGCGGTGATGTCGTCTCCCGCCGCAGCCCTCGCGGAGGGAGGCGTGCGCAAGGGCCCGTGGCTCATGGCGCCGCGCCTCGGCGGGATCACCGTGATGCTGGAGCGTGATCGACCCGGCCCCGCGCGCGTTCGCTTGTGGGAGGTCGTGCCCGCAGGCGCGCCGCAGCCAGGGGCCATCGCGGTGAGCGACGCGGCGGAGACAACCCTGCACGAGCTCCGCGTCGCGGGCCTCACGCCGGGCCGACGGTATCGCTACGAGGTGACGGGCCCCGGTCTCGCCCCGACTGGCGGCGCCTTCAACGCGATGCCCGACGCGTACGCGCCCTTTCGCTTCGTGCTCTACGGAGACTCGCGCGGCGGCCACGCGGCGCACGCGGCGGTCATGCGCGGCATCGCGCGCGAGGGCGCCGACTTCGTGGTGCACACGGGCGACCTCGTCGGCAACGGACGCGTCGAGGAGCAGTGGCAGCGCTTCTTCGACATCGAGCGCGAGGCGCTGCGCAACGCCGCGTGGGTCCCCGTGGTGGGCAACCACGAGCTCCAGGGCTCGAACCGCGAGGCGATCGAGAACTTCCGTCGCTACGTCCACAGCGAAGAGGACTCGCCGCGCCCCGAGCTCGATTACACCCTGCGCTACGGCAACGTTCAGCTCGTGCTGGCCAACGCCTTCGACAACTGGACCTCAGCCCCCATGCGCGCGTGGCTCGACGACCAGCTCACCCGCATGCGCTCCGAGGCCCCCGACGATTTCGTCATCGTCGTGCTCCACTGGGGGATGCACTCGTCTGGCAACCACGGAGAGAACCGCGCCCTCCGCGCGGCCGGCGTCGCCGACGTCCTCCGCCGTCACCGCGTCGACCTCGTCGTCGCGGGCCACGACCACATCTACGAGCGCGGCGAGGAGCGCGGCCTCCGCTACGTCGTCTCGGGCGGCGCTGGCGCCCCCCTCTACGACCGCGCCACCACGCGCGCCTACACCCAGGTCTTCGCGCGCCAGTATCACTACGTCCGCGTCGAGGCCGAGCGCGAGCGGCTCTCGATCACCGCGGTGCGCCCCGACGGCTCGGTGCTCGATCACTTCGAGATCCGTCACCCGGGTGCGCGTCCGCGCGCGGCCGCTCCCCACGCCTGGAGCTCCGAGCCTGCGCCGAGGGCGGTCACGCCGTCGCGCGCGGCGGTGTCTCCGTCGCGCCCGTCGACGCCGCGATCTGGTGCGACGGCGACGGGACTTCAAGTGGCCGCGCTCGTGCTCGGGGTGGGCGCGGCGACGCTCGCGGCGCGACGTCGGAAACGCTGAGCGCGTCGACGCGACGGAGGCCGGTTCCCCCCTCGGCGCGTGGCGCAGGCGCAATCGACCCGCGTGCCGCGCTTTTCGAGATGGAACGTCTCCCTCCGCCACAAACGTGGAGTGTCGAGCCCATGCGCCTCACACCCGAGGCCGAAGAGGAGAACCATCATGAAGGTCAAGAGCACCGTCAAAGCAGGCCTGAACCCGCAGCCCGAACCCCCCGGTCGCATCGCGATCATCGTCGTGATCCGCACGCTGCCGCTGGCGCCGTGACGACCTGACCACGCCGCGCGAGGATCGCCGTTGACGCCGCGGCGACGAAGGTGTGAGGTCCTCGCAGGGTGTGATGCAGAACCTCGAGGCGCGCGTCGATCAGCTCGCTCGCGCGGTGGGCGAGAGCCTCCGCGTCGAGGGTTCCGTCCGCGTCGTCACGCGAGCGCCGCAGGAGGCGTCGGCCGCCGTCGCCTACCGCGAAACGCCGACGCCCGTCTCCCTACGCCTGACCCCCGTCCCCGCGGCGAATGACGACCCCGACGGCGTGACCTTCGCCGCGGACTGCGCCTCGCTGGGCGCGGGGCAGGTCACATTCTGCGCCGAAAACGCCCTGGATCGCTTCGGCAAGCGCACGGGGCTCAACGTGGAGCCGCAGGCCGGCGACGCCGACTTCGACCGCGAGGTCTACGTCGCGCTCGACGACATCACGGCGGAGACGGGCCGCGCGATGCTGGCGTCCCCCGCAGCGCGCTCGGCGCTGCGCGCGCTCGTGTCGATGGGGCTGACGGTCAAGGCCGGCGGAGGATCGATCTCGGTCGGACCCATCGCCGCCGAGACGCTCGACGGCTACACCCCGCGCGACCTCGAGACCCTCGCGTCGGGCCTCGCCTCGCTCGCGACGGCGTGGCGCGACCTTCGATGGACGCGCCGCGAGCAGCTCACGTCCGCGCTGCTCGCGGTCGCCGGGATCGTGGCGGCCATCGCGAGCGTGCCCCTGTACATCGTGGCGCCCACGGAGGTCGGAAGCGTCACGGGCGATCAATCCATCGTCGTCGGCCTCACACTCGTGTGCGCGTGGGCCCTCGCGTTGGGGATCTCGCGGCGCAGGACCGGCGGGGGGCTCGGGTGCGTCATGGCGATCATGGTCACATGCATCCCCGGGCTGGCCCCGCTATTCGTGCTCGGCCTCGGGGCCGCGAACCGGCACTTCGACCGCTCCACGCCGCAGTCGATCGTCGCCGCGACGCGCAGCGTGGAGCACACGTCGGACGACGGGTCGTACTTCTGTCACGAGTTCACGCTCCCTGTCGGCGCGTACTGCGCGGGCGCGAGCGTCTCCGTTCCATTCTCGAAGGTGGGAGGCGTGGGGCGCGTCGATCCCTCGCGCATCGAGGTGACGCTCCACCGCGGCCGCGCGGGCTGGTGCTGGGTGTCCCTCGCGCGCCACGCCGGAGAGTGACCGCCGCGCGGCGCGTGATAGCCTCCGCGGCCCCTCCGGATCGTATCCCCAATGCGTGCCTCCCCTGATGAAGCGCGTCCCACGCGACGCGCGCGCGACCTCGTGCTCCTCGCGACCTTCGCCGTCATGGCGACCTACGAGGCCGTCGAGATGCGCGCCTTCGAATCCCCGCGCGGCGCCCTGCTCCCCCTCGCGCTGCTCATGCACGCGCTCCAGGTCGCCGTGGTGCTCGCCGCGACCTGGGTGGTGCTCCGCGCGTGGCGCGAGAAGACCGCCCACGAAGACGCCCTCGCGCGCATGGTCGAGAAGGTCGTCTTCGCGCAGGAGGAGGAGCGCCGCCGCGTCGCCTACGAGCTCCACGACGGCGTGACGCCGCTGATCGTGAGCGCCAAGCAGCACGTCGAGACGGGCCGCGACGTCTACGCCGAAGACCCCGCGCGCGCCGAGGCGGAGGTCACGCGCGGCGCCGAGCGGCTCGGTCAGTCGCTCGTCGAGATGCGACACGTGCTGCGGGCGCTGCGGCCCTCGTCGGTCGACGCCGAGGGGCTCGCGGCGGCCGTCGAACGCAGCGTGCGAGAGGCCGCGCGCGACGCCGGGTGGACCGTGCGCTTCGAAGCCGACCTCCCGGAGACTCCGCTGCCCGCCGCGGTCGAGACGGCGACGTTTCGCATCGTGCAGGAGGCGCTCGCCAACGCCGCCCGCCACGCCGACACGCCGAGCATCGAGGTGCTGCTGCGCGCCGACGCCTCGCGGCTCCGGGTCACCGTGCGCGACCGGGGCACCGGCGTCGACCCGTCGCGCGACGCGCGGCGCGGCCTCGGCCTCACGAGCATGCGAGAGCGCGCCGAGCTCCTCGGGGGCCGCTGCGAGGTCACCGCCGACGGGGGGACGCGCGTCGACGTCGAGCTCCCGCTGCGCGTCGGGGGTGACGCGTGACCGCGCCGCTGCGGGTGCTCGTGGTCGACGACCACCCCGTCGTGCGCGAGGGGCTGCGCAGCATGCTCACCTGCGACGCCGTGACCGTCGTCGGCGACGCGGGCACCTGCGACGAGGCCCTGCGCGCCATCGAGCGCCTCGCGCCCGACGTGGTGCTGCTCGACATGCAGCTCCCCGACGGCGACGGGCTCACGGTGCTCCGCGGCGTCGCCCACGCGGCGCGCCGTCCCGCGGTGCTCGTGCTCAGCATGCACGACGACCCCGCGCTCGTGCGGAGGGCCATGCAGGCAGGCGCCGCGGGGTACCTGCTCAAGGGCGTCACGCGCGCCGAGCTCCTCGCCGCGATGCGCGAGGCCCGCGATGGACGCCTCTCGCTCGACCCCGCCCTCGCCGCGTCGGAGCCCACGACGCGCGAGCCCCTCACCGCGGTGGAGCTGCGCGTCCTGCGGCTGATGGCCGAGGGGCGCACCAACCGCGAGATCGCCGACTCCCTCCAGTGGAGCGTGGCGAGCGCGAAGAAATACGCCGCGCGGATCTTCGAGAAGCTCGACGCGACGGACCGCACGCAGGCCGTCGCCACGGCCATGCGACAGCGCCTGCTGACGTGATCGCGTCACGCCCGCGCGCACCGAACCGCGGCGCGGATCGTAGCCACATGGCCATCGACGCCGACCGCGCCGACGGGGCATATCCGCCCCGCCGATGATGACGCGATCGCGATCTCGTGTTGCGCTGTGTACCCTCCTCGTCGCGAGCGCCGTCAGCGCCAGCGCGCGCGCCGACGACGAGACCGAGGCGGCCACCGTACGCTCCCGCACCGCGCCTCCATCACAGTCCGTGATCGGTCACGCGGAGCTCGAACGCACCGGAGGAACGACCCTCGCCGACGCGCTCCGACCGCAGGCCGACGTCGACCTCCTCGGCGGCGGCACGGCGGGCTCCATCGGTCGACTCTCGCTCCGCGGCGCCGCCCCCGAAGAGACCCTCCTCGTCGTCGACGGGCTGCGCATGAGCTCGCGATCGAGCGCGGCCACCGTGGGGGGGCTCGACCCCAACCTCATCCCCTCGGCGCTGCTCGATCGCGTGGTGATCCAGCGCGGCCCCGCCTCGGCGCTCTGGGGCGCCAACGCCGTCGCGGGCGTCATCGAGATCACCACGCGCGAGCCCGTGGCGCCCTACACGCTCTCGGGGACGCTCCAATATGGCGCCTACCTCTCGGGCGCCGAGGAGGACGACCCGGCGACCGCCGCGCCCCCCATCGACGACGACGACGATGACTTCGAGGGCGGCGTGCAACCGTACTTCGGTCTGCGCGGCCAGCTCCTCGGCGCGATGCGCGTGCAAGACCGCTACGCCATGGTGGCGCTCACGGCGAACACCACGCGGGGATGGGCGCCCAACACGCAGACGCGCCTCCTCGACGGCACCGTGAAGGTCGGTCGCGCCTGGGGCGCCGGCGGATCGCTCTACACCTGGCTCCGGCTCTACGACTCGTACACGGGCGCGCCCTCGTGGGGGAGCCTCATCGCCGCCGACGCCTTCGACGTCGACGACCGCCAGGCGCGGCAGGGGATGCAGCTCGCGGCCCTCGCGCGGCACACCGTCGGCGACCGCATGACGCTCGAGGCGACCGCGTCGGTGAGCCTCGCGCGCACGACGCTCTACAACCCCGACGCCGACGCGACCGCGGGCTCCACGCTGGTCGAGACGCAGCAGTCGGGCTCCGAGGCGCAGGGCCGCATCGCTTGGACGCGCGAGTCGACGGGGCCCCTCAGCGCGCTCACCGCGGGCGTCGATTTCGGGCGCGAGACGCTGGCCGCCGAGGGCTACGGGCTCCCGTCGGCCACGCGCATGGGCGTCTTCGCGCGCGGACAGTTGCGCTTCGGCGCGGTGGGCGTCGACCTCGCGGCGCGCGTCGACGGCGACTCGATGATCGGCTGGGTGGTGTCTCCCCGCGCGGCGGTGCGAATCGGAGCGGCCGACAGCGTCGCGCGGGCCGAGCTCTCGTTCGGCAGAGGGTATCGCCCGCCGACCTTCGCCGAGCGCACGTGGCCCACGTTCCGATACAGCGCGGCGTCGGGCGGCGCGATCGGTGAGCGCGGCAACGCCTCGGTCGCCCCCGAGACCGCGTGGGGTGTGGATGCGAGCGTGGCGCTCGGCGGCGGCGCGCGACGGTGGCAGGCGTCGCTTCGCGCGTTCGGGCTCCAGACCGACGACATGATCCGCTGGGCCATCGACGGTGACGGCTACTGGACCCCGTCGAACACCGACGTCGCGCGCTCCGCGGGCGCCTCGCTCGACGCGACGGTGCGGCTCACGCAGCGCCTCTCGCTCGTGGGGAGCGCGTTCTGGCAGACCACGCGCGACGCGAACGGCGACGAGCTCACCGGTCGCCTCCGTTCGAAGGCCACGGGGCGCGTGATCTGGTACTCGCGCGAGGGCCTTCGCGCGTGGACCGAGGCGCTGTGGTTCGACCGCAGCGGCGTCGACGCGCGGGGCGAACCCTGGCAGGGCGTGTTCGTGAACGCCCGCGTGGGATGGCAGTTTCCGTCGGGCCTCGGGGTCTTCGCGCTCGGCGAGAACCTGCTCGACACGCGCTTCGAATCGGCGCGCGGACTGCCCACGCCAGGCCGCGTCGCGTGGCTCGGCCTCTCGATCGACGTCGACGAAGACTGAGCGACCGGCGCATCGAACCGCGCGAGCGGGCGGTAGGCGCTCCGCTGCCCGAGATCGTTGCGTGCGACACATGGTCGCATCGCCTGACGGCACCGCGAGGGGCTCTACCCGGGCCTCCGCAGATCGTCTACCTTCGCCCGATCCCTGATGCCGCCCCCCGATGATTCACTTCGTTCTCGCGCTCCCTCTGCGAGCAGCGCGCTCCTCACCGCCGCGCTCGGCGGACTGCTCTGCCTCGCCACCGCGTGCGGGCCCACCACCGAGTCGCCCGCCCCCGACTCGGGCGTGAGCAACGACACCTCGCCCCCCACCGACAGGTCCAATCCCTCCGATACGTCGTCGCTCACCGACGCGTCGACGCCCTCTGATACCGCCGACGCCGCGACGACCCCCGACGCGACGACCCCCGACGCGACGACCCCCGACGCGACGACCCCCGACGTCACGATGCAATCCGACGCGGCGACGCCCACCGACGTGAGCGTCTCGACCGACGCCGCGACGCCCACCGACGCCGCGACGCCCACCGACGTGAGCGTCTCGACCGACGCGGTCGTGCCCACGGATGCCTCGGTGCCCACCGACGTGGTCGTGCCGACCGACATCTCCGCGCCGACCGACATCTCCACGCCGACGGATGTCACCGTGCCGACCGACGCCACCGCGCCCACCGACATCGCGGTTCTCTTCGACGTCGGCGTCGCGACCGATGCAGGAGCGGAGGCCGGCTACGACGTGCGGATCGTCCCGCGCGACGGCCCCTGCGACGTGCTCCCCGGCCGCATGGTGACCTCGGCCGACGCGACGCCGGGGATGAACCTCATGACCTTCGCGCAGATGTGCGAGCGCGTCGGCGGCATCATCGAGATCCACCCCCACTGCGGCGGCTGGAACTCGTGCGAGGGCTTCTCCTACGACGAGACCACGCAGCAATTCACCGAGCACACCTGCGCCGGTCTCAACACGTGCACCGGGTACACCTGCGTCCTGCGCTGAGAACCGACGGCGCCCAAGCCCTTACGCCCTCACCCGACGGGCTCCGTCGTGAGGCCCTCCCAGATCCCTCGCTCGACGCTCCGCGCGAGCCATCGCTGCGTCGCCGCAGGGAGCTCCGCGCGCTCCGACTCCGCGCACGCCGCTTCGAGCCGCGCGAGCGCCTCGCGCACGGCGTAGCGACCGAGCAGCGTGAGGAGCGCTCCCTCGCCGGGCTCCAGCGGGAGGTGACGCACGCCGTTGGGCTCTCGCGCGAGCGCCCACCAGCGAGGCTCCGCGAGGCGCTCGGGCAGCGCCACGGGCGTGACGCTGCGCATCGCGATGAGTGAGGCGCGCGCCTCGAGCAGCGGGTACCGCTCGACCACCACGGTCACCGCGGGAGACATCACCAGACGCGAATCGAGCAGCCTCGCGGCGTCGTCGGCGCTGGGGTGAAAGGGCTTCGTCTCGGGCGCGCGAAAGAGCCGCCTCCACGCGTCGTCGAGGGTCACCGCGTCGACGAGCCCGTCGCGGTCGGCGCGCGCTTCGAGCGCCTCGATGAGAGCGTCTGCGAAGCCGTCGGGCGCGTGGTCGAGGTCCCAGTGCCGCGGCGGACGCGCGAGGATGAAGCGCGACGCGTGCTCGTTGAACGCCCACGCGCCCAGGAGTCGCACCGTGACCGGAAAGGCCCGCTGCAACACGGTGAAGAGCCGAAACCAGTACTGGCGGTTGTAGACCGCGAGGCGCTCCGCGGCGACGGCGTGCGGGCCGTCGATCGCGTCGAGGACGGCGGCAGGGTCATAGTCTGTCACGGTCGCGCGGAGCGTCCCGGTGCTGCGATCGAGGGGCGTGCGGATCACCGAGCCGAAGCGGGCTTGCAGCTCGGAGAGCCACGCGGGGGCGGGTTTGGTGGTCACGCGCGCACCTCCAGACACTTCGCGAGCTCGGCGAGGACCTCGGGCATCGGAGGGATGCGCTCGTCCCATTCGAGCAGGGTGGGAAAGGGTCCTCCGAGCTTCCACGCCTCGGCGTAGAGGCCCCACACGGCGGGTAGAACAGGGTGGTCGTGCGTGTCGACGAGGGTGCCGTTCGCCTCGCGCGTGTGCCCCGCGATGTGCACCTGAAGCACGCGAGAGAAGTCCACGGCGCGGAGGTAGTCCATGGGGTCGAAGCCGTGGTTCTGGCTCGACACGTACACGTTGTTCACGTCGAACATGAACCAGCAGCCCGCGTCTCTCACCACGGCCGTGTAGAACTCCCACTCGGTCATCGTGGAGCGTCGGAACTCCACGTAGGTCGACAGGTTCTCGATGCCGAAGGGGCGGCCGAGGCGACGCTGCACATGGGCCGCGCGCTCCGCCGCGAGCTCGACGAGCTCGGGCACATACGGCACGGGGAGCAGGTCGTGGTGCGAGAGCTCGCGGGCGCCCGTCCAGCAGAGGTGATCGGTGACGAAGGGCGCGTCGATGCGATCGGCGAGGCGACAGAGCGCGTCGAGGTAGCGCTCGTCGAGAGGCTCCGGCCCGAGGAGGTTGAGCCCGACGCCGTGGAGCACCACGGGATAGCGCTCCCTCACCGCATCGAGCTTCTGCCGCGGCGGGAGCGCGGGGCCCATGAAGTTCTCGCTGATGGCTTCGAAGTACCCCACGGCGGGCCAGTGTTCGAAGAGGTGGGGGTAGTGCGCGGTGCGCAGGCCGAGCCCGAGCGCGTCTCTCGCGATCGACGGGGCGCCGTGGGTCCTTCGATCGTCCATCGGGCGAACGATACCTCCGCGCCGCGAAACATCGCGGGACATCGCTTGCAGGTTCTCATGCACAAGCGCCCTCGCTCGCGGTAGAGCTCTGGGCACCCCATGCGACGCGCGCTGATCCTGTCTCTGGTGGCCTCCCTCGGGTGTGACCTCGACACGGTGATCGAGGTCCTCAACAGCGCGCCGTCGTCTCGCGGCGGTCCGCTCCTCCGGGGATCGGCGCCCGCGCTCGCCCCTCCGCCCGGCGGAATCGACAACGTGAACGTCGCGATGGGCGTCCCCTACGACGCCTTTCCGCCCGACGACCTGTGGCTCCCGAAGCGTCAGTACGTGGTCTCGTACAACCGCTTTCGCAACGGGCCCAACTGGGTCGCGTGGCGGCTCACCGCGTCGGACATCGGCACCGTCGGCCGCACGCGCCAGCGCTTCTCGACGGACTCGCAGCTCCCCGGCGGCATCTACCGCGTCGTCGACGGCGACTACGCGGGCAGCGGCTACGACCGCGGACACCTGTGCCCCTCGGCCGAGCGCACGGCCACCGAGGAGGACAACGCCGAGACCTTCCTCACATCGAACATCGTCCCGCAGCGCCACGACATGAACGCGGGCGCGTGGGAGAACCTCGAGCGCTGGTCGGTGAACACCGCGCGCCAGGGCTGGGACCTCTTCATCATCGCAGGCGGCGTGTGGCCCTCGACCTGCGCGACGAACCTCGCGCCCGGCGGCTCTCCCCTCACGGCGCAGTGCCCTTCCATCGGGCGCAGCAACGATCCGTCGAAGCGCGTCGCGATCCCCCTCTCGACGTGGAAGGTCATCGTGGTCGTCCCTCGCGGCGCGGGACCCGAGTCGGTGAACGCGAGCACCCCCGTGGTGGCGGTCGACATGCCCAACGACGGCTCCGCGGGCGCCGACTGGCACCGCTACATCACCACCGTCGACGCCATCGAGGCGCGCACGGGCTATGAGCTCCTCGCGAACGTCTCGGCCTCGGTGCAGTCGATCCTCGAGTCGAACGCCTACGCGGGCAGGTAGTCGCCGCGCTCGACACCCGGCGCCCCGCGGTGTTTTCATCGCGCGCCATGCGACCCGCGAACTCCGCGCTCTGCCTCGCGCTCACGCTCTCCCTCGCGGCCTGCGGCGACTCCGCGGGGGTCGTCACCGGCCCCGACGCGGCCGTCGATGCGCGAACAGTCGACGTCGTCACGCCCGCCGACGTCATCGCCGCAGACGTGAGCTCCGACGCGACGTCGCCCCCCGACGCGGGCCCCGAGCAGTGCAGCGCGGTGTTCCGCTTCCTCCAGAAGGACGCGTACCGCGACGGCCCCGGACGCACGACCACGCTCTGGCCGCCGCACACGACGACCGCGCTGGAGGTCACCTGCACGCGCGCGGGTCAAGCGCCGCAGATGGTCGCCAGCGCCTACATGGAGAACCACGGCACGCTCCCCTCGGCCGTCGACGCCGCGAGCGGGAGGCCCATTCTTCAAGAGACGCGCCGCGTGGGGCCGGTGTCTGGAACGCGCGCCGAGCTCCTCTCGCTCGTCGAGGCGTACAGGGCCTGCGAGTGCGCGCCGGGCACGCGCTTCCTCTCGATGGAGGCGCTGCGCGACGAGGCCGTTCAGTCGCTCGTGGGCGCGCTCATCGGGTACGTGCAGATGCACCTCGCGTGTACGGGCGGAACCACCACCGCGCAGCTCGTCGACGCCCTCCGCGCGGGGCGCATCACCGACGTGATCGCGGGCCTCTCGTCGTGCCAGTGGAACGCCGGGAGCGGCCTCGCGCAGGGCTTCGACGCCGCCATCGTGAGCGCCCTCTCGGCCACGCTCGCGCAGTACCACGTGTGCAACAACGACGCGTTCCTCCAGGCGCAGCTCTTCGGGACCTTTCAAGCGAGCCACACGGTGCGCGCGTGCGACAACACCAGCGACGCGTGCCGCAGCCCGCGCTGGTTCTACGACCCCTGACATCATCAACGCGCGAACCGATCGACAGCGGCGCCGCGTTGGACTACCCAACAGGGCGCCGTGCAGATCAAGCCACGCTGCCTCCTGGGGTTCCTCTCGCTCGTCGGCTGCAACGCGACCGCCACCGCGCAGACCGGGCCGATCAACGTGACGGGCGCGCCCAACGCGACGACCTCCGCGCACGTCGAGGGCAACACCGCGACCGCCGAGGGCGCGCGCCCGTCGACGAGCATCACCGTACCCGTCGCCGTCGCGCCCAACTCCAACGCCGCCGTGGGGAGCATCGCGACGACGCCCGCGGTCACGCCCACCGCCGACGCGGGCGCCGACGCCTCGCGATGAGGTCGGCGCTCCTCGCAGCGCTCCTCGTCGCGGCCTGTCGCCCGAGCGCCGTGGCCCACACGGGGACCACCACGGTCACCGTCTCGACCGCCGACGCGCGCTCCCTCAGGCTCGTCATCGAGCCGCTGCCCGAGCCCGCGCTCATCCCGCTGCGACCGCAGCAGAGGGCCCGCTGCGGCAACGGCGAGATGCTCATCGGCCTCGAGCTCGCGAGCGCGCCGGTCACCGTCGACGGCGCCACACAGCCGCGCGTGAGAGCCTTCAGGCTCCGCTGCGTCGAGGTCTCGCTCTCGGCGGGAACGGTCACCTTCGGCGCCGAGCGAATGACCGAGTGGCGCTGGCTCACAGGCGGCTCAGACGCTTCGCCCGAAGGGAGCGTCGAGGGCCTCCGCTGCGGTGCGCGCACGGCGGCGGTCGACGTGTCGCTCGACTACGAGCAGTCGGGGTCGGAGCCCAGGCGCGGACTTCGCGGCGCGTCGCTCCACTGCGCGAACGTGTCGAGCCGCACCACGGGCCACGGCGTGCTCCTCTGGGGCGAGGAGAGCGCGTCGCCCACGACGCAAAGAATGTCTGCCGGTGGAGGGCTCGTGGCGTGCGGGGGTGTCGGGCTCGATCAGGGGCCGCTCACCAGCGTCGCGACGGGCATCGCGTTCGTGCCCGAAGGGGGCGACGAGGTCGGGGCCTCTGCGATCGGGCCGCTCTGCTCCACGGTGACGGTCTCGAACTGACCCGCGCGGTGGTCAGTCGCGTGCCCACTACCGGCCTCAAGCCGTCGGTGCTCTGATCGTCGCCGCGGAGGTCTTCTCATGCGGCCACTCACACTCGCGCTCCTCGCGCTGCCTCTCTTCGCGGCATGCAGCGTCGATGACAGCAGCGTCGTCGAGATCCCGACGGACGAAGACGTGCCCACCGTCGACGTGAGCGCCTTGCGCCCCGATCGTACGGGTACGAACGACCTCCCGAGCACCACCGGAGATGGTGGTCTCGACGATTCGTCGACGGTTCCGTTCGGTGACAGTACGACCTCCGACGGGGGGTCGATGACGGGCGGTCCCGAGCGTTGCAACCACATCGACGACGACGGCGACGGGACGGTCGACGAGGGCTGCCCCTGCGCGCCCGGGACGACGCAGGTCTGCTATCCGGGCCCCGCCGCGACGCGCGCCCGAGGGACCTGCCGCGACGGCTCTCAACGCTGCGTCGGAGAGGGCGAGTTCGGCGACTGGGGCGCCTGCGAGGGAGCGGTCACGCCCGCGGACGACACCTGCGGAGACCGCGTCGATCAGGACTGCAACGGCGTGATCGATGACGGCGCGATGTGCTGCCGCGCGGGCACCACCGCGACCTGCTACTCGGGCCCCATGGGAACCCTCGGCCGCGGGATCTGCCGCGCGGGGACGCGAACCTGCGCGGCCGACGGGAGCCCCGGGACGTGCATGGGCGAGACGCTCCCTCGCACGGAGGTCTGCAACGGCCTCGACGACGACTGCGACGGGATGATCGATGAAGACTGCCGCGCGTGCATCGCGAATGGCGGCGTGTCGACCCCGTGGCAGATCCATCTCGGCGAGGGCCCGCGCTGTTGGGGGCGGACCTTCAGCCAGCACGGCGACCCGGGGGAGTACGTCTTCGCGAGCATCCCCCCGGAGCTCGACTCGGGGTGGAGGCCGCACACGCCGCCGTCGATCAGCTTCGATGACCCGTCGACGCTGTGCGGGGTCTGCGACTGCCGCGCAGGCGGCGACTTCACGTACTTTCAGACCACCTTCTATGTGCCCCCGACGCTCGCCGTGACGAGCATGCGGGTCACCATCGAGAACGTCGACGACGGCGTCTCCGTGGCCGTCTTCAACAGCCGCTACCCCGCGGGCATCGTCGACCCGGGCGCCTTCGCCTTCCTCGGCGGCGGCAGCACGGCGGACCTCGCGCGCTACGTCATCGCGGGGCGCAACCGCGTGGTGCTCACCCACGTCGACGACTGCTGCATGGTGCGCCGCATCGCCAACGCAACCGTCACCCTCAACGGCACCCCCCTCGCCCCCTGCGGCTCGTAGCGCCCACGGAAACAAGCTCCATCCGCCATTGACTTGAGTCGACTCTAAACTTAGAGTCTACCCCAGTCATGGATCAGAAGCGCCTGACCGCGCGCAATGCCGCGCTGTGGTCGAAGATCCCGCTGCGCGAGCGGAGCCGGGCGAAGACGCGCCTCGCGCTCCTCGACGCGACGCTCTCGCAGATGCAGGAGCGGGCCTTCGCGGACATCCGCGCGGCGGACGTGGCGCGCGCGGCGGGCGTCTCCGAGGCGACGTTCTTCAACCACTTCGGGAGCAAGGGCGACCTGCTGCTCTACTTCGTGCAGCTCTGGAGCATCGAGGTGGGGTCGAAGGCGCGCGCGTTCGAGCCTGACGGCGGCGGTCTCGCCGCGATCGAGCGGGTCTTCGCGATCACGGCGGAGCAGCTCTCGCAGTGGCCGCGGGTGATGGCCGAGGTGGTCGCGCATCAGGCGACGGCGGGGCGCCCCGAGGCGGTCCCCGAGGTGAGCGCGGCGGAGCGGATCGCGCGCTTCCCCGAGTGTGACGGCGTCGACGCGCTGCCCGCGAGGGGCATCGACGCGATCATCGAGCGCAACCTCCGCCGCGCCGTCGAGCTCGGCGAGCTGCCCCGTCACGCCGACCTCGAGACCCTCTCGCTCGCGATCGCGTCGGTGTTCCTGGGCACGCCGGCCGCCCTCGGCCCCGCGCTGCACCCGCAGCTCGACGCGCTGTGGAGGCTCCAGCTCGCGCTCCTCTGGCGGGGCGCGCGCGCGACGACGGACGCGCCGCCCACCGAGGGCGACGCGAAGAGGAAGAAGCGCAAGAAGCAGCGCTGACGGCCCGAAGAGGGCCGCGTCACGCTTCGAAGGAGGGTTCCGCTGTGATGGACACGACCTCGTCGTCCGACGGTGACGCGCGCGCCATGTCGCGCGAAGACGCACCCGCGATGCGCTGGCCCGCGTGGTGGCTCCTGGCGTCGGGGGCGCTGCTCGGGGTGCTCAGCGCGAACCGCTGGTCGATCCCCGAGCTCGCGTGGATCGCGCAGGCGCCGCTGCTCGCGCACGCCGCCCTGCACCGCGCGCGACGAGACCGCGCGTGGCTCGCGCTCACGGTGTTCGTCACGGCCCTCGCGAGCACGGCGAAGGTCATCACGGCGCCGATTCCGTGGGCCATGGCGCTCGTGTTCGCGGCGCCCGCGGCGGTCTCGATCTACCTCGGGATGGTGCTCTTCTCGTGGCTCGTGCGGCGGGTCGCGTGGGGTCGCGCGGTCGTCGCGTTCAGCGCCGCGTCGGCCGTCGTCGACTGGCTCACCTTCACGCAGAGCCCCCTGGGCACGTGGAACATGGCCGTGAACTCGCAGCTCGACAACCTCGCGCTGCTCCAGGCGCTCGCGCTCGGCGGCGTCTCGACGCTCTCGTGGCTCTTCGCGTGGAGCAACGCCACGGCGGCCCTCGCGCTCGCCGCGCCCGCCGACACCTCGCGGCGACGTCCGCTCGCGATCTTCGCCGCGATGGCGCTGCTCTCGTACGGTTACGGCTTCGCGAGGCTCGAAGGTACGCAGCCGGGCGCGCCGATTCGCGCCGCCGCGGTGACCACCGACGTGGGCCCCTCGCCCGCGGGAATGCCCTCGGAGGAGGCCCTTCGGCGCAACGAGGATCAGCTCTTCGCGCGCTCGGCCCGCGCGGTAGCGCTCGGCGCGCGACTCGTCGTGTGGAACGAGGCCGCCTCCCTCGTCGCGCCCGCGCGTGAGGCCGCCCTCGTCGAGCGGGGCCGCGCGTTCGCGCGCGATCACGGCGTCGAGCTCGTGCTGGCCTACGCGACGCTGCTCGCGGAGCGTCCGCCGCGCTTCGACAACCAGTATCGCTGGTTCGACGCGCGGGGCGTCGAGCTCGAGCGCTATCGCAAGCACCGCCCCGTGCCCGGTGAAGGCAGCGTCGCGGGCACCGACCCCCTCCGCGCGCTCGATCGCCCGTGGGGACGGGCCGCGGGCGCGATCTGCTACGACTTCGACTTCCCCGAGCTCGGGCTCGCGCTGGGGCGACTCGGGGTGGGACTCGCGGTGGTCCCTTCGAGCGACTGGCGCGGCGTCGACCCGAGCCACGGTCAGGTCGCGAGGCTGCGCGCCAGCGAGAGCGGCTTCTCGGTGCTGCGCCCCGTTCGCCACGCCACCACCTTCGCCTTCGACGCGTACGGCCGCACGCTCGCCGCCCGGCCGCCGCGCTCCGAGGGCGAGCTCTTCCTCGTCGCGGAGCTCCCCACGGCCCACGTCGCGACGCCGTATCAGCGCTTCGGAGACTGGCCCGTCGCGCTCGCGATCGCCTCACTCCTCGCCCTCGCGCTCGAGTCGTTCGTCCGCTCACGCCGCGCACTCGACGCGTGAACGCGACGACATCAAGCGACCGCTCGCCGCGACTTGACGCTGGTCAAGCAAGGCGTGCGAGACGCGCTGAAACGTCTTCAATCACAGCATTTCAGTGATGTGACCGCGACGCGCGGAGGCCTTCAACGCGGCGATTCGAAGGTCCATGATTGCTCGTGGCGCAGAGGGATGCGCCGCAGCGATGCAATCGGAAGAGGTCTTCGATGTCCTCCCATCCTGACGAGCGGATCGACGCGGATGTGCTCCTGGTCGTCGTCGACGACGCGTCTCGCGAGGCCCTCACGCGGCACCTCGCGGAGCTCGGATGGCGCGTGCGCCAGGCCGACTGCGCGGGGGCGATCGCCGAGTGCGAGCGCGCGACGCCCGACCTCGTGGTGCTCGACGCCATCGCGGGCAGCATCGCCCTCTGCGCGGCGCTGCGGGAGCGCTTCAACCCCTCGCCCGGCGTGCTCATGCTCACCGAGAGCGTCGACGACCTCGACGCGGTGATGAGCCCCGACGCGGGCGCCGACGACTGCGTGGTCAAGCCGTGCAGGCCCGCGGAGGTCGTCGCGAGGCTGCGCGCGCTCGCGCGGCGGCTCCCGAAGGCGAGCGATCGGGCCGAGGTCGTCGAGCGCGGACGGCTGCGCATCGACACGCGCGCCCACCAGGTCTCCGTCGACGGGAGGGCGCTCGCGCTCACGGCCACGGAGTACGCGCTGCTCCTCACGCTGGCGCGCGACGCGGGGCGCGTCTTCAGCCGCGCGGAGCTCCTCGAGCACATCTGGCGCGGCGCCCACGCGGGCTACGCGCGCAACGTCGACTGTCACATCGCGCGCCTGCGACGAAAGTTCGAACAGCGCGGCTTCGCGGTGCTCCCCATCGCCGCGGTGTACGGCGCCGGGTATCGCTACGACGCCTGACCCTTCGTTTGGCCCGCGGCGGGGCGGTGATAGCCTCCGCGCCCCATGCAACGAAGCCTGCTCCTCGCGCTCTGCGCGGCCGCGCTCGCGGCCTGCTCAGACCCCGCGACCGCCACCGTCGAAGACGCCGCGCTCGACGTCACCGCCGACGTCACAACCGACGTCACAACCGACGTCACAACCGACGTCGCG
Source organism: Myxococcota bacterium (assembly GCA_052035985.1). GTDB lineage: Bacteria > Myxococcota_A > Polyangia > Polyangiales > CAISKJ01. The sequence continues at coordinate 3,152 of JBPOHC010000185.1, read as the reverse complement.
ACCGACGCGCCCCGCGACGCCTCGACGAGCGACGTCACGGACGCTTCGAACGACACCTCCGACGCTTCGAACGACGCCTCCGACGCTTCGAACGACATCGCCGACGACGCGCGCGACGCCGCGACCGACGCGACGAGCGACGCGCTCTCTGACGCCGCCGTCGACGTGGTCACCGACGCGGGGCCCCGCTGCGCGGTCGACACCTGCGCTGCGCACGGTCGCTGCGACGTCGTCAGCGGCGCGCTCGTGTGCGCGTGCGAACCGGGCTATCGCGGAATGCGCTGCGACCAGTGCGACGCGGGCTACGTCACCGACGGACGCGGCGGATGCACCAACACTCCGTGCGATCCGAACCCCTGCACGCAGCCCGATCGCACGCGCTGTTCGAGCGGCCTCACGGGCGCCGTCTGCGCATGCAACCCCGGCACGCACGAAGACGCGCGCGGAGCCTGCGTCGCCGACGCGACCTGCACGCCGACCACCTGCAACGGCCACGGGACCTGCGCAGCCGACACGTCGGGCCTCCGCTGCACCTGCGCCTCGGAGTACGCGGGCGCGCGCTGTGATACCTGCGCCGCCGACGCGCACTCCGACGGGATGGGAGGCTGCACCCGCGACGTGTGCCGACCGTCACCGTGCACCGAGGCGCGCCGCGGCGTGTGCGTCGCCGTGATGGGCGTCGCGCGCTGCGACTGCGACGCGGGATACCACCTCGACGGCGCGAGCTGCGTGATCGACGAGACCTGCACCACCACCCGATGCTCGGGTCACGGCATGTGCTCGGTCACCGCGGGACGCGCGAGCTGCGCCTGCGCAGCGGGCTACGCGGGCGCCATGTGCGAGTCCTGCGCGACCGGCTTTCACGCCGATGGACGCGGAGGGTGCACGAGCGATCCGTGCCTCCCCTCGCCCTGCACCGTGGCCCATCGGAGCGTGTGCGCCGCGATGGGCTCGACGGCCGTGTGCAACTGCGACACGGGCTATCACCTCGACGGCGCGGGCGGGTGCACCAACGACCCCTGCGTTCCCGATCCGTGCGCCGCGCGGAGCCTCGCGTGCAGGGCCGCGATGGGCGCGGCCGAGTGCTACACGCCCATGTGCAACGACGGCAACCCCTGCACCGACGACGCGAACGTCGGAGGGCGCTGCGTCAACACCCCGCGCGCCGACGGGAGCGCCTGCGCCACCTCGGCCTGCACCACGGGCCAGCGCTGCACGAGCGGCGTCTGCGGCGGCGGAGCGGCCGTGCGCTGCGACGACGGAAACCCCTGCACGCGCGATCGATGCGACGCCACCGCGGGATGCGCCGCGAGCAACGACGACGCGCTCGTGCCCGACGACGGACTCGCCTGCACCGTCGACCGCTGCCTCGCAGGGAGCGCCTCGCACACGGCCTCCGACGCGGCCTGCGACGACGGACGCTACTGCACCGGCGTCGAGCGCTGCGTGCCCGGGGCCGTCGGCGCCGACGCGCGGGGGTGCACGGTGACGATGGTCCCGACGGCGCCCGCCGCGTCGACGCCGTGCGCGAGCTACGCGTGCGACGAGAGCACGCGGAGCTTCGTGCTCACGGCGCGAACCGGGATGACCTGCGACGACACCATCGCGTGCACCACCGGCGACGTCTGCTCCGCCGCGGGCCTCTGCATCGGACGCGCGACCACGGCGTGCTCCGCGTCGGTGACTGCGTGCACGAGCACCACGCCCTTCGGCGCCTCGGTGAACCTCCCCACCGGAACCGTCACGGGGGTCGTCACGCTCGACGGCGCGGCGCTCCCTCGCACGCTCGCGTCGGCGCAGGTGCCCGGGTACTCGCAGAGCTCGCTCTACCTCGTCGCGCACGACACCGGCGTGCGGCACCTCATCTCGGCGCCCTCGTACAATTACGGAAGTACTTCATACGGTCTCGCGACGAACTCCGACCGCGTCGACGCCAGGCTCGCGCCGGGCGTCTACGACCTCGTGCTCTCGCACAACGTCGGGTCGAGCGGATCCGTCGGACGCTATCCCACGGACCCGTTTCCCTCGTCGAACAGGGTGATTCGCAGCGACGTGGTGATCGGCCTCGGGCCCAACACGCTCGACGTCAACCTCACCACCGCGCGCGTCACGGGCGCGGTCACGCTCGACGGCGCGGCCTTTCCACGAACGCTGCCGTCGGCGCAGGTGCCCGGGTACTCGCAGAGCTCGGTCTACCTCGTGTCGCATGACACGGGCGTTCGGCACCTCATCTCGGCGCCTTCGTACAATTACGGAAGTACTTCGTACGGTCTCGCGACGAACTCCGACCGCGTCGACGCCAGGCTCGCGCCGGGCGTCTACGACCTCGTGCTCTCGCACAACGTCGGGTCGAGCGGATCGGTCGGACGCTATCCGACGGATCCGATCCCCTCGGCGGACCGTGTTCTTCGAAGCGACGTGACGCTCAACGAGGGCGCCAACGCGCTCGACGTCAACCTCAGCACCGCCACGGTGACGGGCGCGGTGACGCTCGATGGCGCGGCGCTCCCCCGCACGCTCACGGCCGCGGAGGTTCCCGGGTACTCGCAGAGCTCGATCTACCTCGTGTCTCAAGACACGCACGTGCGGCACCTCATCTCGGCGCCTTCGTACAACTACGGAAGCTCCTCGTACGGTCTCGCGACGAACTCCGACCGCGTCGACGCGAGGCTCTCACCGGGCACCTACGACCTCGTCGTCTCGCACAACGTCGGGTCGAGCGGATCCGTCGGACGCTACCCCACGGACCCCTATCCCTCGGGCGATCGCGTGCTCCGCGCTGGAATCACGCTCGGGGCGGGCGCGAACACGCTCGACGTCGACCTCCCCACGTCGCGGCTCGCGGCGCCGGTCACGCTCGATGGCGCGGCGCTCCCTCGCACGCTCGCGTCGGCGCAGGTTCCCGGGTACTCGCAGAGCTCGCTCTACCTCGTGTCGCGTGACACGCGCGTTCGGCACCTCATCTCGGCGCCCTCGTACAACTACGGGAGCACCTCGTACGGGCTCGCGACGAACTCCGACCGCATCGACGCCAACGTCGCGCCGGGCACCTACGACCTCGTGCTCTCGCACAACGTCGGGTCGAGCGGAGACGTCGGGCGCTACCCCACGGACCCCTATCCCTCCGCCGATCGCGTGCTCCGCGCATGCGT
>JBPOHC010000463.1:0-1834 GCA_052035985.1 Myxococcota bacterium | reverse complement strand
CTCGGCGTCCTACAAGCTGATCGAGCGGTGGCAGAGCGAGGGCTGACGATGCCCATCGCCACGAATGCGATCCTTGCTCACTCGCTCGCTCGCGCTCCTCGCCGTGCTCGTCGGCGCACCGCGAACGTCGAGGGCGGTGCCGTAGCGTCGGGACGACGACGGAGTGAGGCTTGATGTCGCTTCGCGTGCTCGTCGATCGGCGCATCCGTGAGGTGGAGGTTTCCATCACGGCCCGCTGCACGCTCGCGTGTCTGGAGTGCGGGTTCCTCGTTCCGAACCAGCCCTCCCCGTCGATCGGCGAGCCCATCGACGAGCTCGTGCGCGCGCTTCGAGTCCTCCGTGACGCGAACGTACGTATCGGCAGCCTCGGCGTCCTCGGCGGTGAGCCGACGATCAACGGCCCCCTGCTCGAACGGGCGGTCGTGGCGTTTCGACAGCTCGGCGTCGCGGAGCGCATCGAGGTCGTCTCGAACGGCCTGACTCCTCGCGGCCTCTCCGCGACCGCCGCGCGCGCGATCGATCGCTTCACGATCAGCGACTACGGCCTCGACGAGCGGCTGCTCGGCCGCTGGCGCGAGTGGCTCGCAATCCTCGCCCCCGCGGTCGAGCTCGTGGTGCGCGGCCAGGGCGATGGATGGGATGCCTGGACCACCCTGCGTCGCGTCTCCGCCGAGCGGGCGCAGACCTTCTACGACGCGTGCTGGTACCGCAAGCACTGCGTCACCGTGGAGCGCGGCCGCCTGTTCTCCTGCTCGCGCATCCCGAAGTTCGCGCGCGACGATGAGGGGCTGCCGCTCACGGAGGGGACGACGTTCGAGGTGATCGAGACCTGGCTCCACCGCGCCGAGGCGCTGCCGTCGTGTCGCTCGTGCACACCCATGATGGACCTCCCCAAGGTGCCCGCGGGTGTCCAGCCAGATGCTCGTCTCCCCGCGCTCCAGGCGCGCGCGTTGGCATGGCTCGATGACGCGATCTCGTCGCGAAGCGAGAGTCTCCCATGATCGAAACGTTCGAATCCCCCTTCCCCGTGGATGCCGCCCTGGCGACGTGGGCTCGCGCCCGGCACGCGCACCTCGCGCGGCGCTGGTGGTCGCTCTGGAATCAGGGAGCACCCGTTGCGGAGCTCGTTGGCGTCGAGACGCGAGAGCGTCTCTCGATGCGCTTCGCGGTGCCGCCGGTGGCGGTGATCGCCGACGACGCGAAGACCTTCGCGTTGCTTGAGTTCGTGGAGCGCATCCGGGAAGTCTCCTGGCCCTCGACGCAGCTCGAGGTCGTTCGCTCTGCGGACGGGCTCGCTGTTCTCCCCGGGGATCGGGCGGCGCGGCCATCGACGACCGCGGACCTTGCGCAGAAGGCGGCCGCCGCGCTCGGGATCCCCTCGGCGCGCATCGACGCCGATCCTCCCGTGCTACCGACGACGTTCGGGGCGTTGCTGCGCGGTGGCGGATGGCTGCTCCGCCGCACGGCGGGCCTCGACGGCGCCCCTCGCTGGATGATCGAACGAGAGGGCGAGCGCTGGTGGCTCACTGCGGCGATCGATCGAGTGCACTTCGATCGGGTCACACAGGCTCCGACGGCTTCCGAGATCGACGTCGGCGTGTGCTTGCGCAGCGCGCGCGATTGCTCCGCCGACCTCCCGGCCCGCTGGTGTCGGTGGATCGACGAGTGCGCGGGCGTTCGCTCTCGGACCGCGTTCGCGCGCGCGACGCACCTGCTCCACGCCGAGCTGCTCGAACAGTATCGCTCCGTCTATCGTGCCGCGCTGGTGCCCGATCACCCTCGCAAGCCGCCGAGCGGGCACCACGTGTACCGCATCGATCGGCGCGCTCCGCAC
>JBPOHC010000559.1:0-12232 GCA_052035985.1 Myxococcota bacterium | reverse complement strand
TCATCGTCGAGCGAGCGCACTACCCCGAGAGCTTTCCGCTCGGCGCCCCAGACCAGCGTTCGACTGACTGCGGCGAGGTGCGTCGCGTCTCCTCGACCTCCCACGGCGAGCTCGCGCAGCGCGCCACCACGCTCGGGACCTGGGTCGCCGCGCGCGCGCCCGGCGGTTCGACGCGCGTCGCCTTCGTCCCCTCCGCGTGCGGGATCGCGTACGGATTGCCCGACGACGTCGCCTCGACCGCGACGCCCGCGGGCGCCGTCGAGAAGCAGCCCGACGGCGCGGCCTTCATCGACGGCGTCATCGCGAACGCGCTCATCACGGCGACGTCGTGGTACCTCGTGTGCGGCCCCGTGCTCGCGCAGCGCAAGGCCGCGGTACGCGAAGCTGCCCTCCAGTGCAGAACGCCCGACGTCGTCGCGAACGAGCTCTTTCGCGTCGACCCCGAGAGCGTCGACGCCGTGTGGCTCGCCTTCGCGGAAGATCGCCTCCCCTGCGGCGTCCTCATGCGATCGAACCTACGCGCGTCGGCCCGCGATCACCTCGCGCGCGCCGTGATCCGCCTGCTCACCGAGTGCGGCGGACGATGCTCTTCACACGCCCGCGTCGAGTCGCTGCGCGAGGCGGGCGAGCTGCGCGTCCCCGAGTCGCGCGAGGTCACGCTGCGCATCGCCACGGCGGGACCTCCCGCGCACGTCTCCCGCGACGCGCCTCCCGCGGAGCGCGCGCGCTACGAGGCCGCGTACAACGAGTGGCTGAACGCGCAGTGGGCCCTCGGTCGCGTCGACCCGCGCGCGGGCACCGACACCGCCATCGCGACGCTGCGACGGCTCCCACCGCCCGAGAGCCCCGCGCGCCCGCTCGTGCGGAACGACGGGTACCCGATGGCCGACTACGACGACCCGATGTCGATGCTGTGCGAACAGCTCCTCAACCACGGCGACTCGACGCAGACCCGCGACGCCCTGTGGCAGCTCGCCCTCGACGTGAGCCTCAACGTGGGCCTGCGGCAACGCGCGCTCCTCACGCTCGCCCGCCTCGGAGACGCGCGCGGATCGGGCGCGGGCCTCCCCGACAACCCCCTCACCGCCGAGCAGGCTGGATGGGCTACATCGGAGATCGCCGAGGCCCACCCGAGCCCCGGATCGAGCGCGAGCGGAGGGTCTTCGGGCGGCCATCACAGCCACCATCACTGGCACTGAGCACGTCGCGAGACAGACCGGCGACCGCGAGAACGCCGCGCGAACATCAACGCCAGCAACACAGCGAAAAGCCCACTGCACGAAGCCCGCTTCGAAGCCGAACATCCACCCGAAGCGACGACATCCCCGGTGCCAGGACCCGCTGTGAGCGCGACCTCACCGCGCGTCATCGGGGCTCCGTCGAGTGTGACCGAGAATGTCACACGGTCTCCCGTCTCGGGCGCGGTGTAGCCGAGCGCGTAGCGTCCGAAACCGAGCGCGAGAGGCGCGCCGAAGCGCCCGGCGGAGGCGGTCGCGGAGAGCGATCCGTCGGTCACGTCACCGCCTGCGTCGAGCACACGACACGCGATCACCACGCGCTCACCGCGCACCACGGGGCCCTCGGGGAGCGCGCAGCGAGACCGCAGCGCCGACGCTGGAGCGCGCGGTGATGTTCGGTGAAGCGCGGCGAGCGCGCGGGGGATGTCGAGCGTCGACCAGCCATTCGAAGCGCTCCACGGCGTGTCGCCCGCGGTGAGCGCGGCGACGAGTTCTCGTTGTGTCGCAGCGGGGTTCTCTTCGAAGAGCAGCGCGAGCGCCCCCGCGACCTGAGGCGCGGCGGCGGAGGTCCCCGAGGCTGCGGCGTGCGTCGTATCGACCGCGAGGTGCGGATCGGAGAAGGGCCCCGTGAGGCTCATCGCTGCGCGCGAGGAGAGCGCCGCGATCACCACGTCGCCGGGCGCGAGGAGGTCGGGTTTGAGCGCCCACAGCCCCGATGGACCGCGCGCAGAGAAGCTCGCGACGGTTCCTTCGATCGCGTCGGTGCGGGTGTTCGTGCGGCCCATCGCGTCGACCCACTGCGCGCGCGTCGTCAGCGCGCCGACCGACACCACCGACGGAGACGTCGCGGGGACCTCCACGCTCAGCGACTCGTCGCCGTAGGGAGCCTCGAACGCGGGGAGCTCGCTCGCAGTCGCCGCGTTGCCGTCGAGGTAGATCCACGCGTCGACGCGCCCCTCTCCCTGGAGGAGCAGCGAATACGTCCCTCCAGGGCCGTCGATCACGGCGTCGACGACGCGCGCCCCCGTGACCGGAGACACCCCATCGGGCGCATTCGAAACGCTCACGCGCGAGCCGTCGCGAGGGTTCCTCTGAGCGCGCACGGCCCCTGCGAATACGCGCTCTCCTTCGGTGCCGTCGGGCCACATCGGCGTGACCGCGAGCGGCGAACTCGACGCGATCGCCACGCCCACCACGCCCGCATACGAAGCGCCGAGTCGCAGCGACAGCGGGACGGTCGCGCCCCGCGCGAGCTCGACCCTCGCGTGCAGCGCGCGACCGCCTCCGTTGCCCGCCGAGACCACGAGCGCTCTCCCTCGCGCGTCGCCTCCGTCGACGATCGCGGCGAGGTCGCGTTCGAGCGGTCCGTCTCCGTCGTGGGCGCCGCGGTGCGTGCCGAGCGAGAGCGAGACCACCGCGGGCATCGCGAGCGACGCGGCGCGATCGAACACGAACGCAGCACCGAGCGCGGCGATGGCCTCGGGCACCTCCGCGCGATCGCTCCGCAACGACGCGCGAACCACGACGGCGACGGCTTCGGGCGCGATCCCCACGTAGCGATGCGCGACACCTCCGCCGCCGAGCGCGATCGAGAGCGCGTGCGTGCCGTGGCCGATGGGGTCGTCGGGCGCCTCGCCCGATGCAATGGCCGCGTCGAGCTCACCACCCGACCTCACGGAACCCCTTCTCCCATAGGGTGTTTCGACGGCGAAGCGCGCCTCGATCTCGGGGTGCGCGCCGCGCGGGGCCTCGGTGTAGTCGAGCATCCACGCGACGCGGGTGGCTCCGTCTTCGGCGCGGAGGTCGGGGTGCGCGAGGTCGAAGCCCGAGTCGACGACGCCGATCACCACGGCCCTCCCGGTGAGGGCGATTCCGTCGGCCGTGCGCGCGCGGTCGGCGCCCACGAGCGAGCGGACGCGGTCGAGGTGAGGACGCAGCCAGGCGGTCACGACGCGGCCCCGGGCGGGCAGCGTGAGGGCCACGGGCGCGGGCTCGAACGCGGGCCTCGGCGACGCCGACGCGCTGTGATTCAGCCCGATTGACGCGAGGAGGACGAGCGCTGCGATGGAGCTTCGGGTTGACATCGTGCGCGCGACGGTGGTAGGCGCTTTCCCCCCATACGGGTTTGCAAGCCCGTGCGAACCAGAACCAGCATCACCTCACACGGGAGAGTTTTCATGGGCAACGGAGATCGCCGCAACTCAAACAAGATGCGTCGCCGCAAGTCGCAGGCGAAGCTCAAGGGCCGCATTCACAAGGCCGCCGCCGCGCGCGCCGAGCGAATCGCCGCCGCGGGCAAGGCCGCCGAGAAGAAGCCCTCGCGCGCCGCCCGCAAGCCCGCCGCCGCGGGCTGATCGCTCCTCCGCTCGTTCCGAGCGACCGCCTCACTCCTCCAGATCCCACACGCACGAAGCGTCGCTGTCGACCGCGTTACCCCCTCGCGGAGCGGGGCGGTTCAGTGCTATCGGGCGACTCCCTATGGGCGCACAGTGGAAGCAGAAGGGCCGTGAGGCTGCGGCCAACGCAAGAGGCCGCGTGATGACCAAGCTCACGCGCGAGCTCATGATCGCCGCGCGTGACGGGGCCGACCCCGCGATGAACCCCCGCCTTCGCATGGCCGTCGAGGCCGCGCGCAAGGCGTCGATGACCCGCGACACGATGGAGCGGGCCATCAAGAAGGGCGCGGGCCTTCTCGACGAGGTGGTGATCTACGACACGGTGACCTACGAGGGCTTCACGCCCCACCAGGTGCCCGTGATCGTCGAGTGCCTCACGGAGAACCGCAACCGCACGTCGGCCAACGTGAAGGCCATCTTTCGCAAGGGCCAGCTCGCGGCGTCGGGCGCGGTCTCGTGGGACTTCTCTCGCCTCGGCGCCATCGAGGCCGCGGCGCCCGCGAGCGGCGACGACCCCGACGAGGCCGCCATCGAGTGCGGCGCGCAAGACCTCGAGCCCAACGACGACGGCGGGACGCTCTTCTACACCGACCCCGGCGACCTCGACGCCGTCGCGAAGGCCCTCACCGAGCGCAAGTGGACCGTCTCGTCGGCCAGGCTCATCTGGAAGGCGAAGAACCCCGTCGCCGTCGACGACGAGGCGAAGCGCGCCGAGGTCGAGGCCTTTCTCGAAGCGCTCGACAGCGACGACGACGTGCAGAACCTCTACGTCGGCCTCGCCTGATTCGCGCACATGCCCGTCGCGCTCGCGGCGCTGGCGATCGTCCGCGCGGGTCACCGCGTCGAGCGCCGCCGAGGCTCTGGCCGAACGCATCGACGAGGGGATCGCGAGGCGCCGCAAGAGCGGCGTCAGGAGAGGGGCTGAGGCGCGCCGCCGCGATCAATCGCCGCGGACCCTAAAGTTCCCCCGCGCCACGGCCGTTGGGCCTTCTCGAGAAGGAGAAGTCCCAATGACCATCGCACGCACGCTCGGTTGGATCGTCCTCGCCATGCTCGCCACGTCGGGGTGCGCAGACGCTCCCGCGTCGGGTGCGGCACCCATCGCCGTCGTCCCGATGAACCAGCAGTGGACCCTCGACCGCATCGGCGCGTGGGGCATGCCCGCGTCGATCGAGATCCTCCCTGGCGTGTCTCGGCGCATCAACGGCGGCAGCCTCGTGCTCCACGACGACTGGACGTGGGGCCTCGCGTACGACTACCAGGACACGAGCGCGACGAGCGACCAGCAGGGCGCCTTCGCGGCCTCGGGCGGCTACACGATCTACGGCGGCAACCCCATCGAGATCGCGCTCCACGACGAGCGCGGCGGGACGACGTACATGGCCCACGTGAACTCCGACGACACCGTCGACCTCACGGTGGGCCCGTACAACTTTCACCTCGTCACGAAGTGATCGTTACGCGCGTGCGCGCCGCCTTCACGGAGGCGGCGCGATCGGAGCGCAGGTCGACACCCCCGCCCCCACGATCCTGAACCCGATGTTGGTCATGTACGCCGCGTCGACGGAGCCGTCGGAGGGCCTGTAGCGCGTGACGTTGCTCGTGCGCCCCGTGGCCGCCGACGGCGCGGTGTAGAGGTAGAAGTCTCCGCCCCAGAACGAGAACGCCCACGCCTGCGGGGTCTCGACGCCGCGGAGGCTCTGGGTGTTGAGGATCGCGCCGGAGGTCTTGTCGATCTGCGCGACCTGCACCGGCGTGGTGGTGAAGAAGCCGTAGAGGCGCCCGTCGCCGGTGCCCGTGAGCTCGGCGTTCTCGCCGCGGAGCGCGCCCGTGAAGGGTCCGACGGGCATGCCCGTGAGCGACCGCGGATCGATACGTCCGAGGCCCGCGCTGGCGCCCGTGAGCGCGTCGCCCGTGGCGGTGACGAAGAGGGTCTCGGCCACGTCGTCGGCGCTCGCCGTCGAGAAGCCCATGCCGAGGCGATACCAGCCCTGCGGGAGCGGAATCGGCGCCGCCGAGGTGCAGCTCGCGTCGGCGGTGCTCACGCGGTAGATCGCGCCGCCCGTGTCGAAGAGGTCGTTGGTGACGTAGTTCACCCACGCGACGGCGTCGCGGTCGATGGCCATCGAGTTGGGCTGCGCCGTGGTCGGGCAGCGGAGCGTGCCGATGCGCGTGAACTCCCTGCGGTTGGGGCGAAAGCTGTAGAGCTCGTTCGAGTCCGAGAGCACGTACACGAGCTGCGCGGCCTCGGAGCAGTTCTGCCCGGCCCCGCTGTCGCGGACGGGGATCGGCGTGAAGCCGTCGCCCGCGTCGCCGCCGTCGCGGGAGCCGCTCGCGTCGACCGTGGCGCTGCCGTCGGGCTCCGGGGCGAACACGATGGGGTTGTTCGACGAGCACGCGACGACGAGCGCAGAGAGCGACGCAAGGATCTCGATTCGCACGATCGTTCCCTCGTAGGCGATGTGGGGAGTGTGTCGGGGCGGGGCGGAGGCTGTTCTCTCAGACTTCGCGGCGGGCGGTCAACGCGGCGGCGGGACGCACGCGCCGAAACGCTCACTCCGCGCGCACGCTCACGCCCTCGCCCTCGACCACGACCTCGATGCGCGACGGGGGCGCGTCGCTCTTCGCGGCGAGCATCCTCGCGATGGGGCCGATGATCCAGTGCTCGATGGCGCGGTTGAGCGGGCGCGCGCCGTACTTCGGGTCGAAGCCCAGCGCGGCGACGCGCTCGACCACCTCGTCGGTGTAGCGGACGGGGATGTTCCTCCGCGCGAGGCCCTCGCGCTCCAGGGCGCGGGCGATGGCGCGCCTCGCGATGGTCTGCACCGTCTCGGGCGAGAGGGGCTTGTACGGCACCACGTGGTCGAAGCGGTTGAGGAGCTCGGGGCGAAAGAACGCCGCCGCGGCCGAGAGGTAGTGCGTGTTCACGTCGCGCATCCCCGAGGGGCCGCCGAAGCCCATCGAGCGCGAGGCCGTGTCGGCGCCGAGGTTCGACGTGAGCATCACCACCGTGTTGCGGAAGCTCACCGTGCGACCCGTTCCGTCGGTGAGCCTCCCCTCGCCGAGGATCTGGAGCAAAAGGTCATGGACGCTACCGTCGGCCTTCTCGACCTCGTCGAAGAGCACGATGCCGAAGGGCTGCTCTCGCACGCGCCGCGTGAGCGCCCCCTCGGCGCCGCCGTAGTACCCCACGAGGCGCGAGGCGCTGCCGTAGTCGCTGTATTCGCTCATGTCGAAGCGGCAGAGTCGCTTCGCGTCGCCGAAGAGATACTCGGCCAGGGCCAGCGTCGACTCGGTCTTTCCAACCCCCGTCGGACCGAGCAGGAGGTATGAGCCGAGGGGCCGCGTGGGGTCGGTCATCGCGGTCTTGAGCGCCACCACGAGGTCGCGCAGAAGAACGATCGCGCTCTCCTGTCCGACGACGCGCGCGCGGAGTTTTTCGAGCACCGCGTCGGGGTCGAGCGGCACCGCCGGATCGACGAGCTCGCGGGGATAGCCCGTGCGCTGACAGAACGCGCGGATGATCTCTCCGCTGCCGATGGCGCGGTGCTTCTTCGCGTCGAGCTCCGCGGGCCTGTCGTGGTCTTTGTGCGCCGCCGCGCGGAGGAGCTGCACCGCCCCGCCGGGGAGCGCGGAGCCGTCGCCGAAGCGCTCGGTGAGGTCCATCGCGCGCATGAGGGCGTCGGGGCTGAAGCGCGCCGCGCGCGAGCGTCCGATGGAGTTCGCCACGGAGGTGAGCGCGATCATCGCGGCGTCGCCGCGGAGCGCGTCGACGCGCATGACCTTGAGGCACTGCACGAACGCGGGGTGCGTGCGCTCGGCGCGCGCGAGGTCGTCGGGCGTGGCCTCGCAGATCACCGAGACCTCGCCCGCCTCGATCGAGGGCTGGAGGTACCGCGCCGCGTCGAGGCCCTGCCCCGGATCTCCCGTCATCAGGAACTCCGAGAGGCTCTCGATGTGCAGCACCGCGCGCCGCACGCGGAGCTCTTGAATCATGCGCTGCACGCGCTCCTGCCACTGGCCGAGGTAGCGCATGCCCGCGACGATGCGCGCGCCGCTGGTCGAGTACACCTCGACGCCCGCCTCGTCGGCCGACGCGGTCTTGTCTTCGAAGCGGTGCACCATCTCGTGGACGAGGGCCGTCTTGCCCACGCCCGGGGGGCCCACGAGCAGCACGCTCGCGCGCCGCGACGAGGTGATCATCTCGGCGAGGAGCCCGACCTCCTTCGTGCGCTGAAAGGCCCGTTCGAGCGTGCCCGTGCGCACCATGTCGTTGAGTCGGTGCGACGCGTCGCCGAGCTCCGGGGGCATGGGCGGACGCTCTGGCTCGTGACGACGCTCAGGCTCGCGGCGCTCGCGCTCGACGATGGGCTTGTAGGCCACGGTGAGCGTCTCGACGGTCTCGTCGCCGTCGTAGGTCACGTCGAGCAGAGACTCGAGGGGCACCATGAAGAGCCTGTGGCGCACGATCTCTTCGACCCAGGCTTCGAGGTCGTCGGGCACGGCGAGGCGGTCGACGATGCCGAGCCGGGGGATGCGCACGATGATGGGCCGCGGCCCCTTCGCGCGACCGACGGGGACGTCGAACTCGGGGTGCGTGAGCACGGTGAAGCGAATGGGCACCGAGAGGAGCCGCTGGTGCTGCACGGCGCGCAGGGTCATGTCGACGCGTCGGAGGCGCATCTCCTTCCACCACGTCGTGGCGGCGCCGATCTCCCACGCGTTGCGCGCGAGGAGCTTCGCCGCGGCCTTCGCGACGTCGTCTCGCGCCGCGTCGACGTCGTCGGAGAACGCCGTGAGGAACGGGTGCGTGAGCACCGAGACCGTGTACCCGACGCCGGGGTGCCTCCGCACGAAGAGGTGAAACTTCTGCTCCACGGCTACGCTCCCCTCCGCGCGCGCAGCACGGCCGCGCAGATCGCCTCGATCTTCGACGCCGCGAGGCCCGTGGCGACGTGCTCCATCGTCGAGAGCCCGCGCTCCTCGTCGATGCTCCCGCGCAGCGTCACGGTCGACACCTCGACGTGCACCTCGGAGCCCTCCCTCCGCGCGTCGCGCTCGCGCCTCGCCGCCTCGTCGCGCGCCCGCGCCGCGGCCCTCACGTCGTGGCCCTCGTGCAGCTCGATGCGCGCGAGCACCTGCGACTCGTCGATCGCCCCGGCCTTGCCGCGCACCATGAAGAGCGCGCAGCCCGCGAGGTGCTCGACGAGGTCGCGCGCGCCCGCGCCCTGCACCCCCACCGCGCGGCGGAGCACGGGGCGAACGTCGCCGGTCTCACCCTCGATCCAGGTGGAGCCCACGTCGTCTTCGACCTCGACCCACGGAGAGAGCCGCCCCGCGAAGGGAGGCACCGCGCTCATCACCGCGGCCGAGACCTTGTCTCTCCAGGTCGCGCTGCGGTTCGCGGTGACCTCGATCAGCACGACCACCTCGTCGACCGCGGCCGATCGGTCGATCTGGTGTTCGAGCAGCCCGAACGCGTCGACGAGGCGCGCCACCTCGGGGCCGAACTGCTGGAGCACCACGTCGTCGCGCATCAGGGTCTGCACGGTCCGCACGGTGGGGGCCGAGCGGTTGTGCGCGGCGCCCCAGCGGTTCTCGCGGTAGCCCGACCGATCTCGCTCGGGCGCCTCGCGGACGTCTTCGATGTAGGGCTCCGCGCGGGGATCGCGCTCTTCGAGCCTCGCGAGCGCGTCGCGCAGCTCCGAGAAGCGCTCGAGCAGGTCGAGGCCCGGAGAGGGCGGCGCCTCGCTCCCCCGCTGCATGACGCGCAGGGCCGACGCGCGCTCGTCGGCGAGGCGGTCATACGCATCGGAGGTCTCGATGGCCGTGAAGCCCTCGCGGAGCGCGGTGAGGCGCGTGCTCACCTCGTCGGCGGTCCACTCGGCGGGGTCGGTGACCACCGTGACGGGCGTCGCGTTACGGAGCGAGCGTACGGCGAGGCCCATCCCCGTGCGCGTGCGGAAGAGGTCGACCATGCACAGGTCGCTCGATCGCCGCCGCACGAGGTGGTGCGCGAGCGGAACCGCGAGCTCGCGTTCGAGCGCGCGACGCAGCGGGCGGGCGCCGTAGCGCGGGTCGTAGGCCTGCTCGACGAGCGCGTCGAGGAGCTCGGGCTCGACCTCGACGACGACGTTCCCCCGAAGGATTCCTCGGCGCGAGAGGAGCTGCCCGAGCGCGTGCTCGACCACGACGCGCAGGGCCTCGGGCGAGAGCGGCGCGAAGGGCACCACGCGGTCGATGCGGTTGAAGAACTCGGGGCGAAAGAACTTCCGCGCCGCGGCCGTGTAGTGGGCGCGCGCGTCGTCGCCGTCGCGCACGAAGCCCGTGCGAGCGCTGGCCTCCTTCACGCCGAGGTTCGAGGTCATGATGACCACGGCCTGACGCGCGTCGGCGAGGCGCCCCGCGGCGTCGGTGAGCCTCCCCTCTCCGAGGAGCTGGAGGAGCGCGTCGAAGACCCTGGGGTGGGCCTTCTCGATCTCGTCGAAGAGCACCACGCAGAAGGGCTGCGTTCGAAGCGCGAGGGTGAGCTCTCCGTCGGGTGATCCCGCGTGTCCGACGAGGCGAGAGATGCTCGCGCTCGACCCGAACTCGCTCATGTCGAAGCGCACCATGCGCGAGGCGTTGCCGAAGAGCCACGTCGCGAGGGCCTTGGCCGTCTCGGTCTTTCCGACGCCCGTGGGGCCCACGAAGAGGTACGTGGCCATGGGCTTCTCGGGGTCGGCGAGGCCGTGCTGCATGAGCACCACCACGTCGGCGACGGCCTCGACGGCCTCGGTCTGTCCGACCACCATCGCGCCGATGGCGCGCGCGACCTCGTCGTGCGAGCGATGCGCGCCGCTCCCGAGGATGAAGTCGGGCAGGCCCGTCTGACGCTGAAAGGTCGTGAACACGTCGGCGCGCGTGTACCAGCGCTGCCTGTCGCGGAGCTCTCCGGCGCCCGCGAGCACCGACTTGAGGAGCCGCACGGCCTTGCCCGGAAAGGCCTCGTGCGCGAGGAATCGCCGCGTGAGCACGAGCACGGTCTCGAGCGCCTCGGGCGAGACGCGCAGCGCGGGAGAGCCGTCGGCCGCGTCGCTCTCGAGGTCGCGCAGCACGCCGAGCAAGACAGGGAGCGTCGCGCGGTCGTCGAGGGGCTCGACGTGCACGACGCGAAAGAGCGACGCGAAGGTGGGCTCCTCTTCGCGCACGCGTTCGAAGCGCTCGGGGGTGCTCTCGGCGATGACGGTGAGCTCTCCGCGGGCCATGTGGGGCTCGAGAAAGCGCGCCACGTTGGTGTCGCCCGCGCGGGTGCGCCCCGCGTAGACCATCGACGCGAGGTCGTCGACGTAGAGGATGTCGCCGAGCTCGATGAGCTCGTCGATGAGCTCGCGCGCGCGGGCCTCCCACTGGCCGACGTACATCATGCCCGCGATGAAGCGGTTGCCGTCGACGCGCCACACGTCGCGGCGCGAGCCGTTGCTGTTCTGACGCGCGACGAGGCGGCGCACGAGCTCGTGGACGAGGGCCGTCTTGCCCGCGCCCGAGGGCCCCACGAGCACGACGGCGTTGCCCTCGCGGAGGTCGAAATCGTCGAGGAGGGCGCCCACGGTGGACTCGCGTCCGAAGGCGCGGTCGAGGGTGTCGTCGCGGGCGCCGTGCGTGAGGTTGCGGCCGATCTCGCGGAGGGTCTTCACCGTGAAGCGGCGGAGCCGACGGCGCTCCTCGCGGCTCGGGTCGGCGGCCTTCTCGGACTTCTCCTTGCGCTTGCGGCCGGGGACGTGAAAGCGGTGCCAGCCCTTCGGAAAGATCGACGGCGCCTCGGCGTCGACCTCGAGCACGTCGAGGCGCTCGCGGCGCTTGGAGCACCACGCGTCGAGGCTCGTGAGCTTGTGCTCGAGCGCGTACGCGGCGATGCGGCGGTTGAGGGCGTGCGTGAGCTCCTCGGTCGCGCCGATGCCGCGGAGGGCGAAGCGCGCGGCGGGGGCGCGCGTGGGGGTGACGACGTAGTAGTCCTCGCCGGGCCACTTCTCGATGAGCACGCCGACGCGGCCTTCGAGCGTCCAGCGTTTGCGAGAGACCTTGTCCTGCACGACGGTCTCGACGTCGACCATCTTGAGGTACACGTGCGGCGGGAGCTGGTAGGCGCCGAGCGTCGAGACGGGACCCTTTTCGAAGAGTCCCATCACGGCGAGGCAGAGGTCGTCGCGGATCTCCGAGAGGCTCGGGCCGACCTTGTGGACGCCGGGGAGTCCAGGCACCCAGGCTTCGACGAGTCGTCGCGCGGGGTGCACCACTACGAGCGGGAGCTTTACGTCCATGCGGTCACCGGTAGGTGTCGGCGTCGGGGCCAAAGACGCGGAACTCGACCTGGTCTTCCATCAGCGCGGAGATGTCGGTGACGGCGTTCCGCCACTCGTACTCGCGCTGCGTGCGGAGGTCCTTGATCTGGTTCTTCGAGAACGAGATGCGACGCGTCTCGAGGTTGGGCATCAGGGGGTCGAGCTTGTCGGGGCGCGTGAGCGAGGTGCCATAGCGGATGTCGACGGGTTCGAAGCGCACCTTCACCACGGCCGTGCCCGTGCCGTCGAGGAAGCGGTGCGCCCCGTGCTCGCCCAC
>JBPOHC010000141.1:0-2527 GCA_052035985.1 Myxococcota bacterium | reverse complement strand
CTCGCGCTCCTCTCCGCGACCGCGCTGGCGTTTCACCTCCACGCGGGCCTCGTGGGCGCGTGCGTCGCCGTCGCGCTCGGCATGTCGCTCACCGCGGTGCTCTCGGGGATCTTCTACGGCCGCGAGTTCTCGCTCGGCACGACGCTCCGCGACGCGGTGACGGCGCCCGTCGATCGCGCGCTGGTGCGTGTTGGGTTGCCGCTCGTCGCGATGAACCTGGTGGCCGCCCTCCGCGGACGCATCGACGCGCTGTGGCTCCTGCGCTACGGCACCGAGGCCGACGTGGGGGCCTACAACGTATGCATCCTCTACGCGGTGGCGCTCTTTCAGATCCGCGGCGCGTTCTACCCCGTGGTCGCGGCGCGACTGCCCGCGCTCATCGCGCAGGGAGATCGCGCGGCGCTCAACGAGTTCCTCCAGCGGCAGGTGCGCTGGGTGGCGCTCCTCGCGACGCCGCTCTTCGTGCTCTTCGCGGGCCTCGGCGACGGGCTCCTCGCGGTGTTCGGCAAGGGCTTCACGCACGGTCGCACGGCGCTCGCGTTCATCGCCGCGGGGCAGTTCGTGAGCGCGCTCTCGCTGCCGGTCTACTGCCTCCCCCTCGGAGGAAACGCGCGCTACAGCATCCTCGCCGCGTGCGTCGCGATCGGGCTACAGCTCGTGGTGCCGCGCGTGCTCGTGCCCCGCTACGGCCTCGACGGGGCGGCCTTCTCGTTCATGCTCGCGCTCATCGTGGCGGAGCTCATCGCGCTCGCCTTCGCGCGCAAGATCGCGGGCGCGAACGGCTTCTCGCGCGGCCTCGCGCAGCCGCTGCTCGCGGGCGTCGCGGCCTGGATCGCGGCGCGCGCTGCGCAGTCGGCGCTGCCCGACGACGTGGCGATGCGCTTCTTCGGCGGGGCCGCGGCGGGGGCCGTCACGTACCTCGTCGCGGTGTTCGCCACGGGCCTCGAACCCGCCGAGCGCGCGATCGTCGATGACGGGCTGGTGAAGCTCCGAAGACTCGCTCGACGCTGACCCTCGCGGCGTGATAGTCGCGGGTTGGAGAGGGTGTCGACGACCCGATGCGCACAAGCACCGTCCTCGCGTTCGTCCTGGTGGTCTCGGCAGGGTGCGGTTCGCGGTTCAACACGCGCGGATCGTCGGAGGCCGTGCGCAGCGCCGCCGTCGCGCGCTCGCCCGATGAGGTCTTCGGACACACCGTGCGGGTGACCATTCCCCCCATGCGGCTCTTCGGTGAGCTCATCGGGTGCGACGACGACTGGCTCTACGTCCGCGTCCACGAGGAGAGCCGCAGCGCGTGGCAGCGCATCCACTGGAGCGAGAACCCCGCCGTCGACGTGGAGCTCCCGTCGTACGGACCGGGCCTCCTGGCGTGGACGATCATCGGCACGGTCTCGACGCTCTCGCACGGGTTCTACTCGCTCATCTCGGCGCCCGTGTGGGCCATCGTCGGCTCGATCTCGACCACCACGGGGTGGAACCCGCGCCTCGGCCTCGAGTCGTGCCGCAGCGCGAGGCCCTACGCGCGCTTCCCTCAGGGGATGCCCGCCTCGTTCACGGAGCGCTTCGAGCGCCTCTACGACGACCGCACGTTGACGCCGGTCGCGGGCGCGACGGCCCCTGACGCCCGGAGCCCCGCGACGCCCGTCGAAGGCTCGCAGCCCGCGCCGTGGGACGCGCCTCCGAGCGGCGCGCCCGCCCCCTCTCAACCTCCCGCGCACGAGCCCGGCCCGTAAGCCGCGACGGAGACGCAGATGTTTTCCCGCATCGCATCGATCACCGCCGCGCTCCTCGCGCTGTCGTGCAACCAGCAACCCGCCCTCCACGCCCCCTCGACGATGGCGGGCACCGGAGGCTCGGCGCGCGTCCACATGCGCGACGGAAGCGTCTACAACCTGAGCTCCTGGCGCCGTGACGGCGAGCGGCTCCGCGGCCGAGGCGCGCACTACGACGTCGAGCGACGGCCCGTGCGCGAGGGCGCGTTCTCGATCGACATGGCGAACATCGCCGTCGTCGAGATGGGCGAGACGCAGGTGCGCGGCACCGACGTCTCCGTCGCCGCGATGAGCGTCGTCACGGCGGGCTCCATCGGCGTCTCGGCCTACTGCGCGATGAACTCGAAGGCGTGCTTCGGCTCGTGCCCGACCTTCTACGTCGCGCGCGACGGCGCGTGGACCGTGCAGGCCGAGGGCTTCTCGACGAGCGTCGCGCGCTCCCTCGAAGCGAGCGACCTCGACGACATGCCCGACGCGGTTCCACAGGACGGCGCGCTCGTGGTCGCGATGCGCAACGAGGCCATCGAGACGCACGTCACCCGCAACGTCGCGCTCAAGGTCGTCGACGCGTCCGAAGGGTCCGTCGCGTATCGACGCTTCGAGACCGAACGATTCGATGCGCTGGGCCCGCTCAGCGCGCCGGTCGCGGTCGATGAGGGCGTCACGCTGAGCGCGTTCGCGGCGCGCGACGGCGACGAGTACGCGCCCGTGAGCGACGGCGTCGACCTGGCGCACCGCGCGTCCGTCACGCTGCG
>JBPOHC010000920.1:0-23713 GCA_052035985.1 Myxococcota bacterium | reverse complement strand
CACCTACATCAAGGCTCCAAAACCTCTAACAACGACGGCTCTGATCGGACGCGCATCCGTGAGACATTCTCGCGCCCGATGAAGCGCGTGATCTCGGCCCTCCTCCTCTCGCTCGCGGCGTGTGACGCCGCTGCGCCCTCGACGAACGATGCCGCGACGACCGACGTCGCGACCGCCGCGGACATCGACGACGCGACGGATGTGACCGCGCTCGACGTGGCATCCGACGACGTGACCGATGTGATCGAGACGCGCGAGGCCGGAGGGCGCTGCGTGCTCAACCGCGACTGCGTCTCCGCCGAGCGCTGCGAGTGCAACGAACCGACCGGCTGCCGCTGCGCCCCCGGAGCCCGCGGAACAGGTCGCGCTGGCGTCGATCGCTGCACCTCTGGAGACGACTGCGAGAGCTCGCTCTGCGTCGAAGCCTACGGCGGCGTGAGCCTCTGCTCCGCGCCTTGCAACTCCGCCAGCGAGTGTCCCCCGGCGCTCCCCCGATGCCTGAGCGTCGCCACGTTGGGACGCTTCTGCGCCCGCGATCCGAGCGCGCCCGCGGACGCCGGTGCGACCATCTCGCTCACGGCCCGCTTCGGCGCGAACACGGGGGCCTTCGACCGCGCGCAGCACGGCGTCGAGGGCGCCGACCGGGTCTACATCGAAGCGCACTACGGCGGCGATCCGGCGTGTCCGTCGATGACCTCTCCGACGCCGCAGCGGACCTTCGTGCTGAGCGGCGTGCGGGCGGGCGTGAGCGCCGTGCAGACCGAGGCGAGCGGCGTCACGGCGTCGCTCCTGGACTTTCGCGGAGACCTCGTGAGCGCGCCCCTCGTGAGGGCCTCCGCGGTGCGCGTCACGCCGAGGAGCATCGACCGGGGCACGTCGGTCTCGCTCGACGTCACGGCGACCTTCGCGGGCGGAACCATCGAGGGATCGTTCGTGGCGCCCCACTGCGCGTCGCTCGACGGCCGCTGATGAATCTCCGCCAACCGCAGCGCGGCGACGCGCGTCTGTAAGCCGACGGCGCGCGCAGACGTTTTCGCGCCGTCACCCGATCCCCCCGACTCCCTCAACAACACCTTGAAGGCAGTGTTCACCATGCGCCTGACGCCCGCCGTCGCAGCGATCGCCCTCCTCGCGTGCTCGTCTTCGTTCGAGACCCGCCAGGTCACCACCGTGCAGGTCGTCGGAAGCCCGCAGATCCCCGTCGTCGTCGCGAGCGGCCCCGAGCTGATCCCTCCGCCGCGGGTGATCGTGCCCGTCGCGGGACCCGTGGAGCCCACCTTCGCGCAGCCCCCGCCCGTGCGGGCGACGCCCCTCGTGGTAGCGGGTGACGGAGGCCCGACGATCCGCTGTCCCTCGGCCGCGCGCTCGCTCGCGGGGACGCCCGTGCACCTCCGCGCCGAGGCGGGCGGCGAGGGTGTTCGCGTTCGTTGGACGGTCACGCAGTCGCCGCAGGCGAGGTACTACCGCTTCTCCGAGCGCTTCGACGCGAACGACTCCGACAGCATCGTGGCGCTCGGGCTCGACGTGCCCTTCACCTCGGTGATCGTGGGGGATTACACGGTGGTGGCCGAGGCGCGCGACCGCGAGGGCCGCACGGCGCAGTGCGAGACGCAGGTCACGATGGCGGGCCACGGCCTGCGCGTCGAGCTCTCGTGGAACACCTCGAACACCGACGTCGACCTGCACATGATCACGAGCCGCGACCCGCGCTGGGTGACCAACGCCGACTGCTACTACGCCAACCGGCGCCCCGACACGTCCGTCGGCGACGAGTCGCGGCAGCGCTGGCTCGACACCGACGACACCGACGGAGAGGGCCCCGAGAACATCAGGGTCGACGCGCCGGACCTCGACACCGACTACCAGGTCGGCGTGCACTACTACTCGTCGCACAGCCAGTCGGGCGACACGACGGCGATCGTGATGATCTATTGCGGCGACCAGCGCGTGGCGCGCTTCGAACGGGGCCTCGACGGGCAGCGCTCGCCCAACGACAACCCCTTCTGGCGCGTGGCCTCGGTGCGCTTCAGGCCCGACGGGACCTGCGCCGTCACGCAGCCGCGCGGACAGGTCGTGACGCCGCAGAGCGCCATCGCGGGCGTCAACATGGGCGGCAGCGCCAACGTCATCGCGGACTGATCGCCGCTTCGTGCTCCGCGGAGGGCGCGGATTGCGGTATACGCGCCATCGCAATCCATCACCTCGGAGGAGCGTCTCGTGAAGACCGTCACGTCCCGGTTGAAGAACTCCCTCGGCCACTGCCTCCTCGTGAGTGCGTGCGCCGTCGCCCCCCTCGCGCTCTCTGGCTGCGGAGACATCTACCTCCCGCCGCCCATCGGCGGACCGACGGGCGTCGCGCTCACCGAGTACGCCGAGCCCATCCCCGGGCCGAGCGCCGAGGGTCCGCTGGCGATCCTGCGCTCCGCGGTGTCGCCGCTCCCCGAGCTCGCCGCGGCGAACCCCGCGAAGGTGGCGCTCGGGCGGAGGCTCTTTCACGACCCGATCCTCTCGGGTGACGGCACGGTGTCGTGCGCGTCGTGTCACTCGCTCGACCACGGCGGCGCCGAGGCCCGCGTGAGCTCGGTGGGCATCCGCGGACAGGTCGGGCCGATCAACTCCCCGACGGTGCTCAACGCCCGCTATCACTTCGTGCAGTTCTGGGATGGCCGCGCCGCGGACCTCCGCGAGCAGGCGGGCGGACCCATCGGAAACCCCGCGGAGATGGGCAGCACGCTCGAGGCGGCCACGGCGGCGCTCGGTCGCAGCCCGCAGTACACCGAGCTCTTCCGCGGCGCGTACGCCGACGGGATCACCGCGGACAACCTCCGCGACGCCATCGCGACCTACGAGGAGTCGCTCGTGACGCCGTCGCGCTTCGACCGCTTTCTCAAGGGCGACGAGCGCGCGCTCAACGCCGACGAGCGCGCGGGCGCGGAGCTCTTCGTCACGACGGGGTGCGTCACCTGCCACCAGGGTGTGAACCTCGGGGGGACGAGCTTCCAGCGCTTGGGCGCCGTGCGGAACTACTTCACCGACCGCGGGACGCCGCTCACCGACGCTGACAACGGCCGCTACAACCACACGCACAACGAGGCCGACCGTCACTTCTTCAAGGTCCCGACGCTGCGCAACGTGGCGCTCACGGGCCCCTACCTGCACGACGGCTCGCGCGCGACGCTCGACGACGCGGTGCGCGTGATGGGTCGCTACCAGCTCGGACGCGAGCTCACGGGCGAGCAGGTCGCGCACCTCGTGGCCTTCCTCGGCTCGCTCACGGGCGAGCTCCCCGCAGGCGCGCGCCTCCCCGCGGGAGAGCTTCCGCCGCCGCCCGCCGCGCCCGTCGCCGCGCCCGTCGCGCCCGGCGTCGCTCGCCCCGCGGCGCCCGTCGCCGCGCACTGACCCGACCCCTCCACAACGCACTCGAAGCGCCTCTCCCGACGGCCGCGCAGCGTCGCCGACGGGAGACCTCCGCGCGTCGTCACGATTCGCGGCAGAGGCTGTTGCCAATCCCGAATGCGTCACTATAGTGGACTCACGGTCTACTAAAGAAGACTCCCTCGCTGGCGTCTCGCGGCCCCGGATCAACGATTGAAATCCGGGGAATGGCTCTCAAGGGCGGCACGTTCGTAGGGATGACGGCACATCCAGAAGGCTGAAGCGCTCTGAGGAGCGCCGATCGCCTCGGAACACGGAGCGACACCCCACATGCGCATCTCACTCATCGGCGGCGTGGAGCGGAACGAGCAGACCCTCGAGCAGATCGCTCGCTCGCTCGGACACACGCTGGACTTTCACGGCGGGCACATGAAGAAGCACGGCGTCGACGACATGCACCGGCAGATCGAGCGCGCCGACGTGGTGATCGTGGCGACCAACGTCAACAGCCACGGCGCGATGCACATGGCCCGCAAGCTCGCCAAGAAGCGGGGCCTTCCCTTCATCATGGCGACGTCGTGCAACCCGACGCGCTTCCGCGAGCTGCTGCTCACGCTCGGCGCGCAGACCGCTCGCGCGGCCTGAATCAGATTCTCAGCGGCCCCAGCGCGAGGGAGGCGCGCTGCGATCGACGGTCCCGCGCGGCCCGAGGCGGACCCAGTGGTCTTCGGCGTCGCGCGCCGTGATGGCCCCGTCTTCGACCGTGAACTGGGGGAGGCCCGTCACCGTCGCGAGCGAGCCGCTCTCGGAGAGCACCGCGAGCTCGGTGCCGCCGATGAGCGACCACAAGCCTCCGTTGCCATCGGTGAGCATCGCGTTGCGGCCCGCCACCACGATCTGGACGATCCGACGCGACGGGATCTCTCGCACGTAGCGCCACGACGAGCCGCCGTCTTCGGTCACGTGGATCGCCCCGTCGGCCGCCGCGACGCCGCTGCGGGTGACGGGGTCCATCGCGATGATCTGCGGGCGGACGACGCCGTTCCAGTCGGCGCGCTGCCAGCTCTGGCCGCGGTCGTCGGAGACGATCACGTCGCGCTCCGTCGAGGCGATGATGCGGCCGTGTCCGTCGCCCGAGAACGCGAGCGCGCGGGCGAGGTCGGGACGCGGCCCGAAGGTGAACCCGCGCGGGCGCCACCCGAGGAGCGTGCACTGGCGCGTCGGGTACGCGCGCGTCCCGCAGGCGAAGGTCTTCTCGGCGCTGATCCCGGGCCCGAGCGGAAAGCTCTGCGCCCTCGTCTCGAAGCCCGGCGGCAGCGGGAAGGGCACGCCGTAACCCGCCGAGCCGACGTAGTTCCCGGTGCTGACGTAGCCGACGTTCCACGCCGTCTGCGCGCGTGCGGGCGAGGCGACGACCGCGAGGCCGAGGAGCGTGGTCACCGAGACGAGCGCGCGCGCGGAGTTCGACATGACCCCGCGATCGTACCGCCGCGGGCCCGAGGGCGCGCAACGGCCCGCCGACGAATCCGTTCCCCGGCGAAACCCCCGACGCGCGCTCCTCGATCGCCGTCGAGTGACGGCTGCTTCTTGCGCCCTCCTGCGCACTGTGATCCCGTCGCGCCCGTGCGAACGCAGCGGTGTTTGATCTTCGCGTTCATGCTCGCGGCCTCGTCGGCCTCGACGGCCCACGCGCAGCCTCGCGACGACGCGGGGCGACGCTACGGACAGGCCGTGGCGGCTTTCGAAGCGAGCGACTACGCGACGGCCCTCACGGGCTTTCAAGAGACCTACGTGCTCACCCGGCGACCCGAGGTGCTCATCAACGTCGCCGTGTGCTTTCAGCGCCTCGGGCGTCCCGGCGAGGCGCTCACCACGTACCGCAACTACCTCGCGCTCGCGGCCGACTCGCCCAACCGCGCGGCCATCGAGGGCGTCGTCGCGCAGCTCGAGCGCGACATCGCCGCGTCTTCGAGACCCGCGACGCCGACGGCGACCCCCGTCGCGCCTCCGCCGCCTCCGCCGCCGCACGTCGCGCCCGTCGTCGAGGCCCCGGCGCCCCTGTGGCCCTGGATCGCCGTGGGCAGCGGCGCCGCGCTCACCCTCGCGGGAGGGCTCCTCCTCGCGCTCCCGAGCGACCCCGGCGCGGACCCGTCGGTCACCGATGAGCGGGCCTACCTCGCCGCCAGAGATCAGCGCTCGACGATGCTCACCGTGGGCGCCGTGATCGGCGGCGTCGGCCTCGTCGCGACCGCCGTGGGCCTCGTGGCCGTGATCACCCGGAGCGCTCCTCGCGCGCATCGGACGGGCTTCGACCTGCGGTGGCGACCGCTCGCGGAGGGCGGCGCGGTGACCCTCTCGGGCGCGTTCTGAGCGCGTGACACCCGCGAGCGGCGCCCGGCGCGCGACGCGGCGGTGAACAACATCGGCAGCCTCCTCGACCCGGCCGCGACGGGCACGGCCGTCCCCGAGAACCGAGGCCCGCGCGTCGCGCTTCGAACTCCCCTCCGGGCGACGATCGGTGGCACAACACGGGCCCCGACCATGAACGCGCGAATCGCCCTCTCCGCAGCACTCCTCGTCGCGTCTTGCGCGACCACGTCCACCGTTCACGACGGCGTGGTCACCACGCCCGAGCCGCCGCTCCCCAACAGCACGCCGCAGACGGCCGTTCCGCTCCCCGTGGGCCTGGAGTTCAACGGCTCCATCGGCTGCGGACAGATCGCGTGGTTTCAGGTGATCCTCCCCGAGACGCGCGTGCTCACGATGTACGCGCGCGGCCAGGCGCTCGAGAACGCGCTCGGCGCCACGGCCACGGTGACCTTCATCGACCCCGCCGCGGGGATGGCCGAGCTCGGTCACATGGTGCTCCCCGTCTTCGCCGTGTCGCCCAACTGGGACCCGCGCGAGCAGCAGTTTCTCCCGCCGCACCCGGGCACCTACTACGCGCGCGTCACCGTCGACCCCAACGGCTGCCAGCGCCTCGGCCTCCGCATGATGCTGCGATAGCGGCTCCCTCCGCGCGCCGCCGTTGACGCCGCGCGCGGCCGCGGTGTCCCATCGTCGCGTGAACCGTCCGCTCGCCCTCCTCCTCCTCTCGCTTGTCGTCGGCGTCGTCTGCGCGTGCGGCGACACCCCGGTCGCGCCACGCGACGCGAGCCTCGACGCGCTCGTCGACCGATCGGGCGCCGACGCGTCGGACGTCGCCGACACCCTCGTCGCGCCAGACGCGCCCGACGCGGCCGACGCGGCCGACGCGGCCGACGCGCCCGACGTCCTGCGCTGCGAGCTGGGCCTCACGTTCTGCGGCGACGCGTGCGTGAACCCGCGCACCGACCCCGCCCACTGCGGCCGCTGCGACCGCGCCTGCGCTGCCGGCGAGGAGTGCCTCGCGAGCGCCTGCGTCGCGCGCTGTCAGGCCACCGAGACCCGCTGCGGCGGGCGCTGCGTCGACGTGCGCACGGCCCGCGGCGACTGCGGCGCGTGCGGGCGCGCGTGCGGGGCGACGGACGTGTGCAGCGAGGGTGAGTGCCTCCCCGACTGCGCCGCGTCGCTCACGCGCTGCGCGCGCGCCGCGAGCGACGGCGGCGTCGAGCGCTACTGCGCCGACACGCGCGTCGAGCGGGCGAACTGCGGCGCCTGCGGGACCGTCTGCGCGAGCCCCACGGAGTGCATGGCCGGGCGCTGCCTCGCCGTCTGCACCGCCACGGAGACGCGCTGCGGCGACACCTGCCACGACCTCCGCTCCGACGCGTCCCACTGCGGCGCCTGCGACCGCGCGTGCGTCGGCGACGAGCGCTGCCTCGCGGGGCGCTGCCGCGTGCCCTGCGGCCCGGGCTACGCCGAGTGCGCCGAGACCTGCGTCGACCTCGCTACCGACTCCGCGAACTGCGGCGCCTGTGGGGTCCGATGCCGACTCCCGCACGTCGCCACCGCGCGCTGCGGCGGCGCGCGCTGCGCCGTGGGCGCCTGCGACACAGGCTTCGCCGACTGCAACGGAGACCCCGCCGACGGCTGCGAGGTCGACCTCAACGCCGACGTTTCGAACTGCGGCGCGTGCGGCCGCGCGTGCCGCCTCGCGGGCGCCGCGGCGACCTGCGACGCGGGCCGGTGCGCGGTGGCGCGGTGCGCGCCCGGTCGCCTCGACTGCGACGCCGACCCTTCGAACGGCTGCGAGGTCGACGGCCTCTCGGACGACGCGAACTGCGGCGGTTGCAGCACCGCCGCGTCGCCCCGCGCGTGTCGCACGGGCCAGGTCTGCGCGAGCGGAGCCTGCGCCGCCGCGTGCGGCGTGGGCGCCGTCGCGTGCTCGGGCGACTGCGTGGTGACCGCTCGCGACCCGCGACACTGCGGCGCGTGCGGGCGCGCGTGCGCGCTGGCCAACGTCGCGATCCACGCGTGCGTGAGCGGCGCCTGCGCCGTGAGCGCGTGCCGCGCGGGCTTCGCCGACTGCGACGGCGCCGCGGCCAACGGCTGCGAGGCGGCGGTCTCGGCCGACGCTTCGAACTGCGGCGCGTGCGGTCGTCGATGCCGCTACGCCCACGCCGCCGCGGCCTGCGAGGCCGGCGCGTGCCGCATGGGCGCCTGCGAGGCGGGCTTCGCCGACTGCGACGGAGACCCCAACAACGGCTGCGAGGTCGACACTCGCACCGACGCCGCGAACTGCGGCGCGTGCAGCGCCGCGGCGGCGCCGAGGCGCTGCGCGAGCGGGACGGTCTGCGCCGACGGCGCGTGCGCGGCGGCCTGCGCGGCGGGCGCCGAGCGCTGCGACGAGGGCTGCGCCGCCACGCAGACCGACGCGCGTCACTGCGGCGGGTGCGGGCGCGCGTGCCGCCTCGCGGGCGTCGAGACGGCCGTGTGCGCCTCGGGCGTCTGCGCCGTGTCGCGCTGCGCGACGGGCCGCGGCGACTGCGACGGAGAGGCCAGCGACGGCTGCGAGGTCGAGCTCATGACGAGCCTCGATCACTGCGGCGCGTGCGGCCGCGCGTGCCGCGCCGCGAACGCCGCCGTGGCGTGCGTGGCGGGCGCGTGCCGCGTGGGGGCCTGCGACGCGGGCTTCGGCGACTGCGACGGAGACCCGGCCAACGGCTGCGAGGTGAACCTCCGCGTCGACCCGATGCACTGCGGCGCGTGCAGCGCGACGGGCGCGTCGAGGCAGTGCCCCGCGGGGCAGGTGTGCTCCGCGGGCGCGTGCGCGGCGTCGTGCGGCGCGGGCGCGGTGGCCTGCGACGGGCTGTGCATCGACGCGAGCGCGGACCCCGCGAACTGCGGCGCGTGCAGGGCCGCGTGCGCGCTCGCCAACGCGACGGCGTCGTGCGTGGCCCGCACGTGCAGGGTGCTCGCGTGCAGGGCGGGGTACGCCGACTGCGACCGCAACCCGGCCAACGGCTGCGAGGTCTCGATCGGAGCGAGCGACCGGGCGAACTGCGGCGCGTGCGGGCGCGTGTGCGCGCTGCCCAACGCGACGGGCGCGTGCGCCGCGGGCGCGTGCGTGCCGGGGGCCTGCGCGGCGGGGTTCGGCGACTGCGACGGCGTCGCCGCGAACGGCTGCGAGACGCGCCTCGCCGTCGACGGGAGCAACTGCGGCGCCTGCGGCCGTCGCTGCGCGGCGGGCCAGGTCTGCGCGGGGAGCTCCTGCGTGGCGGCGTGTCCGACGACCGCGACGGCGTGCGCGGGGTCGTGCCGCGACACGGCGACCGACGCCCTCGCGTGCGGGGCCTGCGGGATGAGCTGCGCGGGCGCGCCCAACGCCGTCGCGCGGTGCCTCGGCGGGGCCTGCGGGATCGCCTGCGCGAGCGGCTGGGGCAACTGCGACGGCGTCGCGTCGAACGGCTGCGAGCGGCACCTCGACACGCTCACCGACTGCGGCGCGTGCGCGCGGCCCTGCGCGCTTTCGAACGCGGTCTCGGCGTGCACGCCGGCGGGCGCGTGCGCGGTGGTGGCGTGCGACGCGGGCTTCGCCAACTGCGACGGCGTCGCGTCGAACGGCTGCGAGGTGAACCTCGACACCGACGCGGCGCGCTGCGGGGCCTGCGCGGGGCGAGCGTGCGCGACGGGGCAGCTCTGCGAGAGCGGGGGCTGCGTGGCGGCGTGCTCCATGGGGAGGCTGCGCTGCGGTAGCGGCTGCGTCGACGGGCAGCGCGACGCGCGGAACTGCGGATCGTGCGGGGTGGTGTGCGTCGACAGGCCGAACGCGCAGGGGCGCTGCGAGGCGGGGCTCTGCGGGCTCGCGTGCGCGCCGGGGAGGCTCGACTGCGACGAGGACCCCGACGACGGCTGCGAGACCGACGCGACGACGGAGCGCGACTGCGGCGCGTGCGGGAGGTCTTGCGCGGCGGGGCAGCGGTGCATCGAGGGTGCGTGCCGCGTGCCGCCGGGGTATCGCTCGGTGGCGCCCGACGGGGCGGTGGTGTTCATCGACGCGTGCGCCGCGCCGGGGGCCGTGCGGGTGACCTTCGCGGGCGGCGACGCGGCGGAGCAGCGGGTGGAGCTCCCCTTCGCGTTTCCGTTCTGGGGGGCGGCGCGGGCGGCGGGGAGCGCGCTGAGCGTGAGCGCGAGCGGCTACGTCCGCGTGGGGGCCGACGGCGTCGGCGCGACGTCGGGGATCATCCCTTCGGTCACCGCGCCCGACGGCGTGATCGCCGCGCACTGGGGCGACCTCTCGACGCGAGACCCGCAGCTCTGCGTGGCCGTGGTGGGCGCCGCGCCGTCGAGGCGCCTGGTGATCGAGTGGCCCGACGCGACGTACTTCGACCGCGCCGCCTCGCCGGGGCTGACCTTCGAAGCGGTGCTCCACGAGACGACGGGGGTGATCGACATGGCGTACCGCGCCATGAGCGGCGCCAGACGGCTCACCACGGGCGTCGAGAGCCCCGACGGACGCGCCGCCGTGAGGCCCTCGATCGAGCTCCACCCCACCTGCCGGGACACGCCCGGTGACAACTGCCTCCCCGCCGCGGGGACGGTGTACCGCTTCGTGCCCGGCGCCTGACGCGCGATCCCGGTGTCGCGCCGCGTCAACCGGTCCCGCGGCGCGTCATCGGTAGATGCTAGGAATTCCAATGAATCGGTGGACACGCAGCCGCGTGTGCACGTAATTTCACTCTCGCGAGTGCGGTCGAGCGGTCTTCGAAGGCATGAACACGGAGGGATGAATCCAATGTCGCGCATGGGCAGAACGGCTTGTTTTCTGGGTGCGGCGCTCCTCGCCGCGGGCGTGGTCGGGTGCGGCGAGCTCCTCGACGCGGGTGACGCGGAGGACCTCGAGGAGGTCGGAGAGGCCGTGCGCATCTCCGGTCGCTTCGAGATCACGATCCCCGCGGCCGACGCGTGGTCGGGCGCGCGCGATCAGAACTCGAACGTCCCGGGGCTCCAGGTGCGCGTCGAGGTGCACCAGTTCTTCGTCGCGGGTCAGCCGTGGACGAACCACAACAACGAGCGCCGCGCGCAGTACCGCGTGATCACCACGGGCGAAGAGAACGTCCGCGGCGTGCCGCGCGTCGTGGCGACCTCGTCGACGGGCGCCTACCGCGCGATCGACGGCGCCTTCGTGCTCGACGGCGCGCTCTACCTCGTGGGCAACGCCACGGGCGGCCGCACCAACCGCGGCGCCACGCGCAACGAGAAGCCCGTGATCGCGGGCGTGTCGTTCAACCACCGCGCGGCGGCCGACACCATCACCACCGCGGCGCGCGTCGAGGACATCCACAGCTTCACCTTCCCCGCGCAGTCGGGCGCCGTGGTGTTCGACACGCCCGCGTTCGCGCAGCGCTGGACCGACACGTCCAACGGCGAGAACTTCGCCTGCTACAACCTCAACAACACGGCGGGGCAGTTCCTCACGGGCACGTCTCCCACGGACTTCCGCTCGGTCACGGGCGGCTTCGTGCTCAACGGCCACCTCTACGCGCTCGGCCAGGCCACCGGCGGCGCGCGCGCCACGGCGGGCGTCCCCGGCGGCTTCACCGCCATCGCCCCTCGCCGCGCGCTCGGCCACTACGGCACCGGCGCCGCGGGCACCCGCATCGACTTCAACACCACCGTCACCAACCTCCCGTCGCCCTGACGGCGAGGCGTCCTCCCCTCTCTCTCCCTCGCTCCAGCCGCCCTCCGCCGACGCGCGGACCCTCGCTCATCGAGGGCCTCCGCGCGTCGTCGTCGCGTCGTCGTCGCGCCGTCAGCGCGGCGTGAGGCGGTACGCGTTCGCCGGGTCGACGGCGTTGAAGCGGTTGTTCGCCACGGTCACACCGACGGTCCCGTCGAGGGACTCGACGCCGATCGTGGCGCTCGCCCCGAGCGGGAGCGTGCGCGCCGGCGTGGCCGCGCAGTAGTGGTACTCGACCACGCCCGTGCTCTCGAACAGCTTCGCCTGAAAGACCATCCGCGACTCCGTGTCGCCGATCACCTGCCAGTTGCTCCACTGCACCACGAAGCGTCGGCGGGGGATCGCCCCGAGCGTCGCGACGCGCACGTCGGTGGTCTCGTCGAGGGGCGTGAGGTCGTCCCAGAACGCCGCCACGACGCCGTTGGGGTCGCGGTTGTTGGGCATCGCCACGTTCACGTCGGCGATCGAGGGCTCCACGCCGTCGGACGTGAAGAGCTGCACGAAGCCGTTGGAGCACACCGCGTAGTGCGTCGGTGAGCCCGTGAAGAACCGCAGCGCGAAGGGCAGCGCGGCGGGCTCCGTGGCCGTGTCGTCGTCCCACCCGTCGACGGGCGCGACGGCCATCGCGCCGTCCATCGCGTCGCAGGCCACGGGGATCGTCGCGACCGTGTACGGCGGCGGGTCCGCGGGCGAGAGCGAGGCGAGCACGTCGACGGGGCCGCCCGGTGAGACGCCAGCGCCCGCGACGGTGAAGATCACGTCGCGCGCCGCGGCGCTGGTGTTGTCGAGCGAGAGCGTCGCGGGCATCCCCACCGCGTCGGCCGTCGAGAACTGCGTGCAGATCGGCGCGAGGCAGCTGTCGAACGCGCGCACCGTCGGTCGCCACGGCGTCGCGCCCGTAGGCATCGCGCGCACCGTCGCCCGCTGCCCCGCGGGGATGCGCAGCGCGTAGTAGAGCTGCGGACCCGTCACCGAGGGCTCGCACGCGGAGGCGCCCGACACGGTGCCGTTGAGCGTGTTGGCCGACGCGACCATGCTCGCTACGAGCGTCGTCGGGCCCGCGCACGAGACCCCCGCGGGGATCGCGCCGACCGCGGACACGATGTCGAAGGTGCCCCCCGCGCCGACCGCGTTCGAGACCGCGACGACGACGTCGACGCTCACCGCGTCGGGGTTGTCGAACGAGAGCGACGCGGGCGTCGCCGCGGGGGCCTGCGTCGACGACTCGCAGGCCGTCGCGAGGCACGAGCGCACGAGGCGGACGATGGGCGCCGTCGCGCCGCGCGGGGTGACGGTGACCGTCCCGCGCTGCCGCGCGCCGACGCGGAGCACGTAGTAGAGCTGCGGCCCCGCGAAGCCAGGGAGGCAGAGCGAGGCGCCGTGCTGAAAGGCTCCTGCGAGGTCCTGCATCGCGCGCGCGGTGCCCGGCGTGAGGAGCTGCGCCGTCGCGCAGGTGGAGCCCGGCGCGACCGAGAGCCCCGCCGTGGCCGAGAGGTCGAAGGTGCCGTCGGAGCCCGTCGCGCTCGCGACGCTCACGAGGTACGTCACGGGGCTCGACGACGTGTTGAGCAGCGCGAGCGTCGACGCCGCGCCGACGGCCTCGCCCGCGCTCTGCGCCGCGCATGTCGTGGCCGCGCAAGACGTGACGGCGGCGAGGAGCGGCGCCCACGCGACCGATCCCGTCGGCGTGGCGCGCACGGTCACCCGGTTCATCGCGGGCACCACCACGGCGTAGAAGAGCGGTCCGCCGGGGGCGCTCGGGCGGCAGTGGTCGCGGCGCATGCCTCCGTTGGCGACGTTCTGGCTGGTGAGCGTCGCGCCCGGCGCCAGCGGGATCGCGCCCGAGCACACGCCGTTCGACGCGGGCGTGAACGAGCGCGCGCGCAGCGTGTACGAGCCGCTCATGGCCGAGAGCGCGTCGACGATGAGCGCGTAGCGTCCGGGGTCGAGCATCGCGCGAACAAGCGGCGTGGCGTCGCGCCCCGAGTCGTTGTCGCAGAGGAGCTCGGTGCGGATGTCCTCGCAGGTCCGTCGCAGCGAGAGCACCGCGTCGAAGCCCGCGCGCGTGCCCTCGGTGTCGATGACGACGCCCGTCCGCGCCGTGACGTCGAGCGTGTAGACGTGCTCGGGGCCCGTCGTGTCGGGCGCGCAGAGGGCCGCGGGGATCGCGCTCCGTCCGCTCGTGGTCGCGTCGCGCGTGAAGGGCGCGCCGGGCAGCGTGATGGCGCCCGCGGGCGAGGCGCAGGGGTCCGACGGCGTCGCGTCGACGCTCGCGTCCGTGGCGTCTCCGCTGGCGTCGGAGGCGTCGTCGAGGCTCGCGTCTGAGGCGTCGCTCGCCGCGTCTGAGGCGTCGCTCGCCGCGTCGGAGGCGTCGTCGGGGCTCGCGTCGGCGCCGGTCTCCGAGGGCTCGGCGTCGGTGACGTCGGGGGCGTCGGCGAGGTCGTCGATCACGTCGGGGCGGTCTTCGACGGACGCGTCGGTGATGTCTGCGCCCGCGTCGGTGACGTCGCCCGCGTCGCCCGCGTCGGGCTCGACGCCGAGGCAGCGCGAGAGCGCGGCGCTCTCCGCTCCGCACTCGGTGGTCACCGGGAGGCCGCGGTCGTCGCAGAGGTACGACGCGCCGCTCGCGCGGCAGCGGAGCGAGAGCTCGACCTCGGGGCGGCACCGGGCGGACTGCGCGGCGATCGCGGCCAGGCACTCGCCCTCGCAGCGGTCGCGGTCAAAGAGGGCGCAGCGAGAGCGCTCCATGCGGGCGCACATCGCGCCGCAGAGGAGCCGGTCGCCGACCTTGTCTCCGTCCTGCGCGGGGGTGACGTCGTCGGTGGTGAGCACGTCGGGGCCGCGGTCGACGGTGGCGTCGAAGGTCGTCGCGTCGAGGGGTGTCTGGTCGTCGCCGCACGCGGTGAGGAGCGCGGCGGCCATCAGGGCGACGAGGCGTCCGAGTGCGGCGGAGGACGAGCGCCGGGGGCTGGCGGCGAGGACGGTCATGGCGCGATGATAACGTCGCGCGCGCGTCTTACGGAACCGTCACGAGCGCTTCAGGCAGCGGCGCCGACGGAGACCGCCGACGTGAGCTCCTCGGAGAACGACCGCACGCTCGCCGTACGAGCCGCGGGGTCGGGCGTGATCGCGCGCGCGAGCACGCCATCGAGCGAAGGAGGCACCGTCGGGGCCGCGGCGCTGAGCGGCGGGGCCTCGTCGTGCAACGTCGCGCGCGCCACGATCTGCTGGATCGCGTTGCCGCGGGCCTCGTAGGGGTGACGGCCCGAGAGGAGCTCGTAGGTCATCACGCCGACGGCGAACACGTCGGCGCGCGCGTCGACGCCGGGCTCTCCGCGGGCCTGTTCGGGGGCCATGTACGCGGGCGTCCCGACGACGATGCCCGCCATGGTGCGCTCGCCCGTCGAGCGGAGGTCGCGCGCGATGCCGAAGTCGACGAGCTTCACCACGTCGGTGCCGTCGTCGCGCTCGCAGACCATCACGTTGGCGGGCTTGAGGTCGCGGTGCACGATGCCCGCGGCGTGGGCCTCGGCCAGCCCCGCGCACACCTGCTGGACGATCGACGTGGCCCGCGCGAGCGCCATCGGGCGGTCGCTCATGAGCGCGTCGAGGGAGCGTCCGTCGATGAACTCCATCGCGAGGTAGAAGAGCCGCCCGTCGAGCTCGCCGTAGTCGTAGATGGCCACGCTGTTGGGGTGCTTGATGCTCGCGGCGAGCCTGGCTTCACGGCGAAAGCGCTCGATGAGGGTCCCCTCGGCGCGGCCGCCGAGGAGCAGCACCTTCACGGCCACGGCGTAGCCCTCGCGGAGGTGGCGGGCCTTGTAGACCACGCCCATTCCCCCTTCGCCGAGGCGCGCCTCGCAGCGGTACGATCCCACGTTGAAGGGCTTCATCTCGGGCGCCGCGGGAGGCGCCGCGACGCGGCTCGCGTGAGGGTCGACCGTGGTGCCGACCTGCGAGAGATCGGCGCCGTCGCTCGGGCAGAAGCGGGCCTCGGAGGGGCACTGCGTTCCGCAGCGGGTGCACCACACCGCGCTCGTCGAGGGCGCGTGACGGGCGACCTGTACGGTGCTCGCCCAGGCCGCGTCGGAGACCGTGTCGTGGTGCTCGACGGAGCCCTTCCAGAGCGGGTCGCGCCGCGGATCTGCCGCGCCCGCGAAGGTCTCCGGGAGCGTCGGCGGCGCAGGCGGGAGCGGCTGCGGGAGCGACTGCGGGAGCGACTGCGGGAGCGACTGCGGGAGCTGCTGCGGGAGCGCGACGGACGGGAACGGCGGCGTCGCCTGCGCGGGCCAGGGCGCCGTCGCTGGGGGCTGCGCCTTCGCGCGTCGACGCATGAGGAACACGCCCGTCGCGATGCTCGCGAGACCCGCCACCGCCGCGCCGAGCGCGAGGAGGAGCAGCGCGCCGTTGCCGTCGTCGCGCGACTGCGGCTGCGGCGCGAAGACCGGCGCGGGAGGCGTCCCGATGCCCTGCTGCGCGCCCTGTCCCTGCTGCGCGCCCGGTCGCGTCGTGGCCGCGGACTCGGCGCCCTGCGACGGCACCGACGAGGCGGGGGCGGGCGGCGCGACGGGCTCCGCTGCGGGCGGAGGCGCGGGCGTCGGCTCCGCTGCGGGCGGAGGCGGGGGCGGTGCGGCTGGCTCGCTGCGAGGCGTGGCGCGAGGCGTGCGGCGCGTCCGTCCGAGACGGGCGTCGCGCGACGGCCGTTCGATCGCGACCGTGGGGGCGCGCATCATCGGCATCGGCGCGCTCGGCGCCATCGCCACGTCGGGGCCGCTGAGGTCTCCGAGCGGGTCGTCCACCCCGCCTCCGCCGCCACCCGAGCCGCGGCGAGCGGGGCGCGCGGCGCGGGGCGCGCGGTGCGGTCGTTCGGTACCGTACGATGTCCTCGGACGCTGCGGCGCAGGCGCGCTCGGCGGCGCCACCGCGACCGTCGTAGTCGGCTGCGCGGCAGGGATCGGCTGCGGCTGCGCGGGCGCCGGCGCGGTCATCGCGGAGGATGGTTCGCCCCCGGACGATCGCTGCGCGGCCTCACGCTGCGGGCTGCGGGCGGCGGACGTCGGCCGCGCCGAGCTCGACATCGGCGCGTCGGAGCTGCGCGACGAGAGCACCAGCGAGAGCGAAGCCACCGCGGCGAGCGCGACGACCACCCCGGCGATGATGAGCCCGCGCCCCGAGCCCGAGCGCGGCGGCGCGGCCATCGGAGGCAGCGCGGCAGCGGGCGCGGCGCCGAGCGGCGCGTACGACGCAGGCGGCGGTGTTCCGGGCGCTGCGCCGAACGAAGCGACGGGCGCGGGCGGCGCAGCGGGCGCCATCGGGCGAGGGGACGGCGCGGGTGGCGCCGCGAGCGCCTCTTCGGGCGTCGCGAGCGCGCGGAGGAGGGCGGCGAAATCCGCGGGCGTCTGCGGGCGCTCGGAGGCCGTGCGGTCGAGCGCGCGGGTGATGAGCGCGTCGAGGTCGGCGGGGATCGACGGGACCATCGCGCGCGCCGAGGGCGCGTCTTCGAGCAGCTTGCGCACCGCCACGGCGGCGTTGGTGCTGGCGTCGAAGGGGACGTCTCCCGTGAGGCTCTGATAGAGCAGCGCGGCGATGTTGTAGACCGTCGCCGCGGGGGTGATGGCCTCGCCCTCCGAGAGCGTCTCGGGGGCGCTGAAGGGGGCCGCGGGGTCGAGCGTCTGCGCGTCGCGAACGGGCTTCGACCCGTCGAGCGAGAGGGTCACGCGGGCCCGATCGCCTTCGAGCTCCACGTCGAGCGCCGTCACGGGCAGCGGGACGCGTCCGCGGTTGCGCGAGGGGTCGAGCGCGTCGCAGAGGCTCACGGCGATGTCGACGGCGCGACGGGGGGTGAGGAGCGCGCCGCCGCGCGTGAGGTCCGCCAGCGTGCGGACGCCGCCGTCTTCGAGCGCGCTCGCGTCCTCGACGCAGAACGACAGGTCGTCGGTGAAGGTGCGTTGGCAGGACGGGCAGCGCTTCATCGTGGTCGTGGGGGCCGAGCGTACCAGAGCCGTCGCGCCGCGCCGCGCCGAGTGTCTGCGCGCGGCGTCGACGACACGGTGTTAGGATTCTCCCACGATGCCGAGGCTTGGAGCGGTTGTGGTGCTGAGCGCGTGCGTCGCGCTCGGGGGATGTCCCTCTCGCGGCGGAGGAGGGATTCAGTCCGCGCAGACCTACGTGCAGTCGAGCGGGT
Organism: Myxococcota bacterium; assembly: GCA_052035985.1. Classification (GTDB taxonomy): domain Bacteria; phylum Myxococcota_A; class Polyangia; order Polyangiales; genus CAISKJ01. The sequence continues at coordinate 6,053 of JBPOHC010000920.1, read as the reverse complement.
GGACGCCTCCCGCCGCGGAGAGCACCGGGTATCAAGCCGTCGCGCGCGCCTCGACGACCACAGCCCTCACGCCCGACGGCGCCCTCGCGTCGGTGGCCGCGGAGCTCGCGCGACGCGTCGCGAGAGACCCCCTCGCGCGCACGCCCTCGGTGCGTGTGATCCAGGCCGTGGCGTGGCTCGCGGGGGTGACCGACCCGCTGCCCGTGGTGCTCACGGTGAAGGGCGCGCCCTCGCAGGTCGACGCAGAGGTCGAGCGCGGCGTGCGAGAGATCCTTCAGTCGGAGCCCGTGACGCACGTGGGGATCGGGCGCGCGCACGTCGACGGCGCCGACGTGGTGGTCGTGGCCGCGACGCGTCGACGGGTGCAGCTCGACGCAGTCCCGAGGCGCGTCGCCGCGGGCGCGCGGGTGAGCCTTCGAGGGCGCGTGGTCGCGGGCCTCCGCACGCCGATGATGACGGTGACCCACCCCGACGGGCACACCGAGGAGTCACCGCTCGGCGAGGGACCGGATTTTCTCGGGCAGTTCCCCGTCGGCGAGCGCGGGACGTGGCAGGTCGAGGTGAGCGCCGACTCCGATGAAGGGAGCACGGTGCTCGCGAACTTCCCCGTGTACGTCGACACCGACCCGCCCGCGACGCCCGAGGAGACCGCGACCGTCGAGGCCGAGGACCCCGCCGCGGTCGAAGCCGCGCTGCTCCGCTCGATCAACGAGGCCCGCGAGCGCGCCCACCTCGCGCCCGTCGAGGCGATGCCCCCGCTCGTCGAGGCCGCGCGCGCCCACTCGCGCGACATGGCCGAGAACCACTACGTCGCCCACAACTCGCAGACCGGCGCGACGCCGGGGCGGCGCCTCCGCGACGCGGGGCTGCTCAGCGGGTTGTCGCTCGAGAACGTCGCGCGGGGATACAGCGCGAGAGAGATCCACGAGGGGCTGATGGTGAGCCCCGGGCACCGCGCGAACGTGCTCAACCCCAGGGTCACGCACGTGGGCATCGGGGTCGTGCGCGAGACCGGCGCGACGGCCGCGCTCCTCGTCACGCAGGACTTCATCGAGGTCGCGCGCGCCATCGACGCATCCGCCGCGCGCGAGGAGCTCCTCACGACGATCAACCGCGGACGCGCCGCGCGAGGAGCCCCCGCGCTCACGGTGAGACCGCAGCTCCAGGCCGCGGCGGAGCGGGCCGCGAGGGCGCTCTTCGAAGACGCCCACCGCACGCAGGACCAGGCGCTCGGCGAGGCCACCGCGGCGCTGCGCTCGGAGTCGCTGCTCTTCCGTCGCATCCAGCTCGTGGCCGCGTTCGGGCCCCGGTATCAAGAGGCCGTCTCGATGCAGCCGCTCTTCGAGAGAGACTCCACCGCCGTGGGCGTAGGTGTGGCGCAGGGCGATCGCCCCGGAGCTCCGCCGCGCTCGGTCTTCGTGGTGTACGTGCTCGCCGTCCCGCGGTGAGCGGCGGGCGATGGGGGGCCGGTGGTAGCTGGTGGCGGGAGCGTTGGCGACGGGTGCTCACGCACTCGCGCTTCTAGAAACGCTGCGAGCGCGCGAGATCAGAGGCGGCGCTGGAGCTCGCCGCCGGGCGTGTCGGCCTGACCGCGGCGATACGTGAAGGCTCCGCGGAGCACGTAGCTCCGGCCCTGATTCGTGAGGATGAAGATGTCGAGCGGACGGCCCTGGTCGGCCTCGCGGGCCTCGGGGGTCGTGAGCACGATGGTCTCGTCATCGGCGATGCCCACGTTCGTCGCGGGCTTCGGACCGACGCGGATCTCCAGGCTCCCGAGCGAGTGGAATCCATGGCCCAGGATGCGCACCTCCTCGCCGCCGCTCGCACGACCCGAGCGCGGGGCGAGGTCGCGATAGAACACGCCCTCCTTGTTGCAGCCAGCGCCCATGACGGCGGCGGCCATGACGAAGGCGACGGCGGCGTTGCGGAGACCCAGACCCATCGAACCCATGCGCTCCTATCGCCCCGACGCACACGCCGGAGCGGCCGAGAAGCTATGACGCCGCGCCTTCGAGGGTCAACGAGAGAGTGAGCGAGGCGCCCTCCGCCCTCCCGCGCCTCCCGCGCCTCCCGCGCCTCCCGCGCCTCCCGCGCCTCCCGCGCCTCCCGCGCCTCCCGTCAGCTTCGCTCGTCAGAGAAGACCCCCGAGCGTCAGCGAGCGGGGAATCCCCCGAACGCGCGCTCAGTCCGGCCACGCGCTCACGAAGGCTCTCCCGTCGACTCCGCGGCCCGAGGTGGGGGCGCACGACGCGAGGGTCGGTGACCCCGATCCCGCGAGCGAGCAACGCGACGGATCCACCGACACGCGCACGCGACCGGGACCTCCGTTGCCGCCCGCGCCGCCGAGGAGGTCGCTCCCGCCGCCCGGCCCTCCGACGGCGGAGATCACCGCGCCCGCCATCACCCGCACCTCGGGCGCGTAGAGCATCACCACGCCGCCCGAGCCTCCGCCGCCTGCGCCTCCGCCGCACCAGGCGTTCGAAGCTGCGCCTCCGTTGGCGAGCAGCGCCGCGCCCGGTGACACCGTGATGCGCGTCGGTGTCGCGATGCGAAGCGCGCCGCCGCCGCCGCCGCCGCCCGTTCCCTCGTCGCCTCCGCCGCCGCCACCCGCCGATCCGGGCTGAAAGGTCAGCGCGATCGCGAGGTCGAAGGCCGCATCGCCGCCGATCGATCCGCCTCCGCCGCCGCCTGCGTAGCGTCCGCTCGCACAGGGGCGCCCCGCTGCGCCGTCGCTGCCCTGATACGTGGTGAGCGCGCCTGCGCGACCGCCGTGACCCGCGTCGCCGGTGATGGTCGCGCCCGCGCCGCCGAAGGGTCCGCCGCCGTGACCGCCCGATGCCCCGATGCGTCCCGAAGACTGGTTGCAGATGCCTCCGCCGCCGCCACCGCCGCCCGCGGGACCGCCGCCTCCACCCCCGCCGCCGCCGCCGTAGGAGCTCCCGACGCCGAGGTGCGCGGACCATCCTCCGCCGCCTCCGCCGCCCGTTCCTCCGAGGCCGCCCGCGCTGAGCGCGCCGTTGGTTCCAGGGGGCCCCAGACCGCCTCCGCCGCCCGGTCCGCCGCAGGGCGTGGAGGTCGAGCAGGTATCTCCGTCGACGCCCGGTGAGAGCGGATCGCCCGTCCCTCCGCCGCCCGATCCCGACGCGTTGCCGAAGCAGCGGGTGTGCGCGCCGCCGCTGCCGCCCGACACGTCGACGACGCCGTCGATGCGCACGTCGCCCGTCGCGCGGAGGTCGAGCACGCCGCTGCCCGTGGTGGTCACGCGAACGCCCGCGGCGACGGTGATGGTGGTGAAGCGGTGAACGCCGGGCGAGAGCTCCACGTCGACGAGCGGCGCGAAGGGTCCCTCACTCCCGTCGGAGGCGAAGCGCGCGCACGGGCTCGACGCGCACGCGGGCGCCGTGGAGCACATGCCGTCGATGCAGCGCGAGCCTGTGGGGCAAGCGTTTCCGCAGCGTCCGCAGTGGGCGCTGTCGCGCGAGAGGTCGTGGCACGCGCCGTCGCAGACGTCACCGACCGCGCAGGGGGCGAGGCACCGTCCGTCGGCGCAGCGCTGGCCCGCGGGACATCGGTTGCCGCAGCGTCCGCAGTGGGCGCTATCGCGCGAGAGCGTGGCGCAGCCGTCGGCGCACGGTGACTGCCCCGCGGGGCAGGTACGTTCGCAGCGTCCCACACGGCAGGTCTCGCCCGCGGCGCACGCGCGCTCGCACGCGCCGCAGCGGAGGGGATCGCTCGCGAGGTCGCGGCACGCGCCGTCGCAGTCGACGAGGCCGCCCGCGCAGCCCGAGTCGCAGCGTCCCGAGGCGCAGACCTCGCCGCGGGAGCACCGCTGATCACAGCCTCCGCACGCGCGCGGATCGGCCGTGAAATCACGGCAGGTGAAGCCGCAGCGGGCGCTCCCCGGCGGACACGATCCGTCGCAGATCCCGTCGCGGCAGACGTCGCCCGCGGGGCACGCGTGGCCGCAGAAGCCGCAGTGCTCGGGGTCGGCGCTGAGGTCCTTGCACGCGTCTCCGCACGCGGTGAGCCCGCCCGCGCAGGGGACGACGCAGCGCCCGCCGACGCAGCGTGTTCCGGCGACGCAGCGCGTTCCGCAGGTGCCGCAGCGGTCGTCGTCGAAGGCGAGGTCGACGCAGGCCCGACCGCAGCTCGTGAGCCCCGACGCGCAGGCCGACGCGCAGCGTCCGCGGGAGCACACCTCGTCGGGCAGGCAACTCCGACCGCACGCGCCGCAGCTCGTGGGTGACGAGCTCGTCGCGGTACAAACGCCTCCGCACGCGACCTCGCCCGCACCGCACGAGGGCGCACACGCGCCGCCCACGCAGCGCGCCCCGAGGGGACACGCGTTGCCGCACATCCCGCAGTTCTCGCGGTCGGCGCTGAGATCGGCGCAGCGGCCGCTGCAGATCGTGAGGTCGCCGCAGGTCTCGGCGCACGCGCCTCGGGCGCAGAGGCGTCCGCTGGGGCAGGCGCTTCCGCACGCGCCGCAGTGGTGGGGGTCGCGCTGCACGTCGACGCAGGCGCCGCCGCAGTTCGAGGACCCCGTGTCGCACGCGCGGGCGCACTCGCCGCGCACGCAGACCTCGCCGACGGGGCACGAGACGCCGCACGCGCCGCAGGCCGCGGGGTCGTTCGAGAGGTCGCGGCAGGTGCCCGCGCAGTCGCTCTGGAGAAAGCCGCACTCGCCCGCGCAGCGCCCCTCGTGGCAGAGCTGGCTCGGGCCGCAGCGGGCATCGCAGGCGCCGCAGTTGTGCGGGTCATTGGCGAGGTCGCGGCACACGCCGCCGCAGTCGGTGAGCGTGCCCTCGCAGGCCGTGGCGCAGGCGCCCCGCGCGCAGAATCGCCCTGCGGGGCAAGCGTTTCCGCACGCGCCGCAGTGGAGCGGGTCGCCGCGGAGGTCTCTGCACGAGTCGCCGCAGCGCGTGAGTCCGAGGGCGCACGAGGGCGCGCACTCTCCGCGGGAGCACACGAGGCCCGGGGGGCACGCGAGGCCGCAGAGGCCGCAGTGGGCGTTGTCGGATTGCGTGTCTCTGCACGCGCCGTCACAGCGTCTCAGTCCGCCGCCGCACGAGGGCTCGCAGGCGCCGCGGGAGCACTCCTCGCCCGCGGGGCATCGTCCGCCGCAGCGTCCGCAGTTCAGCGGGTCGTTCGAGAGGTCGCGGCAGGCGCCGCCGCAGCGGCTGAGGTCGTCGGGGCAACGGACCACGCAGAGCCCGTCCTCGCAGCGGGTCCCGTCGCCGCACGCGCGCCCGCACGCGCCGCAGGAGCGGTCGTCGGAGCGCGTGTCGATGCAGCGGTCGCCGCAGCGCGTGAGTCCGCCCGCGCATCGCGCAGCGCATCGCCCCGAGGAGCATGTCTGTCCTTCGGGGCACGCGACGTCGCACGCGCCGCAGTGTCGCGGGTCGTCGTCGAGGCTGATGCACGCGAGCGCGCCGTCGGGTCCCGCACACGCGGTCTCCGAGGGCGCGCACGAGGGGACGCATCGCCCTGTCTCGCAGCGCATCCCGCGCGGGCAGGCGCGGTCGCAGGCGCCGCAGTGGTCGGGGTCTCGCGCGACGTCGACGCAGAGGCGTTGCACACCCGCGTCGGGGTCGTCGAAGACGCACTCCGCGAGGCCGCGGGCGCAGGTCGTGGCGCAGGTGCCGAGGGAGCAGACGAGGCCGTCGCGGCATCGCCGCTCGCACGCGCCGCAGTTGCCGGGATCGCGGAGGATCGCGACGCACGAGAGTCCATCGAGGGCGCTGCAGAGGGTCTCTCCGTCGCGGCACGTGGGGACGCAGCGTCGGTTCTGGCAGCGTTCACCGTCGGCGCAGCGCAGGCCGCAGGCGCCGCAGTTCGTGGGGTCGGAGGCGGTGACGGTGCAGCGTCCGTCGCAGAGCGATTGCCCCGGTCCGCAGGCTTCGAGGGCCGAGACGCGCAGGGGGATTCCGCCGACGGTGCCGCGCCCGGTGTCGCAGCCCGCGCAGAGGAGCCACGCGAGGAGCGCGAGGATGGAGCGCGACGCGCGCGAGGAGGCCGACGGAGACACGGTCGTCGATGCTATGCCGGCGGCG
>JBPOHC010000750.1:0-47089 GCA_052035985.1 Myxococcota bacterium | reverse complement strand
CTTCGATCACAGCGATCTCTCCGCAACCGAGCGCGAGCGACACGTCGTGACAGAGCACGCGCTCACCGAATGAGAGACGCAGACCCTCGACCGAGAGCCGCGGCGGCGTGACCGATGACATGAGGGCGCGGAGTGTACGTCCGCGTCGCTCCCACGGGCGCGCCGCGCCGTCACCGTTCGTCGAACGCGGGTTCACTTGACGGCGCGAGACATCGCGTGCGCTATCGCCACACGCCATGAAGCACCTCCTCCTCGCGCTCGCGGGATCTTCGCTGCTCGTCGCCTGCGGCTCCGACAATGCGACGCCCGCCGACGCCGCGCCTTCGAACCTCGACGCGAGCACAGACGCACCCGCCGATGTGAGCGTCGACGCGGCCCCGATGCCCGTGATGGCGCGCACCGTCGCGGGGCCCGTGTTGGGCGTCGATCGCGGCGGTGTGAAGGTGTTTCATCGCATCCCCTTCGCGGCACCGCCGGTGGGTGCGCTTCGCTTCGCGCCGCCCGCGCCCGTCACCCCGTGGACCGCGCCCCTCGATGGCACCGTCGCGGGCTCCGAATGCGCGCAGGGCGGGAGCCTCCTCGGCGGCGGTGGCGCGGGCGGAACCGAGGACTGTCTGCACGTCAACGTCACCACGCGAGGCATCACGGGTTCACGCCCCGTGATGGTGTGGATTCACGGCGGAGGCTTCGCCACGGGCAGCGGATCGGAGGCCACCTACGAGGCCACGCGGCTCGTCACCGAGGCCGACGTCGTGGTGGTCACGATCAACTATCGCCTCGGCGTGTTCGGTTTCCTCTCGCACCCTTCGCTCGGAGCCTCGACGGCGACGTCGGGAAACTGGGGCTTCCTCGATCAGCAGGCCGCGCTGCGCTGGGTGCGCGACAACGCTGCGAACTTCGGCGGAGACCCCGCGCGCGTCACCATCTTCGGCGAGTCCGCGGGTGGAACCTCCGTGGCCCTCCACGCCGTCGCGCCGGGCTCTCGCGGGCTCTTCGCGCGCGCCATCGTCGAGAGCGGACCGTGCCCGCAGCTCCCCTCACGCGCGCACGCCGACGCCATCGGCGACATGGCCGCGCGCGCCGTGGGATGCACCTCGGGCGACGTCGCCGCGTGCCTCCGCGCGGCCCCCGTGGCGGCCCTCGAAATGGCGGTGACCGGCACCAACGAGCCCGGCGGGATCTTCTATCAAACACGGGGCTTCGTGTACCTCCCGACCTTCGACGGGGTGACCTTCACCGAGCAGCCGCTCAGCGCCTTCCGCGCGGGCCGCGGCAGCGACGCGCCGATGATCATGGGCACCAACACCGACGAGGGGACGCTCTTCACGGGCGGCCTCCTCGGCCCCGCGGTGACCACCGACGCGGAGTATCGCGCGGCCCTCGTTCGCGGCGGGACCAACTTCGGATTCAACGCCGCGCAGGCCGCGATGATCGCCGATCGCTACCCCTCGTCGCGCTACGACTCACCCGCCGACGCGCTCACCGCCGTCACCACCGACGGACTCTTCGCGTGCAGCACGCGCTACGTCGCGCGGCTCCAGCAGGCCGCGGGTCACCCCGTTCGCCTCTACCGCTTCGATCAGGAGCCCGGCCGCGTCGGCATCCCCGGCCTCGGCGTCTTCCACGCGGCGGAGCTGTCGTTCGTGTGGGGCAACGGGAGCCGGCTCCTCGGCGACGACTCGTCGGCGCCCTCGCTCGGCGTCGCGATGCGCGGCTACTGGACCCGCTTCGCCGCCACGGCCGATCCCGGCGGAACGCCCGCGTGGCCTGCGTGGACCCCGAGCGCCGACCTGCGTCTTCGCCTCGCCGCGACGATCTCGACGGAGCCCGGCGACGCCGACAACCGCTGCTCGTTCTGGGCGGGGATCTACGACTCGCTCATGTAGCGCGAGCCATCGGTGGCGAAGCGTCTTCTGCGGCGCCCTGCGAGGAGTTCTCGAGAGGCAGCGCGCCCGACAGGAGACTGTTGTTGATCAACGAAGGAGTTGAACCTTCGCCACACCGATTACGACTCGATTGCTCTACCAGACTGAGCTAGTTGATGCGTCCCACGCCCACGTGGAGCGCTGCCTCTCAGGCGCGAACCTAGCGGACGGAGCGGGCGAGAGCAACCCGCGCTCCCGCGAGGAGCGACGCTCCGCCGTCCATCGACGCATAGCGCGCATCGTCGCGTTGAGCGGCCGGGCGCGTGTTCGCGGGCTGCAGCGCGACGGCGATGAGCAGCGCGGCGAAGACGCCGATGAGGCTGAAGGCCCACCGCTCCTCGCGGCGAAGCGCGGTCGGTGTGTCGACGCTCGCGGCCGAGGGCGCAGGCGGTCTTGCGACCCCCGAGCCTTCCGAGCGGGGTTTGGGGAGGTTCAGCGTCTTGGGCGCTTCGCGCGCGACGTCGACGCACACTGGAGAGAGCGATTCGACGGCTGACATGCGATGAGCATAGCACTACGAATCAAGGGATATTCGATTGTAAATTGACAAAATCAACAGGTCGCGGATTGCCACGATTCCGAGCGCACGCCGCGCCTCCGAGGGCGCACCGGATCGCAGGGCTCACGCACGCGGATGACCCCCTCGATGCACCGATGTGCTCACCACCCTCTGACGCGCGCTTCGGAGGGGACGCTCGCGCGCATCGTGGCAGGACGGTGGCGTGTCTCTTACGGTCCGCGGACGTCGTCAGCGAGTCTCGACGCGCTCGGTGACGTCGCGCTGCGGAGGGAGATCACGAGAGGCGGAGCCCCCGACGGAGAACACTGTGATCAACGAAGGAGTTGAACCTTCGCCTTACCGATCCGTAGTCGATCGCTCTACCCATCTGAGCTAGTTGATGCGTCCCACGCCCACGTGGAGTTCCGCCTCTCAGCCGCGCAACCTACGCGACGAGCGGGCACCGGGCAACCCGCTCATGCGTGTACGATTGTGCCCTCCGCCGTGCGCCCCTTTCTGGTCATCTACGTCGGCCTCGCGCTCGTGGGATCGCTCATGGCCCTCGCCCAGCGAAGGTGGCCCGCGGGGGAGGTTCCGCCGATCGATCGTTCGCGTACGAACGACCTCGCGTGGTGGGTGTTCTCGCCCTTCGTCACGGGCACGCTCACGCGAATCGCGACGCTCGGAATCGTGTTCAGCGTCGCGCGCCTCGCGGGCTACGGCGCCCTCGCGGGAGACTTCATCGACCACGTCCGCGCGTCGATCCCGTGGCGCGTCTGGGAGCACCCGCTGGCGATCCAGTGGCTCGAGTGCCTCGCCGTCGCCGACCTCATCGGGTACTGGAGCCATCGCGTACGGCACACGAAATGGCTCTGGCCCTTTCACGCCGTGCATCACAGCCCCACGCGCCTCGACGGCCTCGCCGCCGCGAGGATGCACCCCGTCGACGACCTCCTCGACAACGTCTTCGTGGGACTCGCGCTGGTGCTCCTCGCGCGCGAAGACGTGTTCGACCTCCTCGGCGCGACCCTCATGGTGCACACGGTCTTCACGCACGCCGCCGTGCGGTGGGACCTCGGCCCGCTCAAGTACGTCCTCGTGTCGCCGACCTTTCACCGCTGGCACCACGAGGCCGCGAAGGCCATTCCGGGCTGCAACTTCGCGGGGATGTTCTCGCTCTGGGACCTCGTCTTCGGCACGTTCCATTGCCCCGCGGGTGAAGTCCCCGCGCGCTTCGGGACGCCCGATGACCCGGTGCCCGAGACGCTGATGGGACAGCTCGCGCACCCCTTCCGCGTGCTGGCCGCGCGGCTTCGTTGATTACCGCGGCGGTTGTGTGCGATCACCGCTCGCCGTGAGCGAGACCAACTTCACGGCCTTTCGCGCGGTGCCCCGAACGGGCGTCATCTACGTCACCACCGAGGCGCAGAAGCTCGGGTTTCGATACGGCGCCGAGGGGTGGTGCAACCTCGGCCAGGGACAGCCCGAGACGGGCCCGCTCCCCGGCGCGCCCGAGCGAATCCAGTCGCTCAGCATCGGCACCGACGACCAGGAGTACGCCCCCGTCCCGGGCCTCTGGGAGCTGCGCGAGGCCGTCGCGGGCATGTACAACGACCTCTTTCGCAAGGGGATGCCGTCGAAGTACTCCGCCGAGAACGTGTCTATCTCGGGCGGCGGAAGGGTCTCTCTCCTGCGCGCCGCGGCGGCCCTCGGCAACGTGAACCTCGGGCACTTTCTCCCCGACTACACGGCCTACGAAGAGCTGCTCGACGTCTTCCGTCTCTTCTCGCCGATCCCGATTCTGCTCGACCCGGCGCGGGGCTACGAGTTCACCGCGGGCGAGTTCGAACGCGAGGTCGTGGGCCGCGGGCTCGGCGCCGTGCTCATGTCGAACCCGTGCAATCCCACGGGGCGTCTCGTCGGCGCAGAGGCCCTCCGCCGATGGCTCTCCGTCGCGCGCGAGTACGACTGCGCCCTCCTCGTCGACGAGTTCTATTCGCACTACATCTGGAACGCCGCGCCCGGCACCGAAGCCCCGATGGAGAGCGCCGCGCGCTACGTCGAAGACGTCGACCGCGACCCCGTGGTGATCTTCGACGGCTTCACCAAGAACTGGCGCTACCCCGGCTGGCGCATCACCTGGACCGTCGCCCCGCGACCCATCATCGAGGCCGTCGCGAGCGCGGGATCGTTCCTCGACGGAGGCGGTTCGAAGCCCATGCAGCGCGCGGCCTGCGAGATCGTCAACGCCGACTACGCGCGACGCGAGACCGCGGCCATCCAGACCGTCTTCGGACGCAAGCGCGCGATGCTCCTCGGGCGCCTGAAGTCCCTCGGCGTGCGCTTCGATCGCGACCCCGACGGAGGCTTCTACGGCTGGGGCTCGGTGGCCGGACTGCCCGCGCCCTTCAACACGGGAATGGGCTTCTTCCGCGCGGCCCTGGAGCGTCAGGTGATCACCGTGCCGGGCGAGTTCTTCGACGTGAACCCGGGCAAGCGCCGCCTCGGTCGCGCGTCGCGCTTCCGCGATCACGTGCGCTTCTCGTTCGGGCCCGACGAGAAGACCATCGCCACCGCGCTCGACCGCCTCGAAGCGATGGTCCGCGGCGCCTGAATCACCGCTCATTCTCGCAGCGCGCGCTCGATCAGCGCCCTCGCCTCGGTGGCGCGCGTCCACACGGAACTCCCTCCCACGCAGCGGTCTTCGCCGCGTGAGAGCACCGCGATCACGCGCCCCGTGCGGCCGTCGATGAGCGGGCTCCCGCTGTCTCCCTGGCAGGTCCCCTCGGTCGTCGCGACCTCGCGCGCGCTCACCGCGGTCACCCGCACATCGCTGCGCGTGTAGCGCGCCCCGACGCCCGCGCGGGCGCTGTCTCCGCGACGTCCGTAGCCCACCACCGTCACCGCGTCGCCCGCCCTCGGCGCGCGCGTCTCGACGGCGAGCGGCGTGATCCCCCGCAGCGGACGGTCGAGCACCAGCACGGCCACGTCGGCGCCGCAGAGGTTCGCGCCCTCGGGCACGAGCACGCGAGACACCCTCGCATCGACCGGACCGTTGAGCGCGTCTTCGCTCGCCGTCACTTCGAACCACGACGCGGGGCGATCACCGAACACGTTGCGACGCGCGCCGCAGTCGACGGACTCGCGCGTGACGCTGACGCAGTGCCGCGCCGTGAGCACCACCGTCGGCGCGATGACCGCGCCCGTGCAGAGCATCCCCTCGCGCGTGCGGATCGCCACCACGGCGGGGTGACGCCCCCGATCGCGCGCGCCGCGCACCACGGGGTCCGCGCGGGTGGACTCGTAGTCGCCGCCGCCATCGTCCGCGCCGCACCCGAGGAGAAGACACACCGCGCCCAACATCACGCTTCGAATCATCGTCGATCCCTCCGAGACGGGACCGATCGCAATCGCGGGGCCACCGTGATTTCCGGGCGTTTTCGAGGGGTGGGGGTGGCGGAACGGGTGGCGGATGGGGTGGCGGATGGGTGGCGGCCCGCCACCCCCGGGGAGGCGCGCGGAGGGCGTCTATCCCCGCTCGCGGGCGACGCGGTCGGAGACGATCTCTCGCAGCTGGTCGGGGTCGATGGGCTTCTCGAACCAGGCGACGTCGCCCGACGCGAGGAAGGCCCGCGCCTTCTCGGTGAACGCGCCCGCCGTGAGGAACACCATCCGTCGCGCGACGTGGGGCGCGAAGTGGCCGATGCGCGCGTGCAGGTCGACGCCTGACATCGACGGCATCATCAGGTCGCAGAGGATCACGTCGTAGCGCTCGCCCTGCTCGATGCGCGCGAGGGCCTCGAAGGGGTCGACGGTGCCGTCGACGTCGTGGTCGAGCCTCAGGATCTTCGAGAGCAGGCCGAGCATCACGGGCTCGTCGTCGATGACCAGCACGCGACCGCGCACGGGCTCGTGCGAGGCGGCCTTGTTCTTCACCTTGCTCGCGTTCGCGACGCTCTCGTCGGCGGCCACCAGGTGGATCGTCACGCGCGTCCCCCGCTCGAGCGGGGTGACCTCGAACGCGCCGCCCGACGCCGCGGCGAGCGCGCGGCAGAGGGCCAGCGCGAAGGCCGACGGAGAGGCCCCCCGGTCGAGCGCCGCCATCGGGTCGGTGAGGTCGCCGGGAGACGCTCGGGTCTCGCCCGAGTCGATGATCTCGATGCGCGCGCCGCTGTCCTCGGTGCTCGCGCGCACGCGCAGCTCGTTGTGCTTCGCGTCGCCCTCGGGGATCGCCTGCGCGCTCGCGAGCAGCGCCGAGAGCAGCAGGTGACCCAGCGCGGCCTCGCTGCCCTTCACCGGCGGCAAGAGCCCGATCTCACAGGTGAGCCGCGCGCGGTGACGGATGATCGTCTCGGTGAGGTCGATGGCCGCTTCGAGCACGCGCCCGAGCTCCGCGGTGGTGGCCGCGCCCTCGTCGTCGCGCTGCGTGAAGAGCCCGAGGCTGCGGGTGATGTTCGCCACCGCCGTCACGCCCTCGTGGAGCTGCCCCACGCTCTCGGCGATGTTCCGCAGGCGGACGCGCACGGTGGCCGAGTCGCCCGCGTCCCACAGCGCGTCGATGTCTCGGAGAAGACCCTTCGCGAGGTCGCGCGCGTACGAGGCGTTGCCGTAGACCTGCGCGAGGGGCGTGTTGATCCCGTGCGCGATGCTCGCCGCGAGGGCCGCGAGCGCCACGCCGCGATCGGCCGCGACGAGGCGGTCGAAGCGTCGCCTGCGCTCGGTGAGGTCTCGCACCACGAGCATCACGGCGCCGTCGCCTTCGAGGCCCTCGACCGCGGTGACCGACACCTCGAGCGCGGCCTCGGCGCCATCTCGTCGCATGAAGCGCAGCACGCCGGGGCTCGGCGCGGGAGAGTGCCTGGCGCCGCGCAGACGGACGTCGGCCACGTCGCGGTCGGCGGGGTGAACGCCGTCGAGCACGGCCTTGCCCACGAGCGCGTCGGAGACGGTCTCGCCGAGGAGGCGAGTGAGGGCGGGGTTCAGGTGCGTCCATCGGCCGTCGCGGACGATGCCGATGCCGTCATGCGCGGCGTCGAGCACCCGGCGCACCTCGGCGCGCGCGCGCTCTTCAGCGTGGTCAGCGTGTGGGACGGCGCGCGAGGACGGTCGCCCCGCGTCGTCTTGGCTCTGCATGTGGCACCAGCGGGTAGAGGCGGTGATGCGAGGTCGCCGTGATCGGCGTCGCCCCGCGTCTCAATGCCTCGCGCGAAGGTAACGCAACGGGGGGCGAGTTCCAATCGCGATGCGTCGCGGCGTTGCGGGTATACGATCTCGCGCGACGCGCGGCGCCGACGATGAGATGCACACCGACCCTCTTCGCTCCCTCTCGCGCGATCTTTCGCGTCGCGATGGTCGTCGCGCTCGGCGCGTGCGCGGGCGACCCGACGCCCTCCGACGCCGCACCAGACGCGCTCCTGGACGCGTTCCGTGATGCCTCCGTCGATTCCGACGCGACCGTCGATTTCGACGTCGCAGACGCCGCCGACGCAACACTTCGCGCCGACGCCGACGCCGACGCAGCGTGCGCGTGCGGGCCAGGGCGGACGTGCGTCGACGGCGGCTGCGACCCCGCGTGGATCGGCCTCTCGACCGCTGGCGCGCCCACGCAGCGGAGCCGCTTCGCGATGGTGTGGACCGGCCGCGAGGCGCTCGTGTGGGGCGGACTCAACGGCGAGACCCCGCTCGGCGACGGCGCGCGCTACGACCTCGACGCGCGACGCTGGACGCCGATTTCGCTCGTAGGAGCACCGGCTCCGCGCTTCGACATGGCCTTCGCGTGGACGGGCGCGGAGCTCATCCTGTGGGGCGGTAGAGACTCGGCCACGGCGCGCTCGGACGGCGCTCGCTACGATCCCGCCACCGATCGCTGGCGCGCGCTCTCGACCGCGGGCGCTCCGGCAGCGCGCTCCAACGCGGTGGCCGCGTGGACGGGTGCGGAGCTCATCGTGTGGGGCGGCTTCGGCGACGACGCGATCTTGCGAGACGGCGCGCGCTACGACCCCGCCGCCGATCGCTGGAGCGCGATGTCTGCGACCTCAGCCCCCGCCGCGAGACGGGGCGCCGTGGCCGCGTGGACGGGCGCCGAGCTGGTGATCTTCGGCGGCGTCGGCGACGACGGGTGGCGCAACGACGGCGCGCGGTACATCCCCGCGAGCGACCGCTGGAGGGCGCTCTCCACCGCGAGCGCGCCGGGCGCGAGGGCCAACGCGGTGGCCGCGTGGACGGGCCGCGAGGTCTTCATCTGGGGCGGCTTCGACGACCTCGGGGTGTTGCCCCCGGACGGCGCGCTCTACGACCCCAGCACCGACCGCTGGCGCGCGGTCTCGACCGTCGACCAGCCGCCTCCGCGCAGCGACACGACGGCGGTGTGGACGGGCCGCGAGGTGGTGCTCTGGGGAGGCGCCTCCGTCGACATGCCGGGACCCTCTCCGCGACCCTTGCCCGTCGAGACGGGCGGCGCGTACGAGCCCACCGCGGGCCGTTGGCGCACGCTCGAAACGCTGGGCGCGCCGTCTCCCCGCTACGGCCACGGCGCCGTGTGGACGGGCTCGGAGCTCGTGGTCTGGGGCGGCGACGGGATGCTCGCCGCGATGTCGAGCGGCGCGCGCCTCCGCCCCTGAGCCGATCGAGGGCCACCGCGAGCGATGATCCGAAGCGCGTCGCGGGCTGGGGGTCAACACCCTCTCAGCGGCACGCGTCGTCGCCGCGAGGAAAGGCCGCGCGGTACGTCCACAGCGTCTGCACGCAGAGGTGCTGCCCCGTCGACCACGTGGGGTAGCCCGTGTCGCGCGTGTCTCCGCCCGAGAGGCCCACCACGTAGCCCGCGGGGTACACCGCGCCCACGTTCGTCGCCCACTGATTCTGCGGTCGCAGATGCAAGAGCCTGAAGCGCGCGCCCGTCGAGAGGTCGGTGAACTCGGGCATGTAGCCCCAGCCGTAGACGCCCGTGCGTTCGAGCCGCGAGGTGTGACGGAGCTGCACGCGCGTCCCCGAGCGCACGCCGAGGTCGGTGTCGCGCCAGCCCGACGAGATGTGCTCGTAGGTGATGTAGGTGTTCCACCACTGGAGCTCGCCGCACACGGGGCGATCGGGGGCCTGACAGTGCGCGCCGTCGCAGCTCCATCCGTCGGCGCAGCCGCCGCACGAGCCTCCGCAGCCGTCGCCGCCGCAGTTGTGATCGCCGCAGCGGGGGATGCAGCGCACGGTGATGTCGACGGGCGGCGTCGGCTCTTCGAGGCCGCCGCTCGGGCCCGTGATGCGCCAGCGGTAGGGGTATCGACCGGGCGCTGACGGAGCCCTCACATGAAACGGCACGTCGATCTCGAAGCCCTGCGCGACAGGGAGCGGGAGCTCGACGGGACCCGCGTTCCACGTGTGCGCGGCGTCGGCGAGGGCGCTGTCGAGGCGGTGGCGCGCGTCCCACGTGGCCTCGCCGCAGTTGGCGAAGGTCGCGCGCACGTCGAAGCCCTGATTGGGATCGACGGTGCCCGGCGGGGTGCTCTGCGAGACGTAGCGCGCGGGCGTCGAGGCGCTGTTGCAGTCCGCGGGTCGAAGCACCACGGGGTTGAGCGTCGGGGAGGCTTCGCCCACGCCCGTTCCGCGCTGCGCGACCTGCCACGCGTAGCGGTAGCGACCCGGCGTCGAGGGGGCGACGAGGTCGAGGTCGAAGGTCACCTCCGCGCCCGAAGGCACATCGTTGGGGAGCTCGACGCGCGCGGTTCCCCATGTGTCACCGGGGTCTGAGAGCGAGGCGAGGGACCACCCGTCGGCGCGCGTGAGCGCCGCCGTGTCGCAGTTCGAAAAGGTCACGCTCGTGCGGAGGCGCCCGCCCGTTCCCACGAAGGGGGCAGGACCGCGCTGCGTTCGAAACCTGATGCGGGGCCCCGGCTGCGTGCAGTCCGCGGGCGCGAGCACGTTCACCGTCTGCGTCGGCGTGTGCTCTTGATAGACCTCGACGCGGTCGCGAGACACGGCCCAGCGCGACGGATACGCGCCCGTCGCGAGGGGCGCCTGGAGCTCGAAGGTGAAGGTCACCTCGGCGCCGTCGGGCACCTCCGCGGGGAGCGTCACGCGACGCACGCCCCACGCGTTGCCCTCCTCGGGGTCGACGGGGATGAGCGAGAACGCGTCGGTGGTCCAGTCGACGCCCGAGCAGTTGTCGAAGGTCACCTGCATCGCGAAGCGCGCCGACGGCGACGCCGACGCGGGGAGCATCGTCTGCGATCGGAACTGCGCCGAAGCCTGTCCCGCTGCGCAGTGACCCACGCGCACGCACGCGGCGCCCGCACACGGCGGCGCGCTCGTGGGCGTGCTCGGGCCCACGACGATGCCGCTGTCGGGCGCGAGGTCCGAGAGCTCCGCGGAGCATCGCGCGGTCGACGCGGCGGCGAGGGCCGCGACGAGCGCGCTGCGGAGTCGAGAGGCGCGCGGTCGAGAGGGCGTCATCGGCGTCGGCTCCATCGCGTTCACCAGGTCACGGGGACGGGGCCCGACTGCGCGCTCGTGGTCCCGTTGCCGAGGGCGCCCCCCTGATTGGAGCCCCAGCAACGGAGGCTCCCGTCGGAGAGGAGCGCGCACGACGTCGCCGCGCCCGAGGCCACGCTCACCACGTTCTGAAGGGGGTTGGTGGGCGCCGCGCCGGGCGTCGCGATGACCATCACGGGCCGCTGCGGCTGTTGGACTCTGCGCCCGTCACCGAGCTGTCCATCGGAGTTGTCGCCCCAGCATCGCACCGTTCCGTCGTCGAGCACGGCGCACGCGAAGGTCGCCCCCGACGCGATCGCGCGCGGCACCATCGAGGGCGGCGCGACGGCGTCGACCGTGGCGACATCTTCGACCGCTGCGTCGGCGTCTTCGCTGACGTCGGTGCCCTCGGCGTCGGAGGCGTCTGCGCGCGCGTCGAGGGTCGCGTCGCGGGCGACGTCTGCGGCGGCGTCGATGCGAGCGTCTGCGGTGGCGTCGCGTCCCGCGTCGTTCGCGGTGACATCGTCCGCGGCGTCGAGCGGCGCTTCACCCGCGTCGGGCGTGCGCCGATCGAGCGAGGGGACCCTCGCAGGCGACGTTCTGCACGGACCGGCGCAGTGCTCGGGAACGCCTTCTGGAGAGGCCGATCCGAGCTCTCCGTGGTCGTTGCGCCCCCAGCACCACACGGCGCCGTTCTCGTCTCTCGCGCAGGTGTGCTGCGCGCCCGCCGAGAGGTCTCGCAGCGCCTCCAGCGGGAGCACGTCGGAGAGCACCGCGACGGGAACCGGCGACGGATCGGCGCTCGCGGAGCCTCCTCCGAGCTGACCGTAGCGCGCGTCGCCCCAGCAGATCGCGTAGCCCTCGGCGACGCGCGCGCAGGTGTGGGCCGCGCCTGCGGTCACCGAGATGACGTTCTCGAGCCCCTGGACCTGCACGGGCTGCGACTCGCACGCGACGGCGCCTTCGGCCATCGAGCACGGACGCGACGCGGGCGCGCGACCGAGCTGTCCGCGGTCGTTGGCGCCCCAGCACCAGACCTTGCCCATCGAGACCGCGCAGGCGTGACGCGCGCCCGCCGCGAGGGCCGTGGCGCCCGTGAGTCCGCGCACCGCGACGGGCGTGGGCGAGGGGAGCGTGAGGCCGTTGCCGAGCTGCCCCGCGCCGTTGGCGCCCCAGCAGCGCACGGTGCCGTCGTCGCGCTGCGCGCACGCGAACGAGGACCCCGTCACGACGCGCGTGGCGTGGTCGAGCCCCGTGACCTGAAAGGGAAAGGTGTGACACGCGACGGAGCGCGTCTGTCCGCTCGCGAGCTCCTCGGGGCAGAGGTCGGTGGTGGCGTAGCCGAGCTGGCTCTCGTCGTTGCGCCCCCAGCACCACACGGTGCGGTCGTTGAGGAGCGCGCACCCGAAGCCCGCGCCGAGGCTCACCTGCGAGACGCAGCGGCTCCGTCCGTCGGTGCACGTGGGCTCCGGCGGCACCTGCTCGACGCAGCTTGAGATCAGGACGAAGAGCAGCGCGCGGCGGAGCGGTCGAAGCATCGAGCGGGAGCATCGCCCCGAAAGCGCGTCGCACGCAACGGAGCGCTCAATTCGGCAGGTCGCGGCCTCCGCCGCCCTGGATCACCCGGAACCGCGGGCCGCTCTCGGCGCGACGGCGCGGGGTCGACGCGAGGTCGCGCGGGGGCGACGCGAAGGCCCACCCCACGGCGAAGCCCACGAGGGCCGCAGCGCCCGCGCCGCTGCGCTGCCACGCGAACTGCACCGCGGAGAAGGCCACGCTGAAGGCGAGGAGGCGCGCGCCCGTGAGCGTCACGAGGCCGAAGAACGAGAGCTGCTCACGCGCGTGGAGCCGACACCACGCCGCGAGGAGCGCCGTGTTGGCCGCCGCGGGAGAGACCGTCAGACCCGTGTAGATGCTCGCGATGAGCGCGCCCGCGCCCATCACGGTGACGCCGCCCGCGAGGGTGGCCGCGCCGAGCATGAGCAGCACGCGCCGCGGACCCCAGAGGCGCTCGAGGGGAGAGCCCGCGAACCAGAGCGCGAACACCGTCAGCACGAGGCCGAGCGCGTTCGAGGGGTCGTGCAGGAGCGCGTAGGTCGCGAGCTGCCACACGCGCCAGCGCTGGATCACCGAGGCGGGCACGAGCGCGAGGGCTTCGAAGGGACCCATGGGGCCGCGCATGCCGCCGATGCCCGTGCCCTGGAGCAGCACCTCGAGGAGCCACACCACGCCGAGCACCGCGGCGACGGTCTTCATCGCCCGCGAGAGCCGTGGAATCTGCGCCTGGATCGGGGTCTCCTGCTCGTCCACGGGGCGCACTCTACCAGCGCGGGCGCCGCGCGACAGCGGCGCGTGGCAAACGGCGTGGCGCGGGCAGAACTGCGGGGCTCCGGTGCTCTGCGATTGACACCGCCGTGCGAGGGGCGATAGCCGTGAGGACGAAGACGCGATGCACCACGTGATCTACTCATGGCTGGTCACGTTCCAGCACTCGAGCGGCGGGAGCGGACCCGCGGCGCACACCCTGGGCACCTTCGAACTGGTCGCGCAGGCCACGCTGCCCGTGAAGATCGTGCTCGCCATCCTGCTGATCTTCAGCATCGCGTGCTGGTACATCATCGGCTTCAAGTGGCTCTACCTCCGTCGCGCCTTCGACGAGAACGAGTCGTTCCTCCGCGTCTTCGAAGAGACCCGGCAGCTCAACGTCGCCAACGACGCCGCCGTGCAGCGCCCGCGGAGCCCCGTCGCGCAGCTCTACCGCGCGGGCTACGACGAGCTCATCAGGGTCAAGGCCGCCGCGGGCAACGACGACTCCGGCGGCATCGAGAACATCGAGCGCGCCCTGCGCCGCGCCACCTCGAAGCAGACCACCGTGCTCGAGAGCATGGTGCCCTTCCTCGCCACCACGGGCAGCACGGCCCCGTTCATCGGCCTCTTCGGCACGGTGTACGGCATCATGCACGCCTTCCTCGCGCTCAGCGCCTCGCACGACACGAGCACCATCGACCGCGTGGGCCCCGGCATCGCCGAGGCGCTCTTCACCACCGCCGTGGGCCTCGTGGCCGCCATCCCCGCCGTCATCGCGTACAACTACTTCATCCGTCAGGTGCGCGTGCTCTCGACCGAGATGGACATCTTCGCGAACGACTTCCTGAACATCGTCCGTCGCCACATCCTCAAGTAGGCGGCGACTCAGGCTCCGAGAAGGCGCGATGGCGATCTCCAGCGGCGGAAACTCCGGCGGCCCTGTCAGCGACATCAACGTGACGCCCCTCGTCGACGTGATGCTCGTGCTGCTCATCATCTTCATGGTCACGGCGCCGCTCGTCCAGGCGGGCATCAAGGTCGATCTGCCCAACGCCGAGGCGCCGCAGATGCCCGTGACCGAGACCAAGCTGCACATCACCATCGGCCACGAGAACGCCGCCGACCTCCGCTCTCCCATCGCCGTCTGGGTCGGGCAAGACAAGGTCTCGATGGAGCGCCTCGGCGACGTGCTCCGCACCAACGCCATCATCCAGCGCGACCACGAGGCCTACGTCCAGGCCGACGAGAGCATCCCCTACGGCATCGTCGTGCGCGTGCTGGCCATCATGCGCACCTCGGGTGTCGAGAAGCTCGGCATCGTCACCGATCCCCTCACCAGCCAGTGACCTCGCCCCTCGATGAGACCGTGACGCCCCCGCGCGACGGGACGTGCGACGACAGGCTCCTCCTCCTCGGGGAGATGAGCCTGCGCTTTCACCGCGCCACGACGGAGCGCGAGGTCTACGCCGCGGCCTGCGCGTGCATCGCCCGCGTGCTGCCGGGAGACCACGCGGGCGTGTCGCTCTACCGCGAGGCTACGGGTGACGGCGAGATGGTCGCCCTCGAGTCCGAGCGCGAGCCCGTGGCGCTGCCGCCGCCGCTCCCCATCGCGGGCACCGCGTTCGAAATGGCCCTGCGCGAAGACCGCGCGGTGATCCGCGACGACGTGCCGTCGACCTCCGCGCAGTCCGCCCTCGCGACGATCTCGATCCGCTCGATCCTCCACGTGCCCATCCACGACGGCGACCGCCCCTACGGGACGATCCACGCGTCGTCGAAGCGCTCGGGGGTCTTCGGTCCGAGCGAGGCCGCGCTGCTCACGCAGGTCTCGGAGCTCGTGTCGGCCAACGTGGCCCGCATCAGGCTCCTGGCCGAGACGCTGCGCGCGCGCGCCGAGGCCGAGGAGGCCAGCCGCGCCAAGAGCGAGTACCTCGCGCACCTCTCCCACGAGATCCGCACGCCCCTCAACGGCGTCATCGGGATGATCTCGCTCCTCCAGCAGACGCCCCTCAACGCCGAGCAGGTGGAGTACGTCCACACGCTGCGCGCCTCGGGCGACGCGCTGCTCTCGATCGTGAGCGACGTGCTCGATTTCTCGAAGATCGAGGCGCACCAGGTCGAGCTCGAAGACCGCGCCTTCGAGGCCCGCAGCGTCGTGCGCGACGCCGTCGACATCGTGTCGGCGCAGGCCCGCCAGCGCGGCCTCGAGCTGTCCGCCGAGGTCGACCCGAGCGTGCCCACGTACTCCCGCGGCGACCCCTTCCGCGTGCAGCAGGTGCTGGTCAACCTGCTCTCGAACGCGGTGAAGTTCACGCGCCACGGCAAGGTCCACGTGCGCCTCGAGGCCGACGCGAACCTCGACCCCGACGCCCCCGTGACCCTGCGCTTCCGCGTGCAAGACACCGGCATCGGCATCCCCGCGGACCGCCTCGACCGGCTCTTCAAGCCCTTCACCCAGGGCGATCGGAGCACCGCGCGGCGGTACGGCGGCACGGGCCTCGGCCTCGCCATCTCGAAGCGCCTCTGCGAGCTCATGGGCGGATCGATCAGCGCAGAGACCGTCCACGGCCGCGGGACGACCTTCACGTTCACCGTGCGCGTGCGCCGCTCGGACTCGGGCGAGGCCCCGCCCGCGCAGCGCGACTCGCTCATCCCGGCGCCCGAGCGCAGCGGACTGCGCGTGCTCGTCGCCGAGGACAACCCCGTGAACCAGCGCGTCGCCGAGATGATGCTGCGCAAGAACGGGTTCAGCGTCGACGTCGTGTCGAACGGGCTCGAGGCGCTCGAAGCGCTCGAACGCCAGCGCTACGCCGTGGTGCTGATGGACGTGCAGATGCCCGAGCTCGACGGCCTCGAGGCCACGCGGCGCATCGTGGAGCGGTGGGGCGTCACGCGGCCGAAGATCATCGCGATGACGGCCAACGCGCTGCGCGGCGACCGCGAGCTGTGCCTCGAAGCGGGCATGGACGACTACGTCGACAAGCCGGCGCGCGCCCATGACCTGGTGGCGGCCATCGGGCGCGTGCTCGCGCTGTCGCTCTGAGGGACTCGAAGGCTCAGGCCGCGAGGCCCATCTGCTCGCGCAGGGCCACGCGGGTGCGCCACAGGCGGCTCTTCACGGCGGCCACGGGCTGACCGACGCCGTCGGCGATGTCGGCGCACGACTCGCCGTCGATCGACTGCTCGAGGAGGGTGCGCTTCTCCTCGGGGAGCGTGGCGATGTGCTCGAGCGCGCGACCGAGCTCGACGCGCGAGAGGAGCCACGACTCGGGGTCGCAGAAGGTGGTGCCGGCTTCGAGGGAGCGCTCGGCCTCGGGCCACACCTTTTCGGTGTACTTGTCCGCCCCGCGGCGTCGGGCCACGGTGCGGCGGCGCTGGTAGAGGGCCGCGTTCACGACGATGCTGTACATCCAGCTCGCCACGGCGGCGTCGCCGCGGAAGCGGTCGGCGTGGCGGAGCGCGCTCACCATGCCCTCCTGCACGGCGTCCCACGCGTCGTCGTCGTTGCGCGTGATCCGGAGCGCCGCGTGGAACAGCCGCGACTCATACGACCGGAACGCCGCCTCGACGCGCTTTCGCACCTCGGGGCTCACGGGCTGCATCCCAACCGACGTCACGCTCTCCTGCTCCACCATCGTCGTGTCCACCGTTGCGCTCCTTCTCGACCGGCGCTCCGTCGCGCCCGTTGCCCTCCTATGTAGCGATCTCCGTGCCACGGTAGAGACCCTTGAAAACAAGGTGTTTCGTGGGTCCGAGGGGTGGATGATTTCGCGCAACCCCGAGACTTCACCCCCGGCGATGGGATGATCCTGCAACCCTCCGCGCGCGCTCCTAACGCGCGGGTGTGTTGTGGTACACACGACCGACGTCCGCGCGATGAACCCCACCGACGACGATCCGACGCCTCCGCAGGGACTCACGCTCCCCTCCGTCGCGCCTCCGGCGCCTGCGGTCACGGTGCCCGTGCAGAACCGCACCCTCGACGCGCACCGCGACGACGGCCGCGGCGTGTTCGCGGGCCTCACGGTCACCCTCATCGTTCACCTCGCCGTGGCGCTCACCTCGCTGCGCCTCGGGCACCGCGAGGGCAACGTCTCGGTCACGCGCGCCGCGGCCCCGCAGCAGATCATCGAGACGCATCTGTTGAAGAAGGGCGGCGGAGACTTCGACCCGCGCCACGTCGTGCACCGGCAGACGCCCACCCTCGCCGAGCGCGAGGCCCCGCGACAGGTCGCCATCGCGCGCGACCCCACGGCGGTGCAGCTCGCCCCCGACGCGGGCGCGCAGGACTACATGAACGCCATCATCACGGGGCGTCGCCGTGAGGCGCGCGGCAATCAAGACCTCGCGGAGCTCGAGCGCATCGCGCAGATGGCCGCGGCCGAGCGCGCCAACGACCCCACGGCCCCCGCGGGCGAGGGCGACCCCTCGGGGAGCTCGGTCGGAGACACCACCGACCCCGCGCAGGCGACGCACGGCGCGGCGACGAAGATCGACGAGTTCCTGCGGCAGCACATCCGCGTGACCACGGCGCTCACGGGGAGCGAGCCGCGGAGGCTCACGTTCCGCATCCGAATCGACGCGGCGGGCGCCATCGAGAGCGCGTCGATCACCACGGCCTCGGGCAACGACGCGCTCGACGCCGACATCCTCGCGCAGGCCCAGTCGCTCGCCGAGCACCACGAGCGCATCGAGTCGCTCACGCCCGAGGAGGTCACGGCCGTGGGCGGGCGCAACATCAACGTCAACGTGCCCCTCGCGAGCATGCACTGAGCCGTCGCTGCATCTGTTTCGCAAGCGCCGACGATGTTCGGTACACTGCGCGCGTGATGCGAAGGATCCCTCAGTGTCTCCTCGTCGCCGCGGCCGCGGGCGCGGCGCTCCTACCGCCGCTCGTATCGCGCGCGCAGAACCAGCCGCAGGCCGCGCAGGTCACGCAGGTCCCCGCCGTGGGCGACCTCACGATCACGCTCCAGGGCCTCGAGGCGCGGCTGCTCCCCATCGCGATCCCCGCGCTCCGCGGCACGTCGGGTGACGGCATCGCGGGCGTTGTTTCGAACGACCTGCGCCTCTCGTCGCTCTTCCGCGTGCTCGACCCCCGCTCGTTCACCGCCGACCTCGACAGCGAGGGGACCAACATCTCCGCGCCCTCGTGGGTCTCCGTCGGCGCCACCGCGGTCGTGAAGGGACAGGTCACCGGCACCACCGACAACGTCCGCGTCGACCTCCGCGTGTGGGAGCCCGGTCGCCCCGCGGCGCCTGTTCTCACGCGCGCGTACGGCCCCGGCTCGGCGCGCTCCGTCGCGCACCGCATCGCCAACGACCTCATCGAGCACTACACGCATCAGGCGGGCGTGTTCGGCACCCGCATCGCCTTCGCGCGCCGCGGCGCACGCGGTCGGAGGCACATCTTCACCGTCGACTGCGACGGCGAGAACCTCTCGCAGGTGAGCGCCGGCAGGCTGAACTTCACGCCCAACTGGGGCCCGAGCGGGCTCTACTGGTCGTCGCAGACGCCCGAAGGATTTCTCGCGCTCTTCCGCTCCGGGTCGCGCGAGCCGGTGCTGCGCGCCGACGGCCTCGTGATGGGCGCGGCCTTCTCGGGGTCGCGCATGGCCGTGGTGCTCACGCGCGACGGCAACAGCGACATCTACGTGGGCTCGTCCGACGGATCGAACCTCCGAAGGGTCACCACCGATCCCGGCGCAGACATCTCCCCCGCGTGGTCTCCCGACGGTTCGAAGATCGCGTTCGTGAGCGACCGCGCGGGCGGTCCGCAGGTCTACGTGATGGACGCGGGCGGCGGCGGTCAGCGCAGGGTGAGCTTCGCGGGGAGCTACAACACCTCTCCCTCGTGGGCGCCCGACGGGCAGACCATCGCGTACTCGGGGCGCGGCTCGGGCGGCAGCGACATCTTCACGGTGAACATCGGCTCGGGCGCCGTGCGCAGGCTCACCGAGGGGCAGGGGAGCAACGTCGATCCGACCTTCTCGCCCGACGGACGCATGATCGCGTTCAGCTCCAGCCGCGGCGGCATCTTCCTGATGAACCAGGACGGCCTCAACCAGCAGCGCATCCTCGCCGGTGGAGGCGAGATGCTCCGCTGGGAGCCGCGCTGAAAGACCTTCTCTACCGCGCTCCTGCGTCGTTCGCTGCGCGTCGCTGCATCACCGCCACCACCGACACAGCCTCGCCGAAGCCCGTGGGGACCATCATCTCCCACGGTTCGAAGCCCTCGACCTCGACGCGCACGCGGTGGCGCCCTCCCTCGGCCACGTACTCCATGCCGCCGGTCTGATACCAGCGCGGAGGCTCGTGATCGAACCACACCCGCGCCGCACGCGCCGCGAGGGGAGGCGTCACCCGCACGCGCAGCGTCGTGAGCATGCGCCGCAAGCCCTCCCTGCGCTCGATGGCCGCGGTGCGCTCGGCGTCACGGAGCGCGAGCGTGCCGTAGCGCGTCCAGAGGCCCGCGGCTTCGCGCCACCTTCGCTGCGCTTCGAACACCACCGCGAGGTCGCGCAGCGCCTCGGGCGGAGCGCCTCCATCGATGGCCTCACGCAGCAGACGCGCGGCCTCGTCGAGGTCGCCGCGAGCCCGCGCCGCCGCGGCCTGACGCATGCGCATGAAGGCTTCGACGTGCGAGGTCGACGAGTCGTCGCGGGGCTGCGCGCTCACGCCCGTGGCGAGAAGAATCGCGGCGGCGAGGAGCGTGCGAGAGAGGGCGCTGCGGTGCGTTCGGCGGGGCATCGTTCGGTTCTGTCTGCGACGCGGGCGCGGGCGTCGACGTTCACTCAACGCCTGCGGAGATACTCCCGCTCGGCCTCGCGCGCGCCGTCTTCGTCGCCCGACGTTCGAAGAAAGTCTCGCAGGTTGCGCCACGCCATCGGGCGCTCGGGGTCGAGCGCGAGGGCCTCGCGGGTGAGCGCAATGGCGGCGCGAAAATCTCCGCTCCGCGCGGCCACCACGGCGAGGTTGGTGCGCGCCGAGACGTGCTCCGGGTTGATGCGAAGCGTGGCCTGCCACAGCGGCACCGCGCGCATGAGGTCCGCCCGCGCGAGCCTCGATCCGGCCGCGAAGGTGGTCATCGCGCCGACCCATCGCGCGCCCGCGCCGGGCGCTGGGGGCAGCCGGTCGCGCACCCATCGCTCGGCTTGCGCGTCGACGTCGCCGACGGTGGCACCGGGCGCCGAGAGCACCGGAGACTCACCCGTCCCGAAGCGCCAGCGGGCGCGGATCTCGGGGCGCTCTCCCTCACCGCTGCCCTCCCACCGCACGCGATCTTCGTAGCGCCGGAGGAGCATCATGATGCGCTCGATCTTCGTGGCCTCGGAGTCGTCGTCGCCCACCGCGGGGACGGCCTCGCCGAAGCGCCTCGCCTCGATGCGACGCCACGTCCACGCGCAGGCGACGTGAGAGCGAGGGAGCACCGTCACGTCGGGGCGCTCTCCCTCTACGTGCTGCGCATAGAGCGATCCGCCGCAGAGGTCGTCGGAGCCGCACAATACGAGCGTGCGAGGAGGCACCGCGCCGAGCGCTCCAGGGCCGCCGAGGAGCTCGGGCGCGCTCCACCCGTCGGCCGCGCCCGCCCACGAGGGGTCGCGACGAAGGAGCGCCGCGGCGCCGAGCGCGAACGCGAGGATCGCAGCGCCGTGCCGCATCCGCGTGGTCGCGACGAGGCCCGCGAGCTGCGCCGCCGCGGCCGCCGCGAGGAGCGCCGCGCAGGCTTCGAAGTGAAAGAGGGTCTGCCGGTCTGCGATGCCCATGGGGTTCACCGCGACGGCGTACGCGAGGTCGATGATCCCCACGACGGCGAGCATGCGCGCGAGGGGGTCACGCGCGGCGCGCACGAGCCCGAGGAGCGCGAGCGCGAGGCACAGGGGGCCGAGGTCTTCCCAGAGGATCGATGCCGCGTGCGCGAGGTCTTCGGGGACGCGCCACCCGACGAGCATTCGAGACTTGAACGACACGCGAATCGACGCCGCCGAGAGGTGCGCCGCGACGGCCCTCGGGGTCTCGGGATCGTCCCAGTCGACGGGTCCGTTGCGGCGCGACGCGACGGGGAGCCAGAGCACCAGCGCCGCGGTCGAGGCCGTCACGACGAGCACCGCGGTGACCCTCCGCGCGAGCGCACGGAGATCGAGCGCGCGCGCGCCCTGTAGCGTGAGGGCCGCGAGGCACAGCGCCGCCGCGGGCCGCGCAGACGTGTGGAGCGTGAGCGCCGCGAGGCCCGACAGCGCCGCGAGGAGTCGCCTGCGAGGCGCGGGCTTCGTGGCGCGCGCGAAGAGTTCGAAGCACGCGAGGGCGACGAACATCGCGGCGGAGTAGACCTCGACGGCGGTCCACCCCCGAACGATCGTGGGCGACGAGGCCATCACCGCGGCGGGCGCGAGCGCGCAGAGCCACCGCGCGACGGGCGGAGCGTTCGAAGCGAGCCTCCACGCGAGCGACGCGGCGAGCGCGCACGACGCCGCGCCCAGGGCCGCCACGCAGAGGTTCATTCGCATCGCGACGTCGCCCACGGGGACGAGGGCCGCGAGGCGCATGAGCGCCATGTCGAAGACGAAGCCCGTGGGGTGCGCGACGTCGAGGTTGAACGCCGCCGTCGAGAGCTCACCCGCGTCGCGGTCTGTCACCGTGGGCGCCGCCATGCGCGCGAGCGCGACCCCCGAGACGAGGGCCGCGACGGCCGCAGGCGAGGGGCGCCATCGTTCGAGCCGCGGCTCCATCGCGGCGATGATGTACCATCCGCGCGATGTCTTACACGACGAACCGCACGGCCCTCGCGGCGACCGCGCTCGCCCTCGGCCTCTCGGCGATGGTCTCTTCGGGCGCGGCGCGGGCGCAGTGCGACGCGGGCGACGGCGGCATCGACCCGATCACGGCGGGCACGCTGAGAGACTCGTTCCCCGCGGATCAGGGAGTCGACGTGCCGCTCAACAGCCCCGTGCGGCTGCGGTACTACGGGCGCGTCCCGTCGCCGCCGGTGGTGTGCGTGCGGCTCGAGTCGCTCGACTCGGAGTGCTTCCCAGGCACCTCCGCGGCGGTCGGTGAGGAGATCGTGTGGCAGCCCCTCGCGGGCCCCGGCGGCGCGGTGCTCCAGGCGTCGCGGCGCTACTTCGTCACGTATCAAGAAGAGGGCAGCGGGAGCAGCAGCATCACCTTCGTCACGGGCCGCGGCCTCGCCCCCGAGCGCCTCGTGTTTGCGGGAGTCTCTGACGTGAAGGCCGACGACGCGCCCTCGAGCGACTGCGACCCCGACGCGTCGGACATCACCGTGAAGTTCGACCGCGCCACATCTGGCGTGCTCGGTCTCGGCGACTCTCCGTGGCCCGAGAGCGACCTCGAGTACGTGATCTATGAGACCCGCGGACCGGGAATCTCAGGCCCTCGCGAGCGAGACAGGGTGCGGCTCCAGCGCTCGGGATCGTCGGTGGTGAGCACCGCGCAGCGCACGTTCAGATTGCGCGGCGCCGACGCGTCGGGCCCCGTGTGCTTCAACGTCCAGGTGCTCGACCCCCTCGGCCACGCCGACGGAAACACCTCGGAGCAATGCGTGAACCCCGCGAAGGGCAACTACTTCGAGGGCTGCGCCGCGGGCCCTTCGTCGGGCCGCGCGGGCGCGTTGGGAGCCGTGATCTTCGGGCTCTGCGCGGCGCTCTTCACGCGTCGTCGGCGTCGGTGAACGCAGCGCCGCCGACGCCGTCTCCGTCGAGGTCGGGCGCGTCGTCGGTGATCACGGCCCCGAGGCCGTCGGCCTGCGCGCGCCGGAGGATGCGTCGGAAGTTGCTGCGGTCGAGCCCCGCGAGGCGAGCCGCGCGGGAGATGTTGCCCTGCGTGAGCTCCATGAGGTTCTTGAAGTACGTGCGCTCGAACTCCGAGACGGCGCGGCGCTTGGCGATGTTGTAGTCGAGCGCGGTGTCGGCCCCCGGCGACGACGCCTTCACCGCCGTGGCGAGGGGCGCGGCGCGCACGGCCTTGGGGAGCGCGTCGAGCTCCAGCGTGTCGCCCTTCGCAGTGCCGAGGGCCGAGACGACGGCGTTCTCGAGCTCGCGGACGTTGCCCGGCCACGCGTACGACTCCAGCGCGCGCACGGCCATCGGAGAGATGCGCGTGACGCGGGGGTTGTGCCTCGGCCCGTGCCTCGCCATGAAGTGGTACGCGAGCAGGGGGATGTCCTCGCGGTGATCGCGCAGCGCGGGGACCTCGAGCTCGTGCACCTGGAGCCGGAAGTAGAGGTCGGGCCTGAAGCGCCCGTCGGCCACGGCGGCTTTGATGTCAATGTTGGTGGCGGCCACGAGGCGCACGTCGATCTCGCGCTCGCGCACCTCGCCCACGCGCGTCACGCGGCTCTCTTGAATCACGCGGAGGAGCCGCACCTGCTGGTTCTTCGGCAGCTCGCCGATCTCGTCGAGGAAGAGCGTCCCCCCGTCGGCGGCTTCGAAGAAGCCCGCCCGGTCTTCGGCGCCCGTGAAGGCTCCGCGCACCGTGCCGAAGAGCTGCGCTTCGAGGAGAGACTCTGTGAGCGCGCCGCAGTTGAAGGCCACGAAGGGCTTGCGAGCGCGGGGCGAGCGCGCGTGGATCTCCCTCGCGACGACCTCCTTGCCCGTGCCGTGCTGACCCGTGATGAGCACCGTGACGGGCAGCGCCGCGACGCGCGACACGACCTCGCGGACCTCACGCATCGCGCGAGAGCTCCCCACGAGGCGCGACGCGACGCGCGATCCGCCGAGCTCCGCTTCGAGCTCTCGGGTGCGCGCGAGCATCCGTCGACGCTCCGCCGCGCGGAGCACCTGCGTGTGGAGCTCCTGCGCCGCGAAGGGCTTCTTGAGGAAGTAGAACGCCCCCGCGTGCACGGCTTCGAAGGCCATCGAGATCTCGTCGTGGGCGGTCATCATGATGACCTCGACGTCGAGGCTCTGCGACCGCACGCGCCGCAGCATCTCCATCCCCGACATGCGCGGCATCAGCACGTCGGCGAGCACCACGTCGATGCCGCCGCGGCCGATGATCTCCAGCGCCTG
The DNA here is from genome assembly GCA_052035985.1 of Myxococcota bacterium. Taxonomy (GTDB): domain Bacteria; phylum Myxococcota_A; class Polyangia; order Polyangiales; genus CAISKJ01. Next base: position 22,871 of record JBPOHC010000750.1, on the reverse strand, counting down.
CTCGCCGTCGTCGGCCTCGAGCACTTCGAACGCAGGGTCGCGGAGGTAGCGCACCACGGCGCGCCGCACCTGCACCTCGTCCTCGACGACCAGCACCCGCGCGGGTGCGAGCGGACCGGGGGGCTCTGACGTCATCGACCTCGCGGTCGCTCCAGAGGCGCTCCGACCTTCGTGGCTCTCGCCCGTCATCGATTCTCTCTCCCTCGACACGCACTCAACCGCACAAGCGCTCGGGCGTGTCTGCCACAGCGACGTTCCCTCACTCGCTGAAACGTCACTGAAATCCCCGCGGAACGAGCGTTTCGTGATGAACGTCGTCCGAGCCTCGCACCGTTCGCGCTTCACATCACAGCGGCCGTGGGACTACCCTCCGCGCCCGTGAGCGTCCTTCTCGTCGGCGTCGCCGGTGGCAGCGGCTCAGGCAAGTCCACCATCGCCCGCTCCATCGTCGAGGCCCTGCCCTCGCAGCACGTCGCGTCGATCGAGCACGACGCGTACTACCGTGATCTCTCGCACCTCTCCCATGAGGAGCGGGCGAAGATCAATTTCGACCACCCCGACGCGCTCGACAACGAGCTCTTCATCGCGCACCTCGACGCGTTGAAGGCCGGTCGCGGCGTCGACAAGCCCCGCTACGACTTCGCGCGGCACCTCCGCGAGACCCGCACCGAGCGCCTCGAGCCCACGCCCATCATCGTGGTCGAGGGCATCCTCGTGCTGGCCCTCGAGCCCATCCGAAGCCGCCTCGACGTGAAGCTCTACGTCGACACCGACGCCGACATCCGGCTCATGCGCCGCATCCGTCGCGACCTCGAGCACCGCGGGCGCACCTTTGCGCAGGTGCGTGCGCAGTACTACGAGACCGTGCGGCCGATGCACATGGCCTTCGTGGAGCCCTCGAAGCGCTTCGCCGACGTGATCATCCCCGAGGGCGGTCACAACCGCGTCGCGCGGGAGATGATCCTGGCGCACCTCCAGAAGTTCGTGCGCGACCTCGGGGAGTCTCGAGACCGCACCGACTACGCCTCCGAGGCCGATCCGTAGCGAGTCCCCGCGGCGGTGTGATAGTGGCCTTCGTCGCAATGGCCAAGATCACCATCGCGGGACCCACGGAGCGCACCGTCGAGGCTGCGCCCGGGACCTCGCTGCTACGCGCCCTCCAGGAGGGCGGACACCCCATCTCGACGTCGTGCGGCGGCGTCGCGACCTGCGCGCTCTGTCGCGTCACGGTAACCCAAGGGCGGGAGCACCTCTCGCCCCTCGTCGATTCCGAGATCAACCACCTCGGCACCATCGCAAAGATCGTCGGCCTCCGCCTCGCCTGTCAGGCGAAGCTCACGGGCACCGGAGATGTCCGCGTCGAGGTCCCCGAGGTCGAAGACGTCGCCGCGCGCAAGGCCGCCAAGGCCGCTCGGATGCGCCTCCGACGTTGACCCCTCCGCCCCTCGCAGCGTCGACGGTCTCGCTCCGCGGAGGCTTCGCATCGTCTCCCGTCGGCGCCGCGAGGGCGCGCGTCTCCACCCGCCGAGGCGCGCTCTTCACCCTCTCCGATCACCTTGGAAACAAGGGCTTCGGAGAAGCCTCCCCGCTCCCCGGCCACTCCCCCGAGTCGCTCGAAGAGTCTCTCTCCGCCCTCGACGGCGCGCACCGCTGGCTCGCGGAGAACTCCCTCGACGCGCCCTTCGAAGCGCTCTCGTCGCCGCGCGTTCGTGCCATGCCTGGCTCGGCGCGCTTCGCGCTCGAAACCGCTCTCCTCGACCTCGTAGCGAAGCGCCGGGGAATCTCGCTCCACGCGCTCCTCTCGGGGCGCGAAGACGATGCCCGCGCGCCCGTGAACGCCTACGTGGGCGCCGCGCTCGATGACGCGCTCCTCGACGACGCGAGGGCCGCGCTCGCCCGCGGGATCACCACGCTCAAGGTGAAGATCGCGGGCTCCGACGGGCTCTTCGACCGCGAACGCTCGGCGCTCGTCGCGCTCCGCGAACAGCTCCCCGGTGACTGGACCCTGCGCCTCGACGCCAACGCCGCGTGGACGCTCCCCGTCGCGCGCGCGCGCCTCGAAGCGCTCTCGGTCGTCTCGCCTGCGTTCGTCGAGCAGCCCGTCGCCGTGGGGATCCTCCGCGCCCTCGGACGCTGCGCCGTCGCGTGGGCCATCGACGAGTCGCTCTCAGACCCCGACGACACGTCATTCGCCTTGAAAGAAGGCCCCCGCGCGGGATGCGTCGCGGTCGTCATCAAGCCCGCGATGCACGGCCTCGTGGGCGCGTACGAGCTCGCGCAACGCGCTTCTGAGTCGGGGCTCGGCGTGGTCATCACGCACCTCTTCGACGGCCCCGTCGCCCTCGCGGCCGCGTGCGAGCTCGCCCTCGCGCTGCGCGATCCCCTCGCGTGCGGACTCGACCTGCACCCCGGCCTCGCCGCGTGGGAACCCGTCGAGATCCCGCAGCGCCGCGAAGCCGCGTTCGTGACCGCGTCGCGCGCGCCTGGACTCGGGCTCGACCTCGCCCCAATGCTCTCCGCGCGATGATCGACGATCTGCTCTCGGTGTTCTCCGCGGCGCGCGAGGCCCCCCATCGCGACGCCCTCGTGTGGCAGTCGGAGACCCTCTCGTACAGGTCGCTCGCAGATCGCGTGTGGCCCGTGATGGAGCGCCTCCGCGCGCGCGGCGTCACCCGGGGCTCACGCGTCGCGGTGCGCGCGCAGAACGACCCCGAGGCCGTCTTCGCGCTCCTCGCGCTGATGGAGCTCGACGCCACGGCGGCGCTCATCCACCCGAGGCTGACGGAGATCGAGGCGCAGGCCCTCCTCGACGACGCCGCGCCGTCGCTCGTGCTCGATGGGCGCAGCGTCGACGCACCGCTCAGCGCGCGCGACGCATGGCGCGATCAACGCATCGCGCACGAGCCCGACGCGACGCTCGCGATGCTCTACACCTCGGGTACGACGGGGAGGCCCAAGGGCGCGATGCTCCCGCGAAGCGCCTTCGTGGCGAGCGCGGAGGCGAGCGCGGCGAACCTCGGCTGGCGCGACGACGACCGCTGGCTCCTGTGCCTCCCCGTGTGTCACGTGGGCGGCTTCTCGGTGCTCACGCGCTGCGTGATGGCGCGACGCTGCGCGGTGATGCTCCCTCGCTTCGACGCCGCCGCGGTGCTCGCGTCGATCACGCGCGACCGCGCGACGCTGCTCTCGGTGGTCCCCACGATGCTGCGCGCGCTCCTCGATCACGCGGACGCAGGGGCGCTCTCGTCGCTGCGCGCAGTGCTGGTGGGCGGCGCCGCGACGCCACGGTCGCTCCTCGAACGCTGCGCGTCGGCGGGGGTGAGGGCGCTCACGACCTGGGGGCTCACCGAGGCGTGCTCGCAGGTCACCACGCAGCGCTACGACGAGTCCGCGCCGCTCGTGGCGCGCGACGACAGCGGAGCGCCGCTCGCGGGCTTCGAAGTCGAACTCGTGGGCGACGACGGAGCGCCCGTCGCCACGGGAGAGATCGGACGCATCCGGGTGAAGGGGCCCTCGGTGATGTCGGGGTACTGGGGCCACGCCCCGCGCGACGGAGCCTGGCTCGACACGGGCGATCTTGGATCGTTCGATGCCGAACGAAACCTCACGATCCACGCCCGGCGCACCGACCTCATCGTGACGGGCGGCGAGAACGTCTACCCCGTCGAGGTCGAGCATTCGCTCATGGAATCAACGGGCGTCGAGGCCGCGATGGTCTTCGGAGTGGCCGACGAGCGCTGGGGTCAGGCCGTGGCCGCCGCGATTGTTCGTAGCCGTACGATCGACGATGAGTCCGCGTGGCGCTCGTCGCTCGCGGCGGAGCTCGCGCGGAGGCTGGCGCCGCACAAGCGACCGAGGAGGGTGTGCGTGGTCGACGCGCTGCCGATGCGCGCCACGGGCAAGGTCGACCGCGCCGAGGGGGCGCGCGCCTTCACGCCGCTGCTGCGAGACTGGAAGTAGCGAAGGGAGCGCGTCGCGAAGACGGCGGAGCGCTCAGGCGCGCTCGGTCACGCGGTGCACGAGGTCGGCGAGGGCCTTGACGTTGTCGACGGGCGTCTCGGGGATGATCCCGTGGCCGAGGTTGAAGATGTGTCCCTCGCGACCGGCGACGCTCTTGAGGATCGTCGTGGCCTGCGCCTCGAGCACCTCGCGCGGCGCGAGGAGGAGCAGCGGGTCGAGGTTGCCCTGCACGGCCACGCCGTCGCCGAGGCGATTCCACGCGTCGTCGAGGGGCGTGCGCCAGTCGACGCCGATGACCGTGCCGCCCGCGTCGCGCTGGAGCTCGAGGAGCGTCGCGGTGCCGGTGCCGAAGTGGATCACCGGGACGCCGCAGGTCGAGACCTCGGTGAGAATCCGCGCGACGTGGGGCATCACGTACTGCCTGTAGTCCTGCGGCGAGAGGCAGCCCACCCACGAGTCGAAGAGCTGAATGGCCTGCGCGCCCGCGGCGACCTGCGCGACGAGGTAGCGCGCCACCACGTCGGAGAGCTTCGTCATGAGGAGGTTCCACGACTCGGGGTCGCGGTACATGAGGGTCTTGGTCTTGACGAAGTGCGAGCTCTTGCCGCCCTCGACGAGGTAGCTCGCGAGGGTGAAGGGCGCGCCCGCGAAGCCGATGAGCGGCACCTTGCCGTCGAGCTCCTTGCGGATGAGCGTGATGGCGTCGAGCACGTAGCCGAGGCCCTCGCGGGGGTCGCACACGCGGAGCTTGTCGATCTGCTCGCGCGAGCGGATGGGCTCGTGAATGACGGGACCTTCGCCCGCGGCGAACTCGAAGGGCGCGCCCATCGGCTCGAGCGGCAGGAGGATGTCCGCGAAGAGGATCGCCGCGTCGACGGGCAGCGCGCGGATGGGCTGCATCGTGACCTCGAGCGAGAGCTCGGGCGTGCGGCAGAGCTCGAGGAGCGTGTGCTTGGCGCGCAGGGCGCGGTACTCCTGCATGTAGCGCCCGGCCTGGCGCATGAACCATACAGGGGTGCGGTCGACAGGCTCGCGGCGGCACGCGCGGAGGAATCGGTCGTTCATGGGGCGCGAATGCTTCACGCGCGGAAGCGCTCCGGTCAAGCGAGTTCGCGGCGCGGCGGCGCTGATCGGCGACCGCGCCTCCGCGCGCCGACCGGGCGCCCCTGTACACGCACGACAAACCCGTTGTACGCAGTCGGCGCGCCGATGGGACCTCCGATGCCGACGTGCGAGGGACTCCGCCTCCCCGCGGCCAGAAACACCCGCTCTCCGTGGGCGTTGATGGCCGCGCTCTCGATCGCCCTCTGCGGTTGCCCCGCGACGCCCTACCGCTGCGACGCGACGCGGGCCTGCGCGGCGCCCGCCGTGTGCGCGCCGACGGGCTACTGCGCGGCGCCCGCGCCCGACTGCGCGAGCGGCCTGCGATACACCGAGACGGCGTCACAGCCGGGCGCCTGCGTCGCGGCCTCCGATGCTTCTGTCGACGCCGCGCTCGACGCCTCGGCGGACGTGATGTCCGACGTCGCGCTCGACGCGATGACCGACGCCGCCGTGACGGACGTCGTCGACGAGGGCCTCGACGCGCCCGACGTGCGAGACGCTGCCGACGTGACGGACACGCCCGTGGCGCTCGATGCGTCCGACGCGTCCGACGTGCGAGACGCCGACGACGTGACGGACACGCCAGAGGCGCTCGACGCGCCCGACGTGCGAGATGCCGCCGACGTGACGGACACGCCCGCGGCGCTCGACGCGCCCGACGTGCGAGACGCCGCCGACGTGACCGATACACCTGTCGTGCTCGACGCACCGGACGTGCGAGATGCGTCCGACGTGCCCTCGCCGCCTCGATGCGTCGTCGCGCCGAGGCCGCTCGCGCCGCTCTCGGGAACGCGCTTCGGCTCCTCGTCGATCACGGTCGCCTGGCACAACAACGTGATCGTGACCACGGCCGAGGTGCAGATCGCCAGAGACCCTGCGTTCACGAGCCTCGTGGCGTCGGTGACCGGAGGCGGCTCCGGCGACGCGCGCTCAATCCTCAGCGGACTCCCACGAGGCACGTATTTCTGGCGCGTTCGAGGGCTCTGCGGCGTGGGCGACGTGAGCGATTGGAGCGCCGCGTGGTCGTTCTGGCTCTCGGGCACCGGCGCGGGCACGTCGCCGATCGGGTGGACGCGCGACCTCAACGGCGACGGGCGCGCGGACCTCGCCATCGGCGTCCCGCGGATTCCGTCGACCTACGCGAGCGGACGGCTCGTCGAGGTGCACTTCGGCACCGCGGGCATGATGCCCTTCAGCGGCACGCGTCCCCAGGCGATCTTCGGCGCGGATGATGGCTTCGGCGCCGTGGTGGCGCTCGTGCCCGACATGAACGGCGACGGGCGCACCGACCTCGCGGTGAGCGCCTGCGTGCGGAGCGGCGCCGTGTGCACCCCGACGGTGAACGTGTACTCGCTCCCGCTCGAAGGGCGCACCTTCGTGCCCATCGCGACCTACACGGTCGGAGACATCTCGCAGCGCTTCGGCGCCGACATCGCGGGCCTCGGCGACGTCGACGGAGACGGCTACGGCGACCTGCTCATCGCCGCGCCGGGGACGTACCCGACGCCCGTGGGGGTGATCTACACCGTGCGCGGCGGCGCGACGTTGCCGACTACGCCCACGGCCTTGCCGCTCTCGCCGCTGCCCGCGGACACGCCCGCTCCGACGCGCTTCGGGTGGAGCATCGCAGGCGTCGGCGACGTCACGGGTGACGGTCGTCCCGACGCGCTCGTGGCGGCCTTTCAGCGCGCGTGGATCTACCCCGGCTCGGCACTCCCGGGCTCGCTCTTCGGCATGCAGATCCCGCTCGCCCTGACGGCCACCGAGGAGGGCACCTGGGGCCTCGTCGCGTCGGTCGGAGGCGACATCGACCTCGACGGAATCGCAGACTTCGCGCTCGCGCGCCCGGGCGCTTCGGCGAACGTCGGCGACGTGTCGGTGTACCTCTCGACCTCGGGGCTCCTCGTCGGCGCGCGGCCCTCCTACGCCGTCGTCGGGACGCGCCCCGGCGGCCTCTTCGGCGCGTCGCTCGCGGGCGGAGGCAACGTCGAGGGCGCGCCCGACGAGGACCTCATCGTGGGCGCTCCCGGCGCGAGCGGAGGCGTCGGAGAGGTCTACGCGCTCGTCGATCGGCGCCCTGTGAGCGCGTCGCGCCTCTCGCTTCTCAGCACGATGAACGACGTCTTCGGCCTCGGGCGATCCGCGGCGATCATCGGCGACTACGACGGCGACACGCTCGACGATTTCGCCTTCGGGTGGGGCGGATCGGGCACGACCCCGGCGCTCCAGAGCGGCGTCCTCACCTGGCGTGGGAGCGCCACGGCGGGGCCCGTCTCCGGTCCAGGGACCACGGTTCCGGGCGCGACGGGCTACGGGATTTCGCTGGGCGAGCGCTGAGCGCGAGCGCTCACTGCGGGACGGGGATCGACGCGCCCATCGCGGGCACGACGATGAAGACCGGGCGCGTGTCGACGACCGTGCCGCCGCGACCGAGCACCTCGATCGTGGCCCTGAAGAGCCGCGCCGTGGCCGCGCCGGGCTGAAAGTCGTTGTAGAAGTCGACGCCGAAGACCACGCGCGTCGAGGGCGACACGTTGTAGAAGGTCGTCATGTCGCGGCGGTCGTAGCCGTCAGGCATGTCGGGCATCCCGCGGAGGGGCGTGACCGATTTGATGAAGTCCGCCGTGGTGTGTCCCGTGACCACGTCGGTCGCCATGGTGTCCGCGACGACGCGGGTGGTGATGTCCTGGCGAGACGATCCGGCGACGCGCGTGACGGCGTCGACGATGCCCGCGGACGCGCCCGCGATGCCCGCGGAGCCGGGGCCGAACACGATGGGCGCGCCCGCGCCGTCGACGGTGCGCGTGCGCATCGCGACGATGGAGGCGTTGTTGTACGTGTCGCCGCCCACGCCGCGGCCCACGTCGACGCCGATGAAGAAGCCGCCGCGGTTGTTGAGCGCCGTGACGAGCTCGTTGCAGTTGTGACCGGGGTTGCCCGGCGTCGCGGGAGAGCCCGGCGCGCAGCCGTCGTACCAGCTCGCGTCGGAGGCAAGCACGATGATCGGCACGCGGCCTTCGAGGAAGCACCCCCAGCCGTATTTCACGGCCGTCGCGGTGGAGCCGCAGTCGCGCATGGGGTTGTTGCGCGGGACCCACCCGTTGCCGCGCGGGTCGTGGCCGTTGCGCACGGAGTAGAGCGCCGCGCCGTCGCTCTCGTGGCCGCGGTTGCCGTCGCCCGCGATGACTTCGAAGGCCGCCTCGGTCTGGTCTTCGGGGTAGTCGCCGCCGAAGAACGCGTTGCGGGTGAACGACGAGATCGTGACCATCGCGTTGAAGGCGTTCTGCGAGGCCGTGATGTCGGGGGTGATGGCCTGACGCACCCAGAGGGTGTAGTCGCCGGGCGAGCCCGGGGCGCCCTGGGGGTTCACGGGCATCGAGTCGAAGCTGCCGACGCCCATGCGCACGTCGGGGATCTGCCGCTGGATGCCGGGCACGATCACCATCGAGAAGTTCGTGCGGAGGTTGAGGATGACGGGCTCCATGCTCGCCGAGTTGTCGACGAGAAAGAACACGTCGGCCTGACGGATGCGCGTGGAGAAGGTGAACTCGCGGTTCTCGTGCGGGCCCATCATGGGCGCCGGGTAGTGCGGGAGGACCACGTAGAGCGAGTTCTCGGGCGGCACGCTCGAGGCCATGCGCGGATCGCTCATCGCGGAGGTCTCGATGAGGTCGGGGACGCGGTCTCCGTCGGTGTCCGCGGCGCAGGGGTTGGTCTGCGCCATGAACTCTTCGCGGTCGGTGAGTCCGTCGTCGTCGGAGTCGGTGTCGCGGTAGTTGGGCATCGAGTCGCCGAGGCCCGCCGTGACCGCGTCGCAGTTGTCGCCCGTGCCGCCGCAGATGAGCCGCACGCCCATCGAGTACCCGGGGTACGTGCGGTTGGCCTCGTTCACGTCGAGGAAGCCGTCGTTGTCCGAGTCGGTGTCCATGTAGTCGGGCATGCCGTCGTTGTCGGTGTCGCGCGATGGCGCGCCCTCGATGCCGTCGGAGAGCCCGTCGCGGTCGGTGTCGGTGCAGGCGACCATCGGCATGTCGACGGGCGCGGTGCTGTCGACGCCGGGGCGCACGTCGACGCGCAGGCCCGTGTCGATGACGCCTCCGCCGTCGCCGCGCGGGTCTTCGACGTACGACGGGCCCTGCGGCGAGCACGCGCCCACGAGCGCGAAGGTCAACCAGGGAAGCGAACGATGGAGGCTCTTCACGGCACCACTCTTCTCCCTCGCATCAAGCGAAGCTGACGAAGCTGACGGTGTCGTGATTAGACCCCCGAGGCGCGCTCGCGTACAAGTGGGCAGCGTCGTGACCAGCGGCCAGCGCGGAGGGAGGCGATCACTCCTCGCGATCGAGGGGCGCTTCGTCTTCGGGGTCCGGCGGCGGGGCCATGCGGATCGTGTCGACGTGCACGCGGTCGGGGTCGTGGCGCGGCGGGGCGGCCTGCGGGGTCACCACGCGGACCCGCTCGGCGCGCGCGTCCTGCTCGAAGCGCAGGGCCTCGTTGATGGTGAAGCGCACGCGGCAGGCGCGCACCCGGGCCGGCCAGCGCAGCGTCGCGGTGTAGACCCCGCGCCGCTCGGTCTCTCGCACGGCGTCGACGAGCACGCCGTCGGTGGCCTCGGCCTCGATGCGCGCGAGCGAGACAGGCTCCCCCGTCGCGTCGCGGAGCCGCAGCGAGAGCGAGCCCACGGCGGGTCCGTCGTCGCTGTCGCTCGAGGGCGCGCCGATCTCGATGTCACGGCGGAGCGGACCCGAGAGACCCGCGGGGATCATCCGCTCGCGCGCGTTGCGGCCCGACGCGTCGGAGGCGCAGCGCAGCGTGTGAGGACGCCCCGGCGCGAGGGCGAGCTGCGTGTCGGCCGACGAGAGCGGCGCCCCGTCGAGGCCGCAGTAGAAGCCCCGCGGGATGCGCACCATCGCGCGTCGCTCGTCGGGACCCTCGGTGGCGGGGAGCACCGTCGGCGCGGCGATCTCGATGCGGGCCACGGCGGACGACGAGCTCTCGAAGCGGTTGATGTCTACGGCCACGACGCGAACGTGATAGGTGCCCGGGGCGTACGAGCGGCCCGTCCAGCGCGTGGTGTTCACGGGGATGCGGACGCTCTCGACGAGGTCGCGGAAGGTCTCGTCGCGCGCGACCTGGACCTTCCACTCGTTGGCGGGGGCCGCGTGGGCGCGCGGGTTGGGAGCCCACTGGCCCGACACGTCGAGGGCCTCACCGAACGAGAGAACGCGCGTCGGCGGAGACGCCCGCCACACGGGCGCGCGCGGGAGCTGTTGCAGCACGCCGGGGCGGTGTCCGACCTCCTCCTGCACGCCGTAGCCCTGCGTGAGGAGGTACTCGCGCGTGCCCATGCGGACGCGCATCCGACCGCGCCACACGGCCATGCGGGTGATGTGTCCGCCGAGGTCCGCGGCGATCATCGCGTCGGAGCGACCCGTCCACACGGTGACGGCCTGCGTGGCGATGGGGACGGGCGTCGCGCGCAGCCCCGACGACGAAGCCCGCACGCGCACCGAGCCTCGCACGAGCGTCGTCGTGGTCGAGGGCGGCGACCCCTGCGGCGTCGGCGTCGGCGAGGCGAACATGGAGAGGAGCGAGCTCGGGTCGACCTCGACGAGCGAGCCGTTCGAAAGGGCGATCGTGGCGGTGGCGTCGCTGCCGGTGCGCAGTCGGAGCCCGCGCGAGAGGCGCTCACCCTCGCGCGCCGCGTGGGTGTCTGCGCCGAGGACCTCGACGGCTCCGTGCACCGAGACCAGGCGGGCCTCCTCGGCGCCGAGCTCTGGCTGCGAAGCCGTCGTCTGGGCGTCCGCGGTCGATGGCGCGAGGCACGCGATCGACGCGGCGAGCGCGACCCCTGCGGAGAGGAGTCGCGAGCGGTTCCGTGGGGAGAGCGTGGAGGTGAAGAGCGTCACGGCGTCAGTTCTCGTGATGCGCACAGGAGTAGCAACGTTCAGTCCACGTGTACGGGCCGCGTTCACGCGGGGAGGACGGCGCTGCGCACGCTCACAGCTATGAAGCCTCCTGCGTCGGCCTTGCAGAACTTGCGCACTTGACGCGAGGGCTATTTTCAAGGGTGACGCGGTAGAAACGCGTCTTCGAGAGGGCGCTTTACATCGACGCGCGATCGACGACACTCGCCGCGATGGAGCTCGTGAAGAGGGTCGCCGCGCTCGCGTGTGTCGCAACGCTCGCCGCGTCGTGCGGAGGAGAGGACCCCGCTGCGACCGCGGACGCGAGCTCCGACGCGCCCTCGCGAGACGCGCTCGACGGATTCGAAGACGCGCTCGACGGCGCGGGCGACGCGAGCGATGTCGCGGTGCCGGATGCGAGCCTCGACGTGTCCGTCGGCGACGCGGGCGACGCTTCGTCGAGCGAGGTCGACGCTTCGGACGCAGCGGCCGAGGTCGCGGTCGACGCCTCGGCGGTGGACGCCGCGCGCGCGGATGTGGTCGGAGACGTTCCCGGTGATGTCGCGCGAGACGCGGTTGTGACAGACGCGCCCGACGCGTCGACGCTGGCCGAGGTGTCGCACCCGCGAGAGCTCCGCGGCGTGTGGGTCGCCACCGTGGGGAACATCAATTTCCCCAGCCGATCGGGGCTCTCGGTGACGGCCGCGCAGGCGGAGCTCACGTCGATGCTCGACGTCGTGCAGCGCAACCGGCTCAACGCCGTGGTCTTTCAGGTTCGCCCCGAGGGCGACGCCGTCTACCGCTCGTCGATCGAGCCCTGGAGCCGCTACCTCACGGGCCGTCAGGGCGGCGACCCCGGCTTCGACCCGTTGGAGTTCCTCGTCGCGCAGGCGCACCGGAGGAGCATCGAGGTGCACGCGTGGTTCAACCCGTACCGCGCGAAGTCCGCCGCCGCGAGCGCCGCCGTCTCGCCGCACATCTCGGTCACCAACCCCGAGGCCGTCGTCACCTACGGCTCGGCCCTCTGGATGGACCCCTCGCGCCCCGTCGTGCAAGACCGCCTCGCCGCGGTGATCCGCGATGTGGTCACGCGCTACGACGTCGACGGCGTCCACTTCGACGACTACTTCTACCCGTACCCCATCAGCGGGACGGCCTTTCCTGACAGCGCGCAGTTCGACCGCTATCGCATGGGCGGCGGCGCGCTCTCGCTCTCGGACTGGCGGCGCGACAACGTCAACCGCATGGTCGAGCGCGTCTCGACAACCGTCGCCACCGCGCGCGCCGACGTACGCTTCGGCATCAGCCCCTTCGGCATCTACCGCCCGGGGATGCCCGCTGGGATCTCCGGCCTCGACGCCTACAACGCCATCTATTGCGACCCCGTCCGCTGGATGCGCCAGGGGTGGGTCGACTACCTCGCGCCGCAGCTCTACTGGCCGAGCACGCAGACCGCGCAGGCCTACGGGACCCTCATCGCGTGGTGGGCGGCGCTCGCCACCGGAGGCCGCTCGGTCTTCGCGGGCAACAACCTCGGTCAGCTCGGCTCTTCGTCGGCGTGGAGCCTCGACGAGTTCCGTCGACAGGTGACCCTCACGCGGGCGCAGGCCGACCGCGGCGCGAGGGGCAACATCTGGTTCACCGTGCAGCCCTTTCAGAGCAATCGCATGGGCGTCGCCGACGCGTTCCGCGCGGAGTTCTATCAGCGCCCCGCGCTCACGCCGCCGATGGCGGGCGCGCGCCCCAGGCCCGCCGCGCCGACGGTCACCGTCGACCTCAGGACCCTGCGAATCGCGCACCCCGAGGCCGCGAGGCTCCGCGCGTGGGTGGTCTATCGCGACGTGAGCGGCGCGTGGGAGGTCGACCAGATCGTGCCCGCGTCGCAGAGCTCCGCGACGGTGAGCGCCGCGGGGACCTACGCCGTGAGCGCTTCGAACCGCTTCGGCGACGAGAGCCCCGGCGCGCGCGCCACGGTGCGCTGAGTCGCTTCGCGGGAAGTGGCCGCTCCGCTCCGTCGTTGGGTACACTCGACGCCGTGCGCACCTCGACCTCGACCGCCCTCCTGATCGCCGCGACGCTCGCTCCCCTCGGCGCGAGCGCGCAGATCTGGATGTCTCGCGCGGCCGACGGGTCGCTGCACTTCACCAACGTCCCCGCGCATCGCCGCTCCGACGCGCGCGTGGTGATCTCGTCGCGCGACCAGCCTCCGCCGCGTCCGCCGGGGATGGCCCTCGCCGCGGCGCCCTCCGCCGTGATGCCTCCGTCGCCGTCGGTGAGCGCCGAGACGCGTGCGCTGTACGTCCAGACCGCGCAGGACCCGGGTCGCTACGCGCGCTTCGACCCGGTGATCCGCGAGGCCGCGCAGCTCTATCAGCTCCCCGAGGCGCTCATTCGCGCGGTCATCAAGCAGGAGAGCGATTTCAACCCGTACAGCGTGTCGACCTCGAACGCGATGGGGCTCATGCAGCTCCTGCCGAGCACGGCCGCGAGCATGAACGTCACCGATCCCTTCGACCCGAGGCAGAACATCCTCGGCGGGACGCGCTTTCTGAGGCTCCTCGCGAACACCTTCAACGGCGACCTCGTGCTCACCGTCGCGGCCTACAACGCAGGCGCGGGCGCGGTGATCCGCTACAGCGGCGTGCCTCCCTTCGACGAGACGCAGCACTACGTCAGGCAGGTGCTCCGGTACTACTACGAGTTCCGGGGACGGGCTCCCGCGGCCCCGGCGCCCGCCGTCGCGCCCGTCGCCGCGGGCGGCTGAAACGCCTTCGTAGAAGCTGTTTTGAGCTACTCGGGTTCGGCCGCGGTCTCGGTCTCGTCGTCGGCCTCGGGCACCGACGGTGACGTGCGCGCGCGGTAGAGCGCGCCGAGGTGGAGCAGCCAGCGCGCGCGGCACCCGAAGCGCCACACCAGCGCGAGCTGTTGCGTGACGATGAGCGCGATCAACGCGCCGCCGTCGCGTCCACCGAAGATGCGTGATGCTCCCCACGCGACCACGACCGCGAGCGCGCCGAGGAGCGCGTAACCCGCCGCGCGCCCGAGGGTCTGAAGGGGGGCCGTGACGAGCGTCGCGAGCGCGTCGATCGTCGACGACCAGACGCCCTGACCCGAGCCCACGGCCCAGGTGCGCGCGACGTCGTGCCACACGCTCACGAGCGCCGCGATCGCCAGCGCAGGCACCGCCGCGCGGAGCTGGAGGAGGTCTCCCGCGCGCGCGTCGAACATGCGCTCGGCCTGATGCGAGAGGTGAATCCACGCGAAGGCGCCCGCGGCGCCCGCGAGCGCGTAGCCGAGGAGCGCGATCGTCGCGAGGCCGAGCAGCGACGGGAAGCGACGCAGCGAGTACGAGGCCGCGCGGTAGAGCGGCGGCGCGGGCTCGACCACGGCGAGCACCGGGATCATCGCGCCGAGCATGAGCCACACGAACCCGTAGAGCGCCGCCACGAGCCCGAGCGTCGCGCCCGCAAGCGTGAGCGTGGTGTGCGACCGCGAGAGGACTTCGAAGAGGACCCTGCCGCCGTCGGTGTAGAGCGCGAAGGCGCCGTCGGGGTGACGCCGCAGCGGCGCGAGCGCGGGGAGCGTGACCGCCGCGGAGGTGACCCACGCGAGCGCGAGCTGCGCGACGCACAGCGCGGCGAGGGCGGTCTTGCGGCCGCAGAAGGGCGAGTCGCTCACGGCCCCACCGCCTGAAGGACGAGCCCGAACCAGTACGCGACGCGTGAGACCGCCGACACGGGGAGGCGCGTGGGCGCGTCGGTCGCGAGGCGCGCGTTGTTGATGCGATCGCGGTCGAGCGCGATGCGGCCCTGCGCGTCGACGCGGGCCGCGCGGAGGGGCGCGTCTCCGTCGTAGGGGATCGCGACCCAGCCGCCGTCGCCGTTCCAGCGGACGGTCTGCGTGACGCCGCGGGCGTCTTCGAGGGTGACGTCGACGGGGAGCGTGAGGTCTCCGTCGCGGCGCACGATGACGCGGCCGACGTGGCGTCCGCTCATGGGCTTTGAAGTGGCGCTCTCGATGGCGTAGTCGAGGCGAACGGGGCGCTCGAGCGCGGGCCGCAGGAGCTCGTCGACGATGGGCGCGCCGAGCGACGCGCGCATCGCGTCGAAGAAGTCTTCGGGCGTCGGGTGACGGAAGCGCCACGCGTCGACGTAGGCGCGCATCGCGAGGCGAAAGCGCTCGCGGCCCACGAGGTTCTCCGCCGTGCGGAGCGTCGTGGCCGTGCGCGAATAGACGTGCACGCCATAGTCTCCGAACGTGGGGAAATCTGGCGCTCCGCGCGCGACCGGGAGCGCGTGCTCGATGCTCCCCGACCACCACGATTCGAGCGCGAACGCTTCGAGGCGGACCCCCAACGCGGGGAGGTCGACGAAGGGCCCGCCGCGGCCGTAGAGGTCTTCGAGCCCCGCCGCGGTGGCGTACTCGGTGAATCCCTCGTCGAGCATGGGCCAGGCGTTCTCGTTCGAGGCCACGAGCCCGTAGAAATACTGGTGCATGAACTCATGGAGGGTCACGTACGCGACGTCGCGCACGCCCTCCGGGGTCCACCAGTCGGCGCCCGTCGTGATGAGCGTGGGGTACTCCATTCCGCCCGCGCCCTCGGCGTCGCGCGGCGGGAGCACCACCGTGAGGTTGGGGTACGGATAGTCTCCGTAGCGGTGCTCGTACGCGGGCATGGCCCTTCGAAGGCACTCCACGGTGAGCTCCGCGGCGCGCTCGTAGCCCGGCGGATAGAGCACTCTCAGCGCGACGTCGCCCGCCTCGTCCCTGCGCTCGCGGAAGTGATCCCACGCGGTCCACGCGAAGTCGTGGACGGGCGACGCGCTGAAGCGAAGGCGCTCTCCGTCGGCGAGGTGTTCGGTGAGCACGGGCTGTCCGGTGGCGCCGACGACGTACCCGCGGGGCACCGTGAGGGTCACGTCGTAGCGCCCGAAATCCGCGTAGAACTCCGAGTTTCCGTGAAAGGGGAAGTGCGCCCATCGGCCGTCGGCTTCGAGCACCGCGACCTTCGGGAACCACTGCGCCACCATGTGAAAGCTGTCTTTGAATCCCGTACGCGCGAAGACCTCGGGGAGCACCGCCGTCCACGCCATCGAGACGGTCACCTCGGCGCCCGGCGCGACCTCTCTCGGGAGCGTCACGTGGAGCTGCGAGCGGTCGTCGGCGACGCTCGGATCGTTGGTCGACGTGGCGAGGAGGTCTTCGCCCGTCGAGAGCGCGAGCGAGCGCAGGTCGATGCGTCCCATGCGACCGCGCGCGTTGCCGCGGTGCTCTCCGCCCGTGGAGCGCATGAACACCGTCCGCTCGTCGGCGAAGCCGTTGAGGTAGAGGTGAAACCACAGGTCGCGCACGGCGACGTTCGAGGTGTTCCGCCAGCGCAGCGTGCCCTGTCCGGTGACCTCGTGGCGCTGCGGGTCGAGGCGCGCGTCGAGGGTGTAGCTCGCCACATCGAGGCGCGTCTCCGGCGCGGTCACCTCGGGCAGCGAGGGGGCCTCATCCGTGGGCTCCGCGGCGGGCGCAGGGGCCGCGTCGATGACGTCGCTCGCGAGGCCCTGTGCGTCGTCGGAGGCTGCATCAGAAGCGTCGTTTGCGACGGCGGGCGCAGCGTCGAGGGCGTCGTCGGCGTCGTCGCTGACGTCAGCGCTACCGAGGGGCGCGTCGGTCGCGGAGGCGTCTCGCGCGGCGTCGGGCGGCGGGTCGGCGGAGGCGCTCGCGTCGAGGAGGCACAGACCGAGCGCGACGGCCGCGAGCAGCGGGGGAGGGGAGGGTTTCACGGGGCGCCGCGCATCATGCCGCGGAACGAGGTCGAGTGCGCATGTTTGTCGTTCGTCGAGCCCGCTGGCAGCGGGCGGGCGGTTGACGGTAGGCTCGCGCCATGTGGCTCCGTTCGTTGCTGGTGGTGGGCGTCGCGGCCGTGTGCGTGGCCTCTTGCAGCCCCGACGACGGAGCCGACCTCGATGACAGCCCCGTGGAGGACGCCGTGACCGTAGACACGAGCTCGCCGGCTGCGCGGGCCCAATACGACGCCAACGTTGCCTTCGCGCTCGGATACCGCGCCCGCTGCGCCCCTCGCGCGGGGCGAAAGCGCGTGCTGGTGACGGGCTTCGGGCGCTTTCTCGACAACCCCGCGAACGCCACGGGGAGGATCGTGAGCGCGCTCGTCCCGGAGGCGAGGTACCCCGAGACCGAGCGGCCTCCGAAGGGCTCGGTGGACCTCCCCGCGCCGCAGACGAGCGTCGCGCGCGGGACCCTCACGCTGCCCCGCTCGGGCGAGGTCGACGTCTGCGCGATGGTGCTCCCGGTGTACTGGGACCTCGCGGCGATCCTCACGTTGAAGGAGGTCGAAGCGTTTGGCCCCGACCTCGTGGTGATGAACGGCATCGCGGGCCCCGAGCAGGACCTCTGGATCGAGCTCGGCTCGGTGAACCGCGCGATGACCCTCCGCGACGGGTCCGACCTCCTCGAGCCCGTGGTGAGGCCCGACCGCGCCTTCGCGCCCATCGTCCCCTCGGCCAGTCAGGCCGACACGCTGCGCGGGATGTTCCTCTCGTGGTCCGCTGTTCGCGACGCGGCGCGGACCGAGATCGCTCGCCAGTCGACGGTGATGGAGGGCGGACGCCCCCTCGGGGACATCCTCGGCGGCGCGCGCCTCGCGGGCTTTCCTCGCGAGGGCAACACGTACCTCTGCAACAACATCACGTACGCCGTGAACTACGCGATGTCGTACCCGGGCCGCACGCTCACGCTCCTCCAGGCGAGCGTGCCCAGGCGCGGCGCCACCAACCGCGTCACGGCGAAGCTCTCCCGCGACGCGCGCAACGTCCCGCGGGTCTTCATGCACTGGCCCTCGCGCCTCGCGGGCGCGCACGTCACCGCCGCCGCCGGCGTGATGCGCGCCGTGCTCGACGCGCAGCTCTCGGCGCAGCGAACGGGCGCCGAGGCCCCCACGCGCGGCACCAACGACCGCGCCGAAATCGCAGCCACGGGCGGCACCTTCTGACCGCCCCGCGCGCGCGGATCGCGGTATCGTCTCGGCCCTCATGAGGGCCGTCGTCGCAGGTACACCGTCAGAGTCCGTCGTGCGCGCGTGGGTCGGCGATGGCGCCTTCGACCGCGCGAAGGAGTACGTCCGCGAGGGCGCCGTCTTCGACGCGCGCCGCCAGGGGACGACGCTGCGCGCGCGCTGCGAGGGACAGAGCGCCGAGTCGTATCACGTCCGCGCAGCGCTCTCGGGCGCCGCGATCTCGGGCGCGGGGTGCACCTGCCCCGTGGGCGCCGAAGGTCGCTGCAAGCACGTGGGCGCGCTGCTCCTCACGTGGATCAACCGCCCCTCGGATTTTCTCGTCGTCGACGACGTCGACGCGACGCTCTCGCGGCGCTCTCGGGCCGAGCTCATCGCGCTCGTCAAGCAGATGCTCCGTCAAGACCCCGACCTCGAGACGCTCCTCGTCACGCCGCTCCCCGACGGGCGAGGGCGCGCGCCGCGGGGCGTCGCCGACGGCGCGGGCTCACGCATGTACCGCCGCCAGGCCGACGCCGCGATCCGCCGCAACGGCACCGAGTGGGGCGCCGTGGTGCCCATCGTCACGGAGCTCCGCGCGATCCGCGCGATCGGCGACGGCTTCCTCGCGCAGCGCGACGCGGCCTCGGCCATCGCGGTGTTCGAAGGTCTCGGCGACGCCGTGATCGACCGCTACGCAGAGTACGAGCGCCAGGACGAGGACATGCTCCTGCGCCACGTGGTCACCGAGTGCGTCGAGTCGCTCGGGCGCTGCATGGAGGTCCCCGGCGTCACGGGCGCCGTGCGTGAGAGCGCCCTGCGCGCGATGTTCGAGATCCTCGAGTCCGACGATCACCTCGGCGACATGGGTCCCGCTGACGAGGTCCCCGAGGTGGTGCTCGCGCACGTCGACCCCTCGGAGCGCGCCCTCGTCGCGCGCTGGGTCCGCTCGCTCTCGCCCGAGGGCACCGCGTGGCACGCGCGTCCGCACGCGGGCTTTCTCCTCGACCTCGAGTCCGCGACGCTCTCCGACGCGGAGTACCTCGCCGCCTGCGCGGCCCTCGGGCGTGACGCCGAGCGCGTCGATCGGCTGCTCGCCCGCGACCGCACCGACGAGGCCGTCGAAGCGTCGCGCCACGCGTCGACCGAGAACCTCCGCGCCGTGGCCGACGCGCTCGTCGCGAGGGGCTACGGAGTCGTCGCAGACGAGATCGTTCGGGGCCGAACGGCCGTGGTGGCCGACGTGTCGCTGCACGAGTGGCTGCTCGCGCGTGCGCGCGTTCAGGGCGACCGCGTGGCGATGCAGCGCGAGGCCGAGGCGCTCCTGCTCGCGGCGCCGTCGCTCGACCGCTGGAGGGCCCTTCGCGCCCTCGTCTCCGACGACCCCGCGGGCGCGTGGAGCTCCGTGCGAGAGCGCTGCCTCGTCGCGCTCGACACGCGCGCGCACCGCGTCGCCGTGGAGGCCCTGCTCGACGAGGGAGACATCCCCCGCGCGCTCGATCGGGTGAGCGACGAGCCCACCGTCGACGCCTCGGGGCTCGCCGCCGCCGCGGGCATGAAGCTCCGCGTCGCCGAGGCCGCCGAGCGCACGCATCCCCGCGAGGCCATGACGATCTGGGAGAAGCACGTCGACGACCTCATCGCGACGGGTCGACGGACGCAATACCGCGAGGCCGCCGCGGCGGCGAGGCGCGTGTGCGCGCTGCGCGACGTGGTGGGCGATCACGAGGGCGGCGTCGCGTGGGTGGCGTCGCTCAAGGCGAAGCACGCGAGGCTGCGCGCGCTCCGTGAGGAGCTCGCCGCGGCTGGACTGTGACGGGTGTGAGCGCGGCGTAGCGGGCGCTACGCCGAAGGGCGATCAGCGGTAGGTGAAGACGATCTCGTGATCGCAGATGCGAAAGACGTCGCCCTCGCCGATGGGGCGGCGATCGACGCGGCCGCCCTGAAACTCGATGCCGTTGGTGCTGCCCATGTCGACCATCCAGAACTGACCCTGGTGGCGCACGATGCGGGCGTGCTGGCGTGAGACGTTGGGGTCCTTGACGATCAGGTCGCAGCTCTTGTTGCTGCGGCCGATGTAGAACTCGTCTTTGACGATGGGGTACTTCTGGCCTTCGAAGACGGCGTAGAGCACCCCGCCGCCGCCCGCGTTCGGAAAGGCCGGCGGCTGCGGCACGCGCTGCGGCTGACCGTATCCGCCCGGCGGCGGAGCGGGCATCTGCGGGGCCTGACGCTGCTGCGTCTGCGCGTAGCCCGGCGCCATCTGCGGCTGCTGCTGCTGCTGCATCGGGGGCTGCTGCATGGGCTGCATCGGGCGCACGCCGTTGGGGCCCATCGGGGGAGGACCCGGCGGCCTCGCGCTCTGCGCGCCGGGCATCTGACCCGGGATGGAGCTCTGGGGCATGGGGCGCTGCGGGGGCGCCATGGGCGCGCCGGGGCGCTGCGGAGGAGCCATCTCACCCGGGCGATTGGCCGTGCCGGGCGCCATGGTCTGCCGGAGCTTCCCCTGGCTCCGCGCGTAGTGGCGCATCGCTTCGTTGATGAGATAGTCGACCGAACACTCCAGGTCCTGCGACATCTGTTCGAAGGTGTCCCAGAGATAGTCCCGGCATTGAAACTGTCGGAGCGATTTGCGGTTCGGGTCTTCGGTCATGAGGTCAACAGCCGGCCGCTCGTTCTACGGGTTGGCGTCCGTCCCCGTGAGCGATGGTTCCCCTCACGCGAGCAGGTGACGAAATCACCTGAATACCCGGAAGGAGACCCCACAGGGAAGTCCGACCGGACGTTACCACCAGCGAGGGCCGAGCGGTGAACTTCTCGTCGCAACGGACCGCGAGCGACACGCTCGAAGCGGTCGCGCGGCGTCAGCGGTAGACGAACTGGATCTCGTGATCGCAGATGCGGAAGAGGTCGCCGTGCTCGACGACCTTCTTGTCGACCTTGGTGCCGTTGTACTCGACGCCGTTGGTGCTCTGCTGATCGACGATCCAGTACTGGCCGTTGTAGAGCACCACGCAGGCGTGGCGGCGCGAGACGTTGGAGTCGCGGATGGTCAGGTCGCTGGTCTTCTGCCCGCGACCGATCACGAACTCCTCCTTCGTGACGGGGTACTGCTGGCCTTCGTAGATGGCCACGAGGGTGCCGCCCTGACGCCCCGGCGCGGGCGGACGCTGCGGCGCCATCTGCGGCGCCATCTGGGGGGGCTGACCCATGGGCTGCGGGTTCATCGGCCGCTGCGCGGTCATCTGGCCGGGGCCGCCCATGCCGGGAGGACCCATCGGAGGCGGAGCTCCAGGCATCGGAGGCTGCGGACGCGGAGGGCCGCCGCCCATCATCGGCGCCTGACCGGGCATTCCACCGGGCGCGCCTTGGGGGCGCTGCGCGTTGGGGTTCATCGGAGGCAGACCGCCCTGCTGGCCCTGCGGACCGAGCGGCGGGAGTCGCTGACCGGGCATTCCCCCAGGCTGTTGCCCCTGGTTCATCGAGGGCATCTGGGGACGCGGCATCTGCCCCATCTGTCCCATCTGTCCCTGCTGCCCCATCTGACCCTGCTGCCCCATCTGACCCTGTTGCCCCTGCATCGGGCCCATCTGACCGGGCATCGGCGGAGGCTGACCGGGCATCCCCGGAGGCCGCGCGCCGGGCATCCCGGGCGGACCCTGCATCCCGCCAGGACGAGGCATCCCAGGCATCCCGGGCATCCCTCCCTGGCCCATGTTCTGCCCCATGTTCTGGCCCATTCCGGGCGCGCGGAACCCGCCACCGGCGCGGGGTTCGAGCGGCTCGGGGATGTCAGCCATGGGGCCGCCGCGGCTCTTGGACTGGAGGTACACCCGCATCGCCTCGTTCACGAGGGAGTCCGTGGTGCAGTCCATCTCCTGCGCGATGGACTCGAACGCCTCCCAGAGGTAGTCGCGACACTGGAACGTGCGTGGGTTCTTGTTCTGGGGATCGGGCATCATGGGGTGTCGTCCGTCATCGATCGCTGGCTGCGCGGGCGCAGGGCGTCTGTCACCGGTTGTTAGTGTCCCTGCCGGAGCGTCTGCTGGAGGCTGGATCGCGTGCGGGTCGCGACGGCGCCGACGGTGGTGAGCTGCGCGTCGGTCCACCCTTCGCCCGTCACCGGCGTCGCCTCGGAGGTGAACTGCTGGAGCGCCGTGAGGTCCGCCTCCTCACCCTTGATCCCGAGGAACATCATCGCCAGGACGCGCACCTGCACCGCGTGGGTCGTCGCGAGGTACGCGCGCATCGACTGCCGCGGCGGCGGCGCGAGGTCGCCGAGGGCCTGCGCCTCGCCGTTGAGCTCCGCGAAGGTGAAGCCCGCGAAGGGCGGCGGACGCACCACGCTGAGGTGCTGCACGAACTCGGGGATCACCGCTGCTCCGCCGAGCTTGATGATCGCCTCGCCGAGCTTCCACCGCAGGGTGAAGCCCAGGTCCGCCGTGCCGCCGTTGGCCGCGTCGTAGAGCGCGAAGAGCTGCGGGAGCGTGCTCCGCTCGCGGGTCTCGCCGATGCGGTCCACGGCGAGGCCGCGGAGGTCCATGTCGCAGTTGGTCGCCGGGGGCGTCGCGGCGCAGTTCACGATCGAGAGCAGCCGCTGCGTGTGCGACGTGCCCACCGTGTTCGCCATCGCCGTGAGGGCGAGCTTGCGGCGGTCGAGCGGCGTCGCCGCGTTGGCCGCCACGTTGAGCAGGTAGTCCGTGCCGTTGGGCTGGCCGAGCGTGCGGATCGCCTCGTAGAGCACCGTGAGGTACTGCGTGCGGAGGGTCCCCACGGCGCGCGCCACGGTGGCCGCGTCGGTCGGTCGGTTCGCCGTCTGGAGGAGCCGCCGCGCGATGGGTTCGATCCTCGCGTCGCCCGTGGTCGCGTCGATCTCAGACGCCACGGTGACGAGCCGCGCC
>JBPOHC010000415.1:0-19597 GCA_052035985.1 Myxococcota bacterium | reverse complement strand
TCGATGTTGCGCACCTTGACCTCGACGCCCGTCACCGCGTCGCCCTGGTCGAAGAAGCGCTGCGCCTGCCAGATGTCGACGTAGACGAGGCGAGAGTCGTACTCGTCGAAGCCCGCGTCGAAGATCCCCACGACGCGGAAGTCCCTCGCCCGCGGCGTCGCCCCGTGGCGCACGAGCGCGGCGTCGGCCCCCGTGAGCGGAGAGATGATTCGAACGTCGTCGCCGACGTGGAGCGCGAGGGTGCGCGCGAGCGTCTTGCCCACGATGACCCCGGGCATGTCGACGCGCGCGCCGCCGCCCTGCGACGACTCGCGCGCGACCTCGCGAGAGAACGCGTCGAGGGGGTCGCCTCCCGCGGCCGTGTCGGGCGGGAGCTCGTAGCCCTGCGTCGCGCCCGACGGGAGCTGGTTCTCGGGCGACGTGGGTGACGCGGGTGACTCGGGCGACGGCGGGTCGTCAGGGCCCGCTGCGATCGGGAGCTGCGCCGGGGGCCGCAGCGGGATGAGGTCGGAGTCGTCGCGCCTCGAACGACGCACGCCCGCGAGCTCGTTGCCCGCCCTCACGATGTAGTCGTCGAGGGTGGTGTCGCGCGACGAGGCCGGGTCGTCGCGAGGGCCCGTGGGGGCGGTGTCCCTCGGTGAGCGGAGGCCGTGGATGGAGCCCTCGCGGAGGTACGTCGGCAGGTCGAGCACCTGGCTCAATCGGTCGGGGTCGACGCCCTTGACCAGCACGCCCGCGATGCGCTCTCCGCGGGTGATCATCATGGGGTTGATGAGAAAGGGCGCCTCGCCGGTGACGCCCGGCGTCGCGTGGACGCGGGCCATGACCTCGCGGTACTCGGTGAAGTCCCACCCGTACTTCAAGACGAGCACGTGGGCGTTGACGCCGAGCACCTTGTCTCGGAACGAGTTCTGAAAGCCCGACGTGATGGCGAGCACGGCCGAGAGGGCCCACACGCCGAGGGCGATGCCCACGATCGCGATGGCGCCGATCACGGAGACGAAGGTGCGCCGCCGCGCGCGCAGGTGACGGACCGCGATGGTGAGTGTGAAGTCCACGTTGGGTGTCGCCTGCTCTATCGTGTCCGGTAGTGATTTGCCATCGCGTCGGTGCCCCGCGCGCTACGCGAAGCGCGCGAACTCGGAGGGGTCGTGGGCGCAGAAGACCCGCAGGTCGGAGCGCGACGCGACGAGCTCTCGGAGCCTCGACTGGTTGCGCCTGCGCGCCGCGTCGTCGACGGCGATGATCGACTGAAACGCCTTGAATCCCGAGGGACACCAGGGCTTCGCGGCCATTTCGTCAGCGTGAAAGTACGCGTCGCCCGCGTGCATGAGCCACGCGTCGCCGTCGCGCACCGCAACGCCGCTGTGGCCCCTCGTATGCCCGCGCAGCGGCACGATCGCGACCTCGAGGTCGCCGTCGCCGAGCGCGCGCACGGACTCGAATCCCATCCAGCGGTCGCCGCCCGTCGCGTGGCGCACCCACGAGGGGCCGTGGGCCCACTGCACGGGCTTGTAGCGCTCGCGCTCGAGGAAGGTCCTGCGCGCGAGGGCCGCGTCGAGCTCCTCGCCGTGCACGTGCACCCTGGCGCGGGGAAAATCCGCGATGCCTCCGGCGTGGTCGTAGTCGAGGTGCGTGAGCACGATGTCGGTCACGTCGTCGGCGCGAAACCCCAGGCGCTCGACCTGACGGACCGCGCACTCCTCGGCGTCGAAGCGCGGCGCGACGAGCGACACGAGCAGGCGCCCCGAGCGACCGATGGGGTCTGCGACCTCGGCGAGCCCGAGCCCCGAGTCGACGAGAACAAGCCGATCTCCAGCCTCGATGAGCAGGCAGTGGCAGACCATTCGCGCGCGGTCGAAGAGGCGCCCGCCCCGCGTGAGCACCGCGGCGCTGAACGGACACATCGTGGCGCAGTTGATGTGGTGGATCTTCACGCGCGCCACGCTACCTCAGCGGAGCCGCCGCGGGATACGCGTCTCCGATCAGCGGCGGCTGCGCGTCCCGCGGCCGTGACAGCGGACGCAGAAGTTCGGCGACGACGAGCCGGGGTACTGACGCACGCGGCCGTGGATGTCGTCGAAGCGCGAGCGGGGGTGGCACTGCACGCAGTCGGTGTTGTCGCGCCCGTCGGGCCCCGGTCGGTTGTGGCACCGCTGACAGCGAATGTCCGCGTGGTTTCCCCTCGCGATCGGAAAGCGCGACTCGGGGTGCGCGGGCGCGTCGGGCGCGGGGCTCGGCGTCGGCGTCGGTGTCGGCGTCGGCGTCGGTGTCTGCGTCGGTGCGGGCGTCGGTGTCGGCGTCGGTGTCGGAGTCGGTGCGGGCGTCGGTCGTGCGACCGGGCGATGTTGCGTCGCGGGGCGCTCGGGCGTCGACGGTCGCGCGGGCTCCGCGGACGCGTCGGGCGTTGCGGGCGTCGGCGTCGAGGCGTCGGGGTTGCGTGCGGGCGCCCACGCGTTGGTGTCGTGACAGTCCGCGCAGGTGACGGCGAGGCGACCGTGCGGCGGGTGCACGGCGCGGTCGTACTCCGCGCGGTGGCAGCCCACGCAGGCGGTCGGCGTGCCTTCGTAGATGGGCTCCGCGCCCTTGTGGCAGTCGACGCAGTGCGCGTCTTCGTGAACGCCTGTGAGGGGCCACTCGTGGCGCACCGACGTGGGGTGCCACGCGCGCTCGATGTGACAGACCGCGCAGGTCGCGGGCTTGCGCGAGCCTCGCTCATGCGCGTGCGTGCGCTCGTACTCGGCGCGGTGACAGCTCACGCAGCGAGACGACTGCGGCGGTCGCGGCGCGTCGCCGTCGGCGCAGGCCGCGAGCGCGAAGGAGAGCGCGAGGAGGTGCGGCGCGCGCATCAGAAGCGCTCCTGTCGAAAGGTCATGCCGAGCTTCGCGCACACGCGGCGGAGCGTCGCGGCGAGGCCCGGCGGTCCGCAGAAGAACACGTCGACCCGCGCGGGCGCGTGCTGCTTCGCGATGTCGCCGAGGAGCGCGCTCCAATCGGGCGCGCCGAGGTGCGTGCGCGTCTGGAGGCCCGTGACGATGTCTCCGTGGCCCGCGTCGCGAGAGACCTCTCGCGCGAGCTCGAGGCCGAGCGAGGTCGCGCCGGTGCGCCCGTCGGTCATGTAGAGGTGAAGGTCGAGGAGCGCGCCCCGGTCTTCGCGCTCGAGGTCGGCGAGCAGGTCGGCGAACCATTCGAACGAGAACTGATCGCGGTTGAGCCAGACGAAGTGGCCCTTGCGGAGCTTCGAAGCGCGACCCTCGCGCGCGCGCAGCACGAGGCTCTCGAGCACGCTCGCGAAGGGCGTCACGCCGATGCCGGCGCCGATCATCACGGCGTACTCCGCGTCGAAGAGGTGCGCCGTGGGAGACCCGTAGGGGCCGTCGACGTAGACCTCGAGGGGCGGCGCCGCGGGGTCTGCCTCCAGCGCCTCGACGCGCGATCGAAGCGCCGACGTCCAGTTGCCGAGCACGCGCGCGTGAACGGTGAGCGCCTCGCGCTCGGGCGCGCTGCTGAGCGTGAAGGGGTGCCACTCGTAGCGCGCCACCGAGGGGACCTTCAGGAACACGTAGTCTCCCGGCGAGAAGGTGAAGCCCGCGGGGCGACGGATGTCGAGCCTCGTCACCCCCGAGCGCACCGCCTGAGCCGCCACGGCGAAGGTCTTCGCGCCGCGTCGTCGCGCCCTCCGCACGCGCTCGATCGCCCACGCGATGAGCGGAACGCCCGCCCACAGCAGCACCGTGGGCGCGTGCGCCACGACGAGCGCGAACCACGCCGCGTAGAGCATGTGCGACGCGTAGAAGAGCTCGAAGCGGCGCGTGCGACGGATCACCGGCAGCGACAGCGCCCACATCACCGCGAACACCGCGACGAGCGCGACGCCCGTCACCCCTCGCCCCGTCGCGAAGAGAAAGTGCGTGAGGGGCGACGTGAGGTGGCCCGCGCCACGCGCGACTACGAACGCAGCCGAGTGTACGAGCGCCAGCGCGGCCATCGCGTTGCCCGCCACGCGGTGAAAGTCGATCGCCTCGTCGATGGGGATCGCGCGACCGATCCACGCAGCGCGCAGCCGCGTGAGGAGCCCGCGCATCACGGGCAGAAGGATGAGCGCGCCGTTGAGGTCGAGGCAGCGCCCCGTGGCGCGACCGAGGCGCATGAGAAGGTCCGAGGGACCGTGTGCGTCGTCGAGCATCACGGCCGTGAAGAGCGCCGCGTTGGCGAGCACCCAGAGCGTGAGCGCGACCGCGGGGAGCCAGCGGTTGCGGAGGTAACGTCCCGCACGGCGGAGTCGCTCGCCCGTCGAGAGCTTCGCTTCGAGGCGCGCGAGGAGGTCTTCGCTCGGGGCGATCCAGAGGGCCTCGCTGCGGGTCATCTGACGGAGCAGCGCGGGGCGCCTCCGCATCGACGCTTCGAACTCGGGGAAGGTCACGTGGCCGTCGCGGTTCGCGTCAGCGTCGTGCATCACGGCCGCGGCGAGGCGCTCGGGCGAGTGCGCGCCGCGGAGCGAGATCCCCGCTTCGGCGAGGGTCATCGCGACCATGCGGGCGATCTCTTCGCGCGAGATGGCGCCGTCGTGGTCGTGGTCGTGGAGCTGAAACGCGAAGAGCAATCGCTCGCGCTCTCCGCCGAAGAGCACCGTGCGCACACCGGAGAGGAACTCCTCGCGGCTGATGCTCCCGTCGCCGTCGCGGTCGAAGCGCGCGAGCACGCGCCGCGCGAGGTAGTCGCCGCGCAGGCCGAGGGCGCGCTTGAGGTCGGCCACGTCGATGCGCGCGTCGCCGCCCGCGTGCTTCGCGAAGGCCCGCTCCAGCGAGGCCAGCAGCGTCTCGTCGACCTTCGTCAGCCTGGGTTGCGTCATCCTGAGGCGTCGGACGCTACCGGACCGGAACGCCCGAAAGCCCTGAAATCTCGCTCACAAACCGGGGTATCCATGCCGCGGGCCCGCGCGCTCGCGGTGGCTCCCGCGCTAGCCGTTGAAGGCCGCGCCCGGTGGGTGGTACTGCCGCACCGTGAGACCGACCGACGCGCAACCCGTGGCCTGGATCGACCGCATCCTCGCGAGCGTCGCCCGCCTCGCGCATCGACAGCCGTGGAAGGTGCTCGCGGTCACGCTCTGCGTGCTCGCCGCGTCGTGGCTCGCGGCCAGTCGGCTCCAGGTCCGCGGCGATTTTCTCGACCTCCTCCCCGAGCGCAGCGAAGGCGCGCGGCTCTTTCGCCACGCCATGGCGCGCATGGGCGGCGGCAGCGCGACGCTCTTCGTCGTGGTGCGCTCGCCCGACGCCGAGGCCAACAAGCGCCTCGTCGACGCCCTCGAGCCGGGCCTCCGCGCGCTGCCCCGCACGCTCATTCGCACGGTGGAGCACGGCCCCGAAGAGGCCCGACGCTTCTACATGGCCCGCCGCTGGCTCTTCGCCGAGGTGGGCGACCTCGAAGAGGTCGAGTGCGAGCTCGCCCGCGCCCGCCGCCGCGCGCAGCCGGGCTTCGTCGACCTCGACGACGAGCCGTGCAGCGAGCACCGCAGCGACCGCGCGACGCGACCGCCCACGCAGGCGGCGCCGACACCCGCGCCGACCCCTGGGGCGAGCGAGAACGCGCGGCCCTTCGAACGCTTTCGCGACCAGCTCTCGTCTCGGATGCGCGAGGTCGACCGCTATCCCACGGGGTATTTTCGCACCGACGACGGGGGCATCTACCTGCTCGTGATCCGCGCGTCGGGCGCGGGCTTCGGCGACCGCGCGGGCGACGAGCTCGTCGCGCGGGTCAACGCGATCGTGGCGCGCGTGAGGCCCGCGAGCTTTCACCCGCGCGCCGAGGTGGGCCTCGGCGGAGACGTCGCCAACGCCATCGCCGAGCGCGACTCGCTGCTCTCCGAGGCGGCCCTCTCGACGGGGACGGCCTTCGTGCTGATCCTCCTCGCGATCGCCGTGTTCTTCCGCTCGCCGTGGGCCCTGGGGCACATCGGCCTCGCGATGTTCACGGGCGTCGGAATGGCCTACGCCGTGGCCTACGTGGCCTTCGGATACCTCACGATGTCGACGGCCTTCCTCGGCTCCATCGTGGCGGGCAACGGGATCAACTACGCGATCCTCTACCTCGCGCGGTACCGCGAGCGGCGCACGGCGGGCGACGACGTCGAGGCCGCGCTCGTCGACGCGTCGGTCACGTGTCGCGCGGGCACGCAGCTCGCGTCGCTCGCCGCCGCGGGCGCCTACGGATCGCTGATGCTCACGGGCTTCCGCGGGTTCAGCCAGTTCGGGCTCATCGGCGCCTCGGGGATGCTCTTCTGCTGGACGGGCTGCATGGTGATCGTCCCCGCGTCGGTGACCGTCGTCGAGCGGCTCCGCGGGAGGCTCACGAAGGGCGGCGCCGCGGCCACCTCGGCCTCGATGAGCACGCCCATCACGGGCCTCGTCGGGGCCTTCACCGCGCGCTTCGCGCCCTTCATCCTCGCGGTCGGAGCGGTCGCCGTGATCGTGGCGGCGACGAAGCTCCCGGGCTACCTCCGCGACCCGTGGGAGTACAACTTCGCGAAGCTCCAGAGCAGCGGGAGCCGACACACCGGCGCCGACGCGTGGAGCTCGGAGGCCGACAAGGTCTTTCGCGCTGGAACGCCCGCGCCCTCGGCCACGGGGCCCGCGCGCGCCCCCTCGCCCGACGACGCGAGCGGCTACTCCGACATGATCCTCGCGGACCGCATGAGCGACGCGCTCGCCATCGCGGAGGCCGTAAAACAAAGGGATCAGCGGCGCACCGGCGGACGCTACGTGCACCACGTCGAGACCGCGTGGGACATCCTCGGCGGACCGCCGCCCGTGATGGCCCGCAAGTTCGCGCTCCTCAACGAGCTGCGCGCGCACATCGACGCGATGATGCCGCACCTCGAAGGCCGCGACCTCGAGACGGCGCGCGAGTGGAGGCCGCCCGAGAGCCTCCACGCCGTGAGCCCCGAGGAGCTCCCCTCGCTCGTGCGGGAGCGCTTCAGCGAGCGCGACGGCACCTTCGGCACGCCGGTGTTCGTGCACTACCGCGCGCGCTACTCGCCGAGCGACGGGCGCGCGCTCATGGTCGTCTCGGGCATCACCCAGAACGTGCGCCTCTCCGACGGCCGCGTGGTGCCCACGGCGAGCCGCGCGACCGTGTTCGCCGAGATGATCCGCTCGATGGAGATCGACGGCCCGCGGGCCACCCTCGGCGCGCTCACGACGGTGATCCTCGTCGTGATCCTCGCGACGCGGCGGGCGCGGGCCTCGCTCGCCGTGCTCGGTGCGCTGCTCTCGGGCATCGTGCTCACGGTGGGCGGCGCGGCGTGGCTCGACACGCGGCTCAACTTCCTGAACTTCGTGGCGCTGCCGCTCACCTTCGGCATCGGCGTCGAGTACGCGATCAACCTCTACGACCGCATGCGGTACACGGGCGACGATCCGTCGGCCGCGCTGCGCTCCGTGGGCGGCGCCGTGACCCTCTGCTCGCTCACGACGATCATCGGATACGGCGCGCTCCTCGTGGCCGACAATCAGGCCCTCCAGTCGTTCGGCCGCTACGCGATGGCCGGCGAGGTCGCGTGCCTCGTCACGGCGATGCTGCTCCTTCCCTCGGCGCTCAAGCTCCTGCGCAGGGCGCCCACCGAGGACTCACACTGATGGCTCACCACCCCGTCCGAGTGCTCTTTCTCAACGACACCGCGCGCAACGGAGGCCCCGGGCGCAGCCTGCACTCGATCCTGTCGTTCCTCGACCCCGCGGAGGTGACGCGCCTCGTGCTCCTGCCGCGCGAAGACGTCATCGCCGAGCTCCTCCGCACGTCGCGCTGCACCGAGGAGATCATCATCGAGCCCGACCTCGTCGAGAACCCCTTTCAGCCCCTCGACCGCGCCATCGAGCGCGAGGACCTCGACGCCCCGTGGCGCATGAAGGCCCCTCGCCTCGCGGTCAACGTCGCGCGCCTCGGACGCCTCGCGATCACCCTCCCGAAGCTCCTGCGCGACAAGCACGTCGACGTCATCTACTGCAACGGCACCACGGCCGACTTCGTGGGCGGAACCCTCGCCGTGCTCACGGGCGTTCCCGCGATCTGGCACGTGCGCTACACGTCGGTGCCCGAGGCGTCGAAGCGCGCCCACACGTGGCTCTCGTCGCGCCCCGAGGTCGCGCGGATCGTGTGCGTCTCGCACGCCGCCGCAGCGCTCTTTCCCCACGCGGCCGACAAGACCGTGGTCATCAACAACGCCGTGGATCTCGAGCGCTTCAAGCGCGGGGCCACGAAGGGATGCGTGAAGGGCGACGCGCTCCCCGCCGACGCGTTCGTGTTCGGGAGCATGGGCCGCGTGCTGCCCCGCAAGGGCTACCCCTCGATGATCCGCGCGGCGAAGATCCTGCTCGACAGCGCCACGCCCGAGGAGCGCGCCCGCGCCCGCTTCGTCGTCGTGGGCGACACGCCCGCGGACCTCCCCGGCGACCACCTCGGCGAGTGCCGCGCCCTCGTGCGCGAGCTCGGTCTCGAAAGTGATTTTCTCTTCCCGGGCTTCACCGCCGACGTGCGCCCGTGGGTCGAGGATTTCGACGTCGTGGTGCTCCCCTCGGTGTACCCCGACCCGCTGCCCCGCACGGTGATCGAAGGCATGGCCTACAACTGCCCCGTCATCGCCTTCGATGTGGGCGGCGTCGGCGAGATGGTGCGCGACGGAGAGACCGGAACCCTCATGGGCCCCGACCCCTCGCCCGAGGCCCTCGCCGACGTGATGCGCTCGTACCTCCGCGACCCCGAGCGCGTGCGACGCGAGGGCGCGAAGGCCCGCGACGCCGTGGTCGAAGCCTTCGACGCGCGCCACCACGCGCAGAAGATCCACGCGCAGATCCTCGCGGCGGCACACACGCGCCGCGGCCCCCTTGCGTGATCTCTCCGAGCGATCCATACGTCGCGCCATGAACGCCCTCGACGTGACCGCCTCGCTCGAAGATCAGGTGTCCGCGCTGCGCGACGGCGCGGGGCTCTGCGCGCTCGAATCGCTCGGCGCCCTCGGCGTTCGCGGCCGCGATCGCACGAAGTGGCTCAACGGGATGATCACCAACGACGTGCGCGTGCTCCCGCCCGGCAGGAGCGTCTACGCCGCCGCCGTGGGCCTCAAGGGCAAGATCATCACGGACCTCTACGTCGACGCGCGCGACGACGAGATGGCGCTCGTGATGCCCCTCGATCGCATCGCCGAGCTCACCGAACACTTCGACCGCTACGTCGTGATGGAAGACGTCTTCGTCAGCCCCCGCGACGTGAAGGTCTTCTCGCTTCAGGGCCCCCTCGCGACGGAGCGCGCCGCGTCGCTGCCGCATCACTTCGCCGCCGATCGACTCGGCCGCGGGGGCGTGGATCTGGTGATTCCCGCGGACGATGAGGCCGCGTTCGAAGCGCTCCGCGCGCTCGTGGCGAAGGGCGACGCGGTGGTGGTCTCACCCGAGGCGTGGGACACCGCGCGCATCGAGGCCGGCGTCGGGGCATTCGCCGTCGACTTCGACGCCAATCACTTCGTGCAGGAGGCCGCGATCACCTCGCGCGCCGTGTCGTTTCAGAAGGGCTGCTACCTCGGGCAGGAGGTCGTGTGCAGGCTCGAAATGCGCGGTCAGGTGCAGAAGCTCCTCTCGGGCCTCGTGCTCGACGGACCCGCGCCCGCCGCGGGTGACGCCGTGCTCGTCGACGGCAAGGAGGTCGGCCGCGTGACGAGCGCGCGCGCCTCGGTGACGCTCCCGGGCAGGTCTGTCGCCATCGCGATGGTGAAGCACGCGGCGGCCGAGAGCGGCGCGGCCGTGACCGTGAACGGCGTGGCGGGCGTGCTGACCGCGCGGCCCGTGCCCTGATGCTCGCGAGGTTCGCTCCCGTCGCAGCCCTCTTCAGCGCGTTCGTCGCGTGCTCGGGCGCGTCGAGGCTCTCGTCGATGGATCACGCCCCGCTACCCGTCGCGAGCGCCGACGGCGGGAGCGCCTCGGATGCCGCGTATTTTCGTGATGTCGCCATGGAGGCCCGCGTGGCGAGCGCCGAGACCGCGTGGCTCACGGCGCACCTCGCCGACGGCCCCGACCGCGCGAACCCGAGGGACAGCGACGCCGTGCGACGGCTCGCGCAGATGGGCCCCGAGGGCGTGCTCGCGGTGGCCGAGGTGTTCCGCGTGCGAGACACGCGTCGGATGCCCTTCGCGCGGCGCGTGATCGAGCGCGTGGCCCTGCGGCGGTGCCTGCGCGATCACGACCGCGCGGCGTGGGTGATCGCGAGCCTCGAACGCGCCGAACGTCCCGCGACCGTCGGTGACGCGGGCATCGTCTGGCAGACGAGCGACGACGCGTGGAACGGAGACGCCGTGGAGCGCGTGCGCGTCTGGGCGCGCAACGGGACGCCCTGCGACGCGCCCGCTGCGGGAGACGGCGGAATCACCGCCGACGCGACGACCCTCGACGCAGAGCCCTGAACCGCGGACGCGGCATCGAACCGGCGGAGATTTTCCTCCGGCGCGGGTTTGTGCTTACAAACGCCGCGAGCGTCGCGCGCAACGGAGCGCGCACGGCCCCAACACTCACAGCTCGGCGACGGGGCGTCACCCCGGTCATCGCCACCGTTCCGCGCCGCGAGATCAAACCGCGACGCTTCAGGAGTTCTTCTCGATGAGACGCGAACGAACCTGGCTTCTCCTTCCCTTCGTGGCGTGGGTGGGGGCGTGCTCCGACACGATCACCGCCTCGCCCGCCGACGGCGCCGTCACCAACGACGTCCCCTCGGTCGACACGCCGACGCAGCCCGACGCGGCCCCCGATGTCGCCCTGCCCGACGTGGTCGAAGACGCGGGGCCCGACGGCTCCATCGAAGATGTGATCACCGACGACGCGGTCGCGCCGCCCGACGTCCCCGTCGACGACGTCGTGACGCCCGACGTGCTCGTCGAAGACATTCCCCCGATCGATGTCCCCGTCACCCCCGACGTGCCGGTGATCACCGACGTGCCCCCCACGCCCGACGTCCCGATCATCCCTGACATCCCTGTCACCCCCGACGTGCCGGTCACCCCCGACGTGCCCGTCACGCCCGACGTCCCGGTCACCCCCGACGCGGGACCGCCCTGCACCAACGGCATCGCCGACACCTGCCCCGCGCCCGGCGCGATGTCTCGCTGCGCAGACCTCAACGACGGCCGTCCGCACACAATCGTCTTCACCGGCCTCTCCAGCGGAATCCCCGCGAGCTGCGAAGGGACGCAGAGCGGGATGGCCCGCGACGGCGTCGTCCCCCTCACGCTCACCGCGACCTCCGACGTGGTCATCACGTCGATGCCCACGGGCGGCGACCTCAACGTCGTCTCGCTCTTCCGCCCCGGCGGATGCGGCGTCGCAGCCCAGGAGCTCCGGTGCACCAACCCGAGCGCGATGGGCGGCGGCGGCGCGGGCGCGACCGCGACGGTGCGAGCCACCTCGCTCCCCGCGGGGACGTACTACGTCCAGCTGTCGTCCGTCGGCGGCGCGCCGGCGATCCTTCAGGCGACGGTCACGCCCGCGCGCCCCCGTGCGCCCGGCGACGTGTGCCCCGGCGTCGCGGTCACGCCCGACGCTCCCCCCGTCACGCTCTCGACGACGGGCTTTCAAGCCGACGGCGACTGGGGCACCTCCTGCGGCGGCGGCAACGGCGGCAACGTCGACTCGGTGTTCTCGTTCACGCTCACCTCCACGCGCGACGTCGCCATCGAGATGAGCGCGACGGGCGGCGGAAACGTCTCCGCGGAGCTCAGCACCACCTGCGGCGCGCGGCCGATGACCACCGACGGCTGCGTCACCGGCAACCCCTCCCGCAGGACGTACCGCGGGCTCACCGCAGGGACGTACTATGTCACCGTGACCTCGGGCGCCGTGGGCCGCACGCTCATCGCCAACGTCACCACGTCGACGCCCGTGACGGCCTCCACGGCCGACCGATGCCCCGGCGTGACGCTGCCTCCGGGCGTCGGGATCACGGCCGACGTGGCCGCGCTCCCGACGCGCATCTCGACGCTCTCGTGTCTGAGCAACCCCACCGCCGACGCGGCCTTCAGCTTCACGGCGCCCGCGGCGGGCAACGACGTGCTCGTCCACGTCGCGCACTCGGGCACCTCGAACATCGCGATGCAGCTCCAGCAGCCCTGCGGCGGCATGAACGTCGGCGCCTGCGTGGGCCCCGGCACCGGGCGCAGCGGGAGCTCGTACTGGCAGCGCTATCAGGGCCTCACCCCCGCGTCGGTGTACTCCATCGTGGCGGCGACGTCGGCCACGTCGGGCTCCATCGGCGCGAGCTACGTGACCATCCCCACGGCGGCGCCCGTCACCGTGATGGGCACGCCCACGTGCATGCGCCCGCAGGTGATCCCCGCCGCGGGCGGCGTGTTCCGCGGAAACACCACGGCGAGCACGCTCCGCACGAGCGGCTTCGGCGGAGGGACCCTCAACGCCTCGTGCCTCACCCCCGCGTGCATGGGCGGACGCACCGTCGCCTACCAGCTCACGCTCACCGCGCGCCGCCATGTCATCGCCTCGCTCACGGGCGGGTATGACACCTTCCTCTGGTTCAACTCGGGCGCGACGTGCCCCGGCACCGGCGTGATGAACGCGTGCAACGACGACGCGATCGGCACGAACTCGCAGATCGACACCACGCTCGACGCGGGCACCTACTGGGTCTTCGCCTCGGGCTGCGGCGTCGGCGCGGCGGGTGACTACACCCTCGACGTCGTGACGCTCGCCCCCTGAGCCACACGGCGCTCTGCCTCCACGACGCGGTCCTCCGTAGGGCCGCGTCGCGGAAATCCCCTTCGCCACGCGAAGGTCTCCTGCACTATCCTCCCCGACCGATGGCCGATCCCTCGTCTCCAAACCAGGGCGACACGTTGACGTGCGCGCAGTGCCAGGCCGCGCTCCCCTCAGACGCGACCTTCTGCCTCCGCTGCGGCGCGCGCGTTGTCAGGGCGCCCGTCGCCGCGCCGTCGAGAGCGGGGCGCAGCGGCACGCTCATCGGCGTCGCGATGGGGCCCATGTCCGCCGCGCCCGCGGCGCAGAGCGCGCCCACCGAGCCGCCCGCCGCGCGCGCCACGGCGCCCGACGGGACGGCCCTCAACGCCCCCAAGCGCGTCGCCAACGCGCACGCCACGATGATGGGCGTCTCTGCGCCGTCGGGGGCCGCTCCGACACCGCAGACGCCGCCGGTTCAGGCGCCGCCGCCGTCGGCCCCGCAGCAGGTCGCCCAGGCCCGCGGAGGCACGATCCACGGCGTCGCGCCCAACGTCGCGGGCGTCGTGAACGCGCAGCCCGCGGGCCCCGCGCCTCGCACCGGGCAGACCGTGCAGGGCGTCGCGCAGGCGCCTCCGCAGAACCTCCTCACGTCGACGGGGCGGCACCGCAAGGACGTGTTCATGGCGGGCGGCGGAGAGCCGTCGGTCGCGTCGCGACCGCAGCCCGAGCCGGAGTCGTCGCAGCAGGGTTCGCGCGCGACCGACTCGTTCGACGGCGAGATCCCCGGGCTCCCGAAGCGCCGTAGCGGCGGCAGCTTCGCGTGGGTCGTAGGTGGCCTCATGGCCGTGTCGGCGCTCGGCGTCGGGGGGTGGCTCTACACGCACCGCACGCAGGCGCCGCCGCCCCTCTCGGCGACGCTGCGGACGCAGCCCGACGGCGCGCAGATCGTGTCGATCACCCTGCCCGACGCGGCGGGCGCGAGGGTGCGCCACAACGGCGTCGAGCACCCCGTCGACGCGCAGGGGCGCGCGGAGTTCCCCGTCACGCTCCCGGCCGATCGCGTGGGCTACATCGACGTGCCTGTCGATGTGGTGCGGGCGTCGGGCGTCGAGGCTCGCTCGATGCGCTTTCTCGTCGCGTGGCGCGCCGAGACCGACCTTCGCAAGCTCGGCGACGACCCGCCGAAGATGCACATCGTCTTTCACGTGATGCGCGGCTCCTCGCTCGCCATCGCGGGCCAGTCGATCCGCGTGACGGGTGAGGTCGGGATCGCAGAGCTCGCAGGCCCCGCGCCCTCCCCCGCGGGCGAAGGCGAGGCGCGTCGAGAGCGCTACCCGGTGCGCGTGGTCACGCCCGACGGCTCGGCCATCGAGGAGCAGTACGAGCTGCGAGTGCCCCGCACGCAGCTCCGCGTCGAGAGCCCGGCGCGCGTGACGATGACGCGCGAGGGTTCCATCGTGGTGCAGGGCGCCGCGCCCACGGCCACGCGCGTGCGCATCGGCGGTCAGGCCGCGACGCTCTCGGGCGGACGCTTCAACGCCGTGGTGCCCGTCGCGCAGGGCTCGAACTCGCTCGACGTGGTGGCCTACGCGCCCGGCGGCGCACCCGCCCTCGTGAACCTCACGGTGTACCGCGACGTGACCCCCGAGGCGTACCTCGCGAGCGGCGGCGGAGACCGCACGGCCGCGGCCCTCGCCGCGCGTCCTCCCCCCGACGGAGCGCGCCTGCGCGTGAGCGGGACCGTCGTCGGCCAGGTCATCGACGCGCCCACGGGCCGCACCTGTCAGCTCGTGGTCGAGAGCCGCGCGTGCCCGAGCAACCGCTGCACCGCGTGGATCGACCTCCCCCCCGAGGCGCAGGTCGCGTCGGGCGCGGCCGTCGAGGTGGTCGGAGAGATCCACGGGCTGCGCGCCTACGCCACGCAGTCGGGCGAGCGACGGAGCGACCCGGTCGTGCAGGCCGTCCTCGTCACGCCGCGAAGGCCGTGACCCCGCGCGTCGCAACGCTCGCGGCCCTCGCGCTCTCGCTCTCGCTCGCGTCGAGCTCCATCGCGGCGCCCGTTCGACCGGGTCGCTCGGTGTCGCTCGACGTCGCTCGGCGCGCGCCCGCGTTCACGATCCCCGCGGAGGCGTGGCGCTCGCTCCATCGCGTTGAGCTCCCCTCGCCCTGCGCGCAGCCCGCGGCGCTCCTCCCCGACGGGACGCTCGCGGTGGCCCTCGACGCGCCGCCCGCGCTGGCCTTCGTCTCTCGCGGCGGAGACGTCGTCGCGACGGTGCGACTGCCCGCGCGGGTCACGCGCCCGCTCTCGGTCGGGCGCGACGGGCGCGTGTTCGTCACCGCGGGTCGCTCGCTGCTCACGGTGGCCCCCGACGCCACGATCCGCGCGCTCGTCGAGGTGCTCGACGCGAGCGCGTCGTCGGCGTTCGTGCGCGACGACGGCAGCGCGGTGGTGGTCACCACGCCCAACCACCGCGCGATCGAGTTCGTGAGCCTCACGCCCGAGGGAGACGTCGCGCGCGTCGTCACGGCGCCCGCCTCGATGCTCTCGTCGCCGTCGCGGCTCTCCGACGATCGCGTCGCCGCGGCGACCTCCGACGCGCTCATCACGCTCGACGCGCGCGACGAGGTGCGAGCGTCGCCCGCGCCGCCCGGCGTGCGTCAGGTGGCCTCTGAGGGCGAGACGCTCGCGTTCACCACCGACGCCGCGCTGCTCCTCGCAGACCGGCGCGGCGCGGTGCGTACGTCGGTGCCGCTCGGAGGCGCGCCCGCGTGGCTCGATGCGATCGGCGGGGGTCGCTTCGCGGTGTCGCTCGTGCAGCCCAACGCGCCCTGCGAGCTGTGGATCATCGAGGCGCGCGGAGACGTCGCCGCGAGGCTCCCGATCCCGCGCGAGACGCGTCCTCCGGCGGTCGACTCGACGGGCGCGCTGCTCGTCACGTCGCGGAGCGGCGAGCTCGTCGCGATCGACGACGGCGGCACCGAGCGCTGGCGCGTGACCACGCACGAGACCCTACGACCGCCCGCAGTCCCCTTGCCCCGAGGGGGCGTCGCGGTCACCACCGAGGGCAGCGCGCTGCTCATCCTCGACGACACGCCATGAAGGTCACCGCGCTCGACTACGAGCTCCCCGAGGAGCTCATCGCCACGACGCCTCCCGCCGAGCGTGACGGAGGGCGCATGATGGTGCTCGACCGACGCGCGCAGACGCTCACCCACGACGTGATTCGCTCGCTCGCGGATCGCGTCGCCGAGGGGACGCTCCTCGTCGTCAACGACACGCGCGTGATCCCCGCGAGGCTGCGCGGCGCGAAGCCCACGGGAGGCCGCGTCGAGTTTCTTCTCGTGCGCGCGCTCACCGCCGACGCCCGCCAGTGGAGCGCCCTCGGCCGCGCCACGAAGCCCCTGCGCGCAGGCACCGAGGTGCGCGTCGCCGACGACCTCACGGTGCGCATCGACGCGCGCGAAGCGTCAGGCGCGCTCACCGTCTCGCTCCTCACCGACGACCCGTGGCGTGCGCTCGAAGCGCGCGGAGAGGTGCCGCTGCCGCCGTACATGCGCCGCGCGCCCGACGACGACGACCGCGCGCGCTACCAGACCGTGTTCGCGAAGCACCGCGGCGCCGTGGCGGCCCCCACGGCGGGGCTGCACCTCACGGAAGAGCTTCTGGCGAGGCTCGCGGCGAAGGGCGTCACGCGCGCGTCGGTGACCCTCCACGTGGGCCCCGGGACCTTCGCGCCGGTGACCGTCGACGACCTCGATCAGCACGCGATGCACGCCGAGTGGTACGCCGTCCCCGACGAGACCGCGACGCTCGTGGAGCGCGCGAAGGCCGAGGGGCGCCCCGTGCTCGCGGTGGGGACCACGGTGGTGCGCACGCTCGAGTCGTGGGCCGCGACGGGCGCGCGCGCGGGCGACACGCGGCTGCTCATCCAGCCCGGGTACGCGTTCAAGGTGGTCGACGCGCTGCTCACCAACCTGCACCTGCCGCGCTCGACCCTCCTCGCGCTGGTGATGGCCTTCGCGGGCGAAGACCTCACGCGGAGGGCCTACGCAGAAGCGGTTCTCGCGCGATACCGCTTCTTCTCGTACGGCGACGCGATGCTCATCGCCTGACGAGGCGCGCAGCGTTCTCCTCGGCGATCGCCCTCGCGCAATCCGCGCGTTAGCCCGTAAAACAAGGCACTTAGAAGCGTCTTGACAGTCGCCGGGCGCGGGTGTGTCTTCGTCGCGCGTCCACCCCCCGGAGGAGGAAACCGGAGGCGCGCGTCGCTCGGACGCCCACAACGATCGCAACCGCTTCGCCGCGACCATCGCGCTCGGAGCGACGTGAGGTACGTGATGGACCTGCTCTCGACTCGTGTCGGTCGCGCGCTCGTGATGTGCGCCGCGCTCTCGGTGGGCTGCGGTGAGAGCTGGAAGGGCCTCACCGCGAAGCATCGCCCCGCGTACGACGCTCTGCGCCTGAAGCTCCGCGCGGTGAAGGCGGAGATCGACCGGAACCATGACCCCGCGGCGTACCCGGCGTGCGCCCCCTCGCCGCTGTACCGCTTCACGCGACGCGGCCCGCACACCCTCGACTTCATCGACTACGACCGCCTCGGGAGCGGCGGGCTCAAGACGGATCAGCAGGGCGTGATGGTGATCTCGGGCGTGACGCCGCTCAGCCAGGCGCTCTTCTGGACGCACCCGGTGATCCGCTACTCCGACGCGACCCGCGCCGCGGTCGGGCAGCTCGACGGCTTTCCGGGGCCGCGGCCGACGGAGCGCGACGTCGACGTGCTGACCGGGACGGCAGGGATCACCGCCGTCGCGGTCGTGCGAGAGC
Organism: Myxococcota bacterium; assembly: GCA_052035985.1. Classification (GTDB taxonomy): domain Bacteria; phylum Myxococcota_A; class Polyangia; order Polyangiales; genus CAISKJ01. The sequence goes on along the minus strand of JBPOHC010000415.1, from coordinate 2,047 downwards.
GCTCGGGCGCGACGATCGATCACGTCGAGGCCGACCTCTTCCTGGCGACGCTCGACCCGCCGCGCGTGGTCTGCGCGTTCCCCCTCGGCAACAACAACGCGATCGTGACGGGGCACTCGGAGACCAGGGCCTACCGCGAGCTCACCATCAACCGCCAGACGGGCAAGGTGGTCTCCGAGCGCAGGGTGCTTCGAACCACGGGCGACGAGCGCCGCCACGACCCGCGCTTCGAGCTCGAACGCACGTTCATCGACCTCGTGGCCGAGCGCCTCGGGATCAACTACGAGCACCCCGAGGTGCCGCTGCCGCCCCGCCCCGCGCCGCCGACGCAGCCCGCGTCCGCCGCGGTCCCCGTGGCCGACGCGGGGCCGCCGCAGAGCGCGTTTCCCATCGAGCCGGGGATCACCGCGAGCTCGCCGAGCGAGGCGCTCTGCGTGTCGGGTACGCACGCCTTCAACGGCCTCCGACTCCCGAACAACACGCTCTCCGTGATGGGGACCTGCGAGATCACCCTCACCGACTGCTCGCTCGCGTCCGACGTCGGATCGTCTCCGCTGTCGCTCTCCGACCGCGCGACGGTCACCCTCAACGGCGGCGAGATCCGCAGCCGCTACTCCGCCGTGTCGACGATGAACCGGGCGCACCTCACCCTGAACGGCGCGAGGATCCGCGGCGGCAGCATCGCCATCTTCGCCATGGATCGCTCGCGTGTCGACGTGACGGGCTCGACGATCGAGGGCCCGGCGCGGGCGCAGCGACGCGCGCGCATCGAAGACGGCGGCAACAACACCGGCCTCACGATCGAGACCGTGCGGTAGTAGCCTCGCGCGGTGACGACGCCCTCCGAACGAAACCCTCGCGTGGTCTGCGTCCCCGCCTGGAGCCTCGCCGTCGACGGTGACGTCGTCGTGGGGCGCACGACGACAGGGCACCGCGCGTGGTCGCTGTCGACCGGCGACGAGCTCTGGCGCGTGCCGTTCAATCCCCTCGTGCTGGCGATCGACGGCGATGAGGTCCACGCGCTGAACGCCGACGAGGCACGCGTCGAGGTCGTCGTGCACGATGCCGCGAGCGGCGTCGTCAAACGCACCGTACCGCTCGAAGGGATCGACCCCGAGGGGCTCACCTCGCACTTCGCCGTGCTCGACGGCGAGTACCTCATCGTGCTGCGGGGTGCGCTCCAGCGACGCTCCTTCGTCGACGGCGCGCTGCTCGCCGAGGCTTCGATCGCCTCGCGTCCGTCGTCGCTCGCGTGGAGCCCCACGACGCTCTGCGTGTCGTCAAACGCCTCCGTGATGGGCATCGCGCGCGACACGCTCGCACAACAGTGGATTCGCAGCGACATCAGCGCGGTCGGGCTCCTCGCCGCGGGAGAGGTCTTCTCGGCCACACCCTCGGAGGAGTTCGACCTCGAGGCCGCGCAGCTCCTCGCACTCGACGCGCGCACGGGAGAGACGCTGTGGCGTGACGAGACCTTCGTCGAAGCGCTCGCCGCGACGGACGCGACAGTTCTTCTTCGCGCTCGCAACGGCTGGATCGCAGCGCGCGACGCCCGCAGCGGCGAGACGCGCTGGCGCGTGTGGTGCGGCCTCGTCGCGCAGGCCGCGGTCCGCGTGCGCAAGGGATTCTCGGTGCTCTCCGACGACGCGCTGATCCTGTTGCGCGACGATGGCGCGGAGCTCGCTCGGTGGTCCGTCACGAAGTCGATAGGGAGCGTGGCGACGGGCGCGACGGGCGACGATGTCGCGTGCGGCGCCGCCGAGATCGGAGCGGCGGAGCGGGGTCGCGGCGTCGCGCCGGAGCTGGTCACCCGCGCGATCGAGGTGGCGGCCCCCGCGGACCTGTCGCCGATGCCCGGACGCGCTCCGATGGCGCCGTCGTTCGCGCGGCTCGACGAGGCGCGCGAGGTGCTGCGCTCGGTGGCCGCCCTCGCCGAGGCGTGGGAGGCGCTCGCCGCGCGGGGCGTGATCCCGAGCTCGTGGCTCGACGACCCGCGGCGCCGCTTCGGCAGCGACGACGCGCCGACGGCGTGGCGCGCGAGGCCGTG
>JBPOHC010000205.1:0-24809 GCA_052035985.1 Myxococcota bacterium | reverse complement strand
GTCGAAGCGCCCCTCGCGCGCGAGGCGGCCCACCTCGGCGAGCAGGTCATCGCGCAGCGTGCAGCAGATGCACCCGTTGCTCATCTCCACGAGCCGCTCGTCCACCCGGTCGAGCGCCGCGTCGCCGCGCGCGACCCCCGCCGCGTCGATGTTCACCTCGCGCATGTCGTTCACGAGCACCGCCACGCGCCGCCCCTCGCGGTTGCGCAGCACGTGGTTCAGCAGCGTCGTCTTGCCCGCCCCCAGAAACCCCGACAGCACCGGCACCGGCAGCCGTCCGACACCCGTCGCACCCATCGAAAACTCCTCCTCCTTCGGCCCCGAGGCCGCTCTTGAATCACAGTTGCTAATACAACACAGTTACCCATGTCAGCCCATTTCGCATCTGCGTTGCAAATGACATCGTGAGGCAACAGAGTCGCCGCCGGGCGCCCTGTTGGATCAACTATGCAATTGCAATCTAGTTACATCTTGGACTAGTGAGGGCCCGTCGGCGCGTCAGGGCGCGCCGCGAACGCAGACGGAGAAGACGCACATGCCCAACACGACGCTCGCTGCGCGCACGCACTCCGCGTGGGCGCGACCGGTACTCACGCTCCTCACGGCGCTTACCCTCGCGGGCGCCGGCTGCTCCGACGCGACGCCCTCGGGCGCCGCCCCCACGTACCCCGGCACCGACGCGCTCGGCGCCACGCCGGTGCCGAGCGCCTTCACCGCCGCCACCAACGCGCCCCGCACGGTGCAGGTGTCGATCTCGAGCGAGGGCTTCGGCCAGCAGGGCTTCGCCTACACGGCCACGCCGCCCGAGGGGGAGCCCGTCTTTGTCGATGGGTGGGAGGTGCGCTTCACGCGCATCCTCGTGACGGTCAAGAACGTGAGGCTCAACCGCCCGGGCACCACGCCGAGCGACCCCGCGGCCGTAGGGGCCTCCGTCGCGCTCAACCCCCGCGCCTACGCGGTCAACGTGCAGAAGGCGGGGCCCATCACCGGCGCGGGTGGAGGCGACGAGACGGCCATCCCGCTGTTCGTGTTCACGGCGGCCGACAGCGGCGCCGCGCTCGAGGCCACGGTGCGCTACGCGTTCTCGTACGACCTGGTGCCCGCCTCCATGGCGTCGACCAACGTCAACCTCGACGCGGGCGACCTCACCGCGTACCAGACCATGGTCACCCGCGGGTGGACGCAGCTCATCGAGGGCACGGCCACCTACCGCGGCGTCGCGCCGATGGCGGGCTCCCCCTTCGCCGACTACCCCACCTCGGTGCGCTTCTCCTTCGGCTTCGGCGCCCCGTCGGCGTACGCCAACTGCAACAACCCCGACAACGGCGCCGAAGACGCCCCTGGCGTGCAGCCCTCCGGCAACGGCCGCGCCCGCGCGCAGGTCACCATCCACACGGACCACTCGTTCTGGGAGGCCCTCGGCCGCGAGGATCCGCCGCTGCACTTCGACCACCTCGCCGCGCGCGCGACGGTCACGGGCTCGGCCGGCGTGGTCACCCTCGACGACCTCATGGGCGTGGTGCCGACCAACCTCCGCGACCGCATGAACCGTCAGGTCCCCGACCGCGGGGGGCAGACCATGGGCTACACCGCGCGCAACGCGATGGCCCTCTCGTTCGACCCGGGCGGCACCGCGGGCATCAGCGACCTGCGCGACTTCGTGGTCTTCAGCACGCGCGCCTCGGGGCACCTCAACGCCGACGGCCTCTGCGCCATCCGGCCCTCTGGCGCGCTGCGCTTCTGAGCGCGCTCAGGGGTGGCCGTAGCGCTTGTGCTCCCACTCGGTGACCTGGCGCTTCGCCGCGTCGAACGCGTCGCGCACGGCCACCTTCGCGTCGGTGTGGGTGTGGCGGTCGCGCGGCTCGCGATCGACGGCGATCACGGCCTCGGGCATCGTCATGTCGATGTGCACGTGGAACATCCGCGCGGCGCCGCGGTGCTCGTGACCGAGCTCCACCACGACGTGACACGAGGTCAGGCGATGGCCCGCGGCGTCGTCGAGCTCGTCGGCGCGACGCCGGATGAGCGCGTCGAGGTCGAGGCTGTGCTGAAAATTGCGACAGGTGATCTGCAGTGAACCGTCCATGACCGCGGAGAGCGCGCAACGCCCGTGCCGCGCTGCGATCGCACGCCACAAGCTCGCGCTCAGACGACGCGCGTCGACCGCCGCGCACGCGCGCTGACACTCACGCCGAATCCCGACCGCCGCGCAGGGCCACGCCTGTGACGGAGCGCCTCGCGCTGCGCGGGGAACGTGAGGCGCGCAGCGGCACACCTCGACCCCGCGCGTCGCGAGGGGAGAGCGAGCATCGACGTCGGGCGGCGCGGCGTCGTAGCGTCCGCCGCATGACGATCACCCTTCATCACAACCCCTTCTCGCGCGCCGCGACCGTCGTCTGGATGCTCGAGGAGGTCGGCGTCCCCTACGACCTCCGCTTCGTCGACTTTCGAAGCAACGCGCAGAAGTCACCCGAGCTCCTCGCGATGAATCCCATGGGCAAGCTGCCCGTGCTCGAAGACGACGGAACGGTCGTCACCGAGGTCGCCGCCATCGGCCTCTACCTCGCGGACCGCTACGCGCTCGGGCGACTCGCGCCGCTCCCCAGCGACCCCGCGCGCGGCGCGTACCTCCGCTGGTCGCTCTTCGCGCCGTCGGTCATCGAGCCCGGCGCGATGGCGAAGGCGAGCGGCTGGGAGTTCAAGCCCGGTCAGGCGGGCTGGGGCGCCTATGACGCCATGGTCGAGGCGATGGAGTCCGCGCTGAAGGGCGACTTCATCCTCGGCGCGAACTTCTCGATGGCCGACGTGATCTTCGGCGGAACGCTGCGCTACATGCTCCGCTTCAAGATGATCGAGGCGCGCCCGTCCTTCGTGGCCTACGCCGAGCGCCTCAACGCGCGCCCCGCGCTCAAGACCGCCGAGGCGCGCAACGCGCAGATCATCGCGGACCACGGCCTCGCGACGTGACCGCATCGCCCTCCGCGCGGTGGGCGACGCGCGCTTCGAATGTGCTGGGTGGAGCGCTCAGCCCTGGTGGGGCTGGGCGCCTGCCTGACGGTGCTGACGGATCTTCAGCTCGGGCGACTCGGCCACGGCCATGCCCAGGAGGCGCAGCGCCTCCTTCATGTGAAGCGTGAGCTTGCGCGTGAGGTCTTCGCTCGGCTCACCCACCTGCGGATAGCCCTCTTCGGTGGCGTACTGCTGCATCTCCTGCCAGTTGGCGAAGAGGCGGCCCCACTGGCTGTTGAGCACCTCGCGCATGTTGTCCTTCGCGTACATCGGGTACCAGAAGGCGTCGTGGTACGCGACGGAGGCCACGTACGACCACGGGGCGAGCCACGTCTTGAGCGACCACTCGAGGGGCTTCTTGAGCGGGCCCCAGTAGATGCGGTGCTGGTTGCGCGACGCGAAGGTCATCTTCTTGAAGGGCCCGTCGAAGTGCCAGTTCTCTTCGAAGGCGTCGACGTCGCCGACGATCTCGATGTCGCGCACGTCGCCGCAGCCGAGGCCGCGCTCGTGCGCGAGGCGAATGAACTTGAGGTCCTTGAGGGGATCCATCCCCATGAGCTTGCCCGCGACGGCGTCGATGGCGACCTGATCTTCAGACGCGAGCACGACGTTCTTCGCGTAGGGGATCATGCAGCGGGGCCCGGGGCCGTCGCCCGCGAAGGTGCCGTCCATCACGGCGAAGACGCCGCGGTGGATCTTCTTCTGGATCATCAGCAGGTCGACCAGGGTCTCGTGGATGACCGGGTGCGTCCAGTGGCGGTGCTCGTTGAGGAGGCCGCCGAAGGCGTTCTTCATCGCGCCCGTCGTGGTCGTGAAGATGTGGGTCTTCACCGTCGGCAGGTGGATGATGTTCTCGCCGATGAAGCGCTTCGGGATCGAGAAGCCCTTGGGGTACACCTCGTTGAGGCAGAGGAAGTCCTTCGTGAGATCGCCGACCGCGTCGCGGACGTTGATCCACTCCTCGCCCTCGTAGAGGTGCACGTTGCGGAGGCCGTGGGCCTCGATGACGTCGACCTGCTTGTTCTCACGCTCGCCGAGGCGCGCGTCGATCACGACGGTGCGGTTGTGGCAGCCGTGGATGAGGTTGGGGTCGTAGCCGTCCTTCTTCATCGCGCGGATCACGCCTTCGAGCTGCCAGGGCACGGTCGAAGATCCGGGGTAGAAGAAGTGCCACGAGATGTTGATCTTGAGCCCCGTGTCGGCGTCCTTCGCGATGACGTCTTGATACCCGGCGAGGTTCATCGCGCGGTGGTAGTCCGCGAGGACGGTGGGGGCGGAGGTACGAACGATGGCGACTTTGGATTTGCTCACGACGCGGGGGTTTAGCCACCCAACGGGGCCCCTCGTCAAGCGCCTCTGCCCGCCTCCGGTCGAGACCGGGGGGTGAGCGGTTCTCGCGCAGGCCCCGACGACGCGCCCGCGGCGCAGAATCGTCGCGCTCAGAGCACGGCGCCGCCGACCAGCACCGCCAGTCGATCGCGCACGAGCCGAGAGATCTCAGCGCCGGGACCGCTCGCGACGTGCATCTCGAAGCGGATGTCGTCGAAGCTCTGGGGCGACGTCACGAGCTCGGCGTACACCGCCTCGCCGAAGGCCAGCGTGAGCGGCTTCGGAAAGGCGTGAAAGCCCTGGAACCAATGGGTCTGCGGGTCTTCGGGGCGCGTGCGGAGGTGCACGTCTCCCGCGAGCGTCACGTCGAACGCGAAGGCCAGCCCCAGCGCCTCGCCCTCGCGCTCGGGCACGAAGAGCGCCGGCGACACGGGGAGAAAGGTCGACGGGTTCGCGAGGTCGATGCCCTGCCACCGCTGCCAGTCGCTCATCACCTCATCGGGCGCGACGGGGATGGTGTGCTTCTGCGCGCGCACGCGCTCGGCCACGAGGTCGTAGTGGATGTCGTAGTCGGCGCCGAGCGACGAGGCCCAGAGGTCGCGACGCGCGCGGTACGCCGCGGGGCTCGCGAGGGCGACCTGACACTCCAGACGCGACGGGATCATCGCGCCGCCGGGCTTGAGAAAGCGCTTCGCCGCGTCGGAGAGGAAGGGCAGCGTGCTCTCTCCGATGCCCATCGAGTCGAGGGTCTCAGAGAGCACCACGTCGACGCGCTCGGGGAGCTCGACCTTCGTCGAGAGCCCGTGGATGGGCACGAAGCGAGACGCGTCGAAGCCGTTGGCGCGGATGACCTCCGTCGCGAGCGCGAGGGTCTCTCGGTCGTGCTCGATGCCGTAGACCTTCGCGGCGCCCGCGCGGAGCGCCATGAGGCTCAGCGGGCCGAAGCCCACGCCCACCTCGCAGACGGTCTTCGCCTCACAGGTCGCTCGGATGGCCTTGTGATAGGCGCGCATCCGAGTCTGGTCTTGAAGCATCAGCGCGTGATCGAGGATGTGTCGGAGCTTCATGGACGAGGCCACAAAGCACCCTCCGCGCCGCGCTGGAGAGGCTGTGATTCAAGATGTTTTCGAGGATCGAGGGCCGTCATCGGCGTGGCGCTCACGCGTCGCGGCGACGGCGCGCTGACGCTTCGAAGCGTCGCGTCGGTCAGTCGAACTTGGTCTTGCGCTGCGGACCGAGCACCACCGCGTTGGGCATGTCGCCGAAGTGTTCGAGCACCGCGGGAAAGACCTCCTGCCGCACGTGCTCCGGTCGGTAGTAGACCGGCGGAATGAGGTCGGCCTCCTGCCGGATCGCGCCCTCGTGGAGCATCTGGCGCGCGAGCGGCGTCGAGGGGTAGACGCGCACGCCCGTGACCACGCCGAAGTGCGCGTTGGGGATGTCGCGCACGTGACGCCAGGTCTCGGCCACCGTGGCGGCGGTCTCTCGCGGCCCGCCGAACATGAGCAGGATGATCGGGTCGAGGCCGAGCTCGCCGCAGAGGCGTCCGACGCGCACGACGTCGGCGGCGCGGTGTGATTTCGCGAGGCTCTTGAGCACCGTGTCGGAGGCGCTCTCCATGGTCCAGAACATCTGTCGGCAGCCCGCGCGCGCCATGAGCGTCACGAGCTCGCGGTCGACGTGGTCGGGGATGAGGTAGGCCGCCCAGTTGATCCGCACGCCGCGTCGGAGGAGCGCCTCGCACACGGCCGTCGCGTGGGCGGGCGAGACGTTGAACTCCGAGTCGACGAAGAAGAAGCGGTCGGTGATTCCCTTCGCGATGAGGCGCTCGACCTCGTCGACGACCTCGTCGGGTTCGCGCGCGATGAGGTTGCGACCGATGACCCTCGGCTCCGCGCAGTACGAGCAGAACCTGTCGCAGCCGCGGGCGGTCTGCACGTTGGCGATCGTGTGGTTCTTGAAGCCGCCGAACTGGTCGTAGTAGGCGCGGTGATCGATGAGGTCGCGGCGGGGCTTGATGGTCGGCTTCCATTCGAAGCGACGCTCGGTGGCGCGCGCGCGGCCGTCTGCGCCGCGGTAGACCACGTTGGGCACGAGCTCGGGCGTCGAGAGGTTCGCGAGCAGCGCGGGGAAGACCGTCTCGCCCTCACCGACGACGCCGAAGTCGGCGCCGAGCGTCTCGAGGAGCGCGACGGGGAGCAGCGTGAAGCCCGCGCCTCCCACCACGATGGGGCCACTGAAGTACGTGCGCAGTGACGCGATGAGGTCGGCCGCGGGCGCGACGAAGCTCTGGCTGTTGAAGAAGTTCCCCGTGTCGAGGTTGCGGAGCGTGATGCCGATGACGTCGGGGCGCTCAGACCGCACGCGCGCAGGGAGCGACGCGACGTCTTCGACCACCGTGTCGAACATCGCCACCGCGTGACCGGCCTCGCGCGTCGCCTCGGCGACGTACTCGAGACCGACCGGAGGAACCGCGGGACGATACGGGTTCGGATTGATGAACAGCACCTTCATGGGTGGACTCCTCGTCGTCGCCGATCAGTGCGTGGAGAGCAGCGGCGTGTGGATCGGCGCGAGGCGAACGTCGCGCCAGCGGATCACCATCGCGACCGCGTTCGAAGTGTTTCCCATGCCGAAGAGGAACACCTTCGCGTCGTCGGGGATCATGCCCGCGTGCGCGCCGTAGAAGAGGCTCGTGGGCACGAGCACGGGCCCCGTGTTGCCGAAGGACGCGTGCGTGTTGATCGTCTTCGAGGGGTCGGCGCCGACGACCGCCGTCGAGAACGGGACGATCCACGCGGCGGCGGCGTTGAAGGCGAAGAAGTCGATGTCGTCGGTGCGGAGGCCCGCTTTTTCAAGGGCTTTCGAAGCGCACAGCGGCACCGCGCGCTCCGACGCGTCACGGATCACCCGGCCTGCGTGCTCTTGCAGTCGGAGCCGGATGCACGGGCGACCGGCCTCGTCGGAGGCGAGCTGAAACTGGAGCGCGTCGCAGGTCGATCCCGTGTGCTCCGCGTGGACGCCGAGGAGGAAAGGATCGTCGGATTCGCCCACCACCATCGCGCACGCGCCGTCTCCGTTTGCGATGGAGACGACCTCGCTGGAGGGCGCGCTCGGCGAGTACCACGCGGAGGTGATGATGAGCACGCGCGTGGCCTGTCCGGCTTGAATGAGCCCCGACGCGACCTGGAGCGCGATGAGCGTCGAGGAGCAGGTGGCTTCGAGGTTCCACGCGGGGCACGAGAGGCCGAGGCGGCGCGCGAGGTAGGCGGCGTTGCCGACGTCGATGTGCGGCGGCGGAAACGACCCCACGATGCAGAGATCGACGTCCGACGGACGCAGCCCCGCGGCGGCGAGCGCATCGAGCGCGGCGAGGGCTTCGACCTCGGTGGGGTCTTCGCCTTCGGCGAGCCAGAAGCGACGCTGACAACCGCGGAAGGGGTCTGAGAGAAAGGGCCGCATGGCCTCGTCGAAGTTGCGGCTCGACGTGCTGCCGCCCTGCGGGCTCCAGGTGCGATTCAAGAGCTGGCGCTCGATGTCGGCGACCATCGCGGGGTGCCGCTCACGCCAGTGATCGTTGGTCATCTCCCGCGACGGAAAGCGCACCGCGAGCGACTTCAAGCTGCCGTACTTCATCGTGGTCGGGACCTCACTCGCCGCGGCGTCACGGTCAGATCCGCGCGGCTCGACTCAACACCACACCGCGACGCCAAAGGAGAGCGCCGCGAATCGTGGATCTTCGAAACAACCACGTCCGACGGCCCTCGCGCCAGAGGGGACCCGCGTCGCGTCGATCGACCGACGCGCGACGCCGCGGCGATCGTTGACACCGGACTCGCGATGCGTCGAAGTCGCGCGCAACCGCCGATGACCTCGCGCTGGAACAACCCCTCAGGCGGCCTCGGGTATCACCTCCGCGCGTTCAAGCACCGCCGCGGGCTCTGGGCTCCCTTCGTGAAGAACGTCACGCGCTTTCTCCGCGCGTGGGAGCCGCCCGAGAAGACCGTGGTGCTCATCGGACCGAGCGGCGCGCACTGCCTCGACCTGCATTTTCTACGGCGTTTCGAGCGCATCGTGGCGGTCGACTTCGATCCCTTCGCGCCGTGGGTGTTTCGATGGCGCGCGCGGCACGTGCTCGGATCTGGTCGCACCGCGCTCACGTGGGACTCGCGCGACTACCTCTCGCCGGGCCCCAGGGGCTTCGACCTCGCGCCGCTGCGCGGGCTCCTCGACGCGCATCGCGAGTCGGCCGTGCTGTTCTGCAACATCCTCGGTCAGCTCCCGCTCTTCGGCGACGAGCGCGCGCCCGATCAAGACGACGACGATCCGCCCGAGGGGTCGTATGAGCGCTGGCTCAAGGGGCTCCCTGAAGCGCTCGGGGCGCGGTCGTGGGCGAGCTTTCACGATCGCCTCTCGGGCCCGGTGCGTCCTCGCGCGATCGAGAGCGAGGCGATGGTTCCGTGGTCGTCGTCGGTCGAGCTGGTCGAGAAGCACTATCCGCTCACCGACGATCCCGACCTCGCGCTCATCGATCACCGCACGAGCGCGCTCTGCCCCGAGGCACCCCGCGCGCAGTTCGTGTGGGAGATCTCGCCGGGCACCTTTCACCTCGTCGAGGCCATGTCATTCCGCGCCGCGGGCGCGTAGCAGCGGCCGTCGCGAGGCGGCGCGTTCGCGTGGCGTCATCGCCGCACGGGAGCGGCGAGGTCGACTTCGACGACGAGGCGAGACCGCGCGCTGAGACCGCGCGCTGATCTCGCTCGACGGCCTCCCGCACGACCGTGCACCCTCGGCGCCCGAAGGACCGGAACACTCCGATGCGCGACCTCTTCTCGACCCTCAGCCTCGGCTCAATGACCGCGCGAAACCGCCTCGCGGTGGCCCCCATGACCACGAGCCAGAGCCACGCCGATGGCACCGTGAGCGAGGCCGAGTCCGCGTGGCTCGAACGCCTCGCGCGCAACGGCTACGGCGTGGTGCTCACCTGCGCCGCCGCCATCAGCCGCACGTCGATCGCGTTCCACAACCAGATGAGCTTCGGCGACGATCGCTTTCTGCCGGGACTCACCGAGGTCGCGTCGCGCATCGCGAGACACGGCGCGCTGCCCATCGCGCAGCTCTGCCACGGCGGAACGCGCGCGATCCCCGCGCTCACGGGCGTCGAGGCGCACAGCGCGAGCCGCTATGAGCTCCCGTCGATCCCGGGCTTCGTGCCGCCGAAGGAGCTCTCCGTCGCCCAGATCGAGGCGATCGTCGAAGACTTCGCGCAGGCGTGCGAGCGCGCGGCGCGGGCCGGCTTCGCGGGCGTCGAGTTTCACGGCGCCAACGGCTACCTCTTCACGCAGTTCATCAGCACGATGACGAACCTCCGCCGCGACGCGTATGGGGGCTCCATCGAGAACCGCGCGCGCTTCGCGCGCGAGGTCGTGCGCGCGTGTCGAAAGCGCGTCCCCGCGGGCTTCGTGCTGGGGTTCCGACTCACCTTCGAGGGAGGTCCCTTCGACACGGGCCTTGACCTCGACGAGAACGTCACCGTGATGCGCTGGCTCGCCGAAGACGGCATCGACTACGGCCACGTGTCGAGCCTCGACCTCTTCGCCCCGAGCGCGAAGCACCCCGCGCAGACGGTGATCGAGTACGTGCGTCCGCGCATCGACCGGGCGCTCCCGCTCATGTGCGCGGGCGGGGTGATGAGCCGCGCGAAGGCCGACCGCGCGCTGGAGCTCGGCGCTGACCTCGTCGCCATCGGTCGGGGCGCCATCGGCAACGCCGACGTCCCCGCGCGATTCGAACGCGGAGAAGCCCTTCGCGCGATGCCCTTTCCCCGAAGTGAGCTCGAAGCGCTCGGCGTGAGCGACGGCTTTCTGCGCTACCTCACGACGGCGATCCCCGTGTCGAAGCTCGGCATCGTCGAGGGCTGAGCGCTACGGCGAGAAGACCGTCAGCGAGACGATCCACGCCGTCGCGCCGCCGAGGGCGAAGACGAGGCTCACGAGCGCAGCGCGGTCGATGCCCTGCCGCCGCACGAGCGGAATCGCGAGCATCGCGGCGTCGCCGAGGTCTGTCGCGAGGTTGAGCCAGAAGACCTTTCGAAGCGCCGCGGGCTCGTGCACGAACATCAGCACCAGCGCGCCGAGACCCGCGTCACGCACGCCGAACCAGCGCGCCATGAGCCTCGCCGTCGCGTTGTCGTGCTCGGCGGGGAAGCCGATGAGCTTCGAAACGGGCGCCGCCGCCACGATGGGGCCGAGGCCGATGAGCACGCGCATCGCGGCGAGCAGCGTCGCCCAGGTGGTGAGGTCCATTCGATGTGGGCTAGGGAGGGGATCGCGAAGGCGCCGCTACGTCAATCGCGACGACCGGTTGTTCACGGTGTCTTCGCGCGCTGACACGCGGCGGCGTAGCGCGCGGGCGTGTCGCCCACGGTGCGGGTGAAGTCTCGGATGAAGTGCGACTGGTCGCAGTAGCCGAGGCGCGCGGCGATGTCGGCCATGGGCTCGTCGGTTCCACGCGCGACGCAGGCCGCGGCCTCGTGGAGGCGGAGGTGGCGCAGCACCCATTTCGGCGACGCGCCGACGCAGTCGCGAAAGAGCCGCTGGAGCTGTCTCGCAGACGTTTCCAATCGCGCGCAGAGCGCCTCGACGGTGGTGATCTCGGGGTCTCCCTCGGCGATCGTGAGCGCGCGTCGCGCGTCGGCCCAGGGCGTCGCTTCGGGCGCGCGCGCGTGGGCGCGGAGAAAGTCTTCGACGAGCGACTGGCGCGTGGCGTCGTCGGCGTCGTGAAACACCGCTTCGAGCGCGCGGGCCGAGGGGAACACGTCGACGAGCGGGCGACCGCGATCGGCCCAGGCGGAGGCCGGTGAGCCCGCGAGGAGGAAGCCCGCGCCGGGTTTGAACTTCGTGCCGAAGATGCGCCCCGCGCCGCGCAGCGTGTGAGACCAGCGGCGCGTGCTCACGCCGTAGAGGTTGAGCGCGCCCGTGTCGTACGCGAGGTTCATCGAGGGCTGCGGGAGCACCTCCTGCTCGTGGGGAGCGGCGTCGCGCAGGTCCCACTCGATGATCCAGTGGTTGTCGACGAGGTGCGCGAGGTCGTCGGGCGGGAGCGTCCGCGCGAGCCTGAAGCGCCGCGCCGCGCGCTGCGGATGCACGAGCCGCTTGAGGTCGAGCGCGTCGAGGGCGCGAGGCTGCTGGTCGTCGGGCATGTCGCGTTTGTCCAATACGCTCGGGTCGGTGACGGCCTATGTGCTCCGACCAGACGCGGGCGCAAGGTCTCGACGACGTCGCCGTCGCGTCGGGAGGATTTTCATGTCGAATGTGAGCGGAGTTCCTGAGGGTCACATGGCGATCGTTCCGTCGGTGATCGTCGACGGAGGGGCCGAGGCGATCGCGTTCTACGAGCGCGCGTTCGGGGCGCGCTGCGCGAGCCGCTTCGACGGCCCCGACGGCAAGGTGATGCACGCCGAGCTCGCCATCGGCGAAGGGCTGGTCTTCGTGGCCGACGAGTTTCCGCAGATGGGACTGCGCTCGCCGAAGAGCCTCGGCGGCAACACGGGCTCCTACACCGTGTACGTCGAAGACCCCGACGCGGCGCACGCGCGTGCCGTGGCCGCGGGAGCGCGCGAGGTCGAGCCCGTGACCGACGGCTTCCACGGGTTTCGCGGCGGCGCGGTGGTGTGCCCCTTCGGGCACCGCTGGATCCTCACGCGTCAGGTCGAGGTGGTCTCGCACGACGAGATGCTGCGCCGCATGAACGCGTGGCTCGCGAGCAGCGCCGCCGCGACCTAGCGCCGACGAGGCGCCCGGCGACCGCTCGCGCAGCGGACAGGTGACACGGCGAATGCGCGCCCCATGTTCCCGCGGCGAGAGGAACGCCATGAACATCACGATCACGTACTGCCTGACTTGAAACTACAGACCCCGCGCCGCGAGTCTCGCGGCCACGATCAAGGAACGACTGGGCGTCGACGCGGAGCTCGTGAAGGGCGCTGGCGGCGTGTTCGACGTGCGCTCCGACGGTCGGCTCGTGTTCTCGAAGCACGCCGTGGGGCGCTTTCCCACGGAGGAGGAGGTGCTCGCAGCGCTGCGCGGATGACCGCCGTCGCGGAGCACCACCGCGCGGTGATCCCGGTCGCGACCTTCAGCGCCGCGGGGCGTCGCCCTCCCACGCGACGAGCCCCGCGCGCAGGGCGTACTGCGCGAGCTCGCTGTTGGTGCTCAGCGTCAGCGCGGTCTTGATGCGTTGCAGGTGCGTGCTCACCGTGCTCGCGCGCAGGTCGAGGGTGCCAGCGATCTCCTTGGGGCTCCTGCCCTGACCGATCATCACGAGGATCTCCATCTGCCGCGCGCTGAGCTCGGCGTGCGGCGACGCGTCGGCTGGCGCGCTCTGGCTCGTCGCCGCGCCCAGGCTGTAGCGCGCGCCCGAGGCCACCGCGCGGATCGCGTCGACCACCGCTTCAGAAGCCGCGCCCTTGCTCAGAAAGCCCAGCGCGCCCGCTTGAAACACGCGCTCGACCCAGGGTCCCTCGGCGTGCATCGTGAGCACGAGCACGCGCACCGCACGCTGCGCCGCGCGGAGGTCTTGCAGCACCTCGAGGCCGCTGCGACCGGCGAGCGAGAGGTCGAGCACGAGCACGTCCCAGGCGTCGGTGGCCGCGCGACGGAGCACCTCGCGGCCGTCGCCGGTCTCGCCCACGACCTCGATGTCGCCCGCGTCGTGAAGGATGCGCCGGAGCCCGTCGCGCAGCACCGCGTGGTCGTCGGCCAGGAACACTCGAATCATGACGGCGATCCCTCCCAGGGCAGCGTGAGGCGCACCCGTGTGCCGACGCCCGGCGCGCTCTCGACGCGCAGCGTCCCGCCGAGCGCACGGGCGCGCTCGTGCATCCCGCGGAGACCGAAGGCGCGGAGGCCCGGGGCGCCCGGCGCGAAGCCCACGCCGTCGTCTCTCACGTCGAGCGAGACCTCATCGTCGGTGCCGTCGAGGAGCACCGTGACCGAGTCCGCGCGCGCGTGTCGGGCGCTGTTGGTGAGTGCCTCTTGCAGCACGCGGAAGAGCACCGTCGCGTGCGGGGCCGCGACGCGCGCCGTGTCGACGTCGATGGTCCACGCGCAGTCGACGCCGGTGGACTGCTCGTGCTCTCTCACCAGCCACTCGACGGCGGCGGCGAGGTCCATGTCGTCGAGGAGGCGCGGTCGGAGCTCGGTCACCACGGTGCGCGCGGCGCCCATCGCGCGCGAGACGATCTCTCGGGCGCGGGTCAGCTCCGTGCGTCGCTCGCTGTCGTCGGCGAGGGCGCGGGCGCGATCGAGCGAGAGCGCGGCGCCGCCGAGGAGCTGACCGAGCTCGTCGTGCACCTCGCGCGAGATGCGGGCGCGCTCGTCTTCGCGGGCCTCGACGACGTGCGTGAGGAGCGCGCGGATCTCCTGCGTGCGCGCCTGCACACGGGCGTCGAGCACGCGGGCGTTCTCGGCGAGGCGGCGCGCGAGAAAGAACGACTGCCGCACCTGCTGGCTCAGCGCGTGCCCGATCGCGACGGAGAGGAAGCACGCGAAGGCCATCACCGACGAGAAGTACCCCGCGCCCGCGTGGCCGAGGTGCGCGGGCACCTGCCAGAAGTATCCGCCGAGCACGGCGACGCCGACGAGCACGGTGGTCACGGCGCGCAACCACAGCCGCGACACCATGGGCACCGCGCACAGCGGCAGGAGCAGAAAGGCCGAGGTGGTGACGCTCCCGAGGGGCGCGCTGCTCGCGGTGGTGACGCCGATCACCGCAGAGATCGCGGCGCCGCCGCCGATGCCGAGCGGGTACGCCAGCGCGTCGCGGCCGGTCACGCGCATCACCCGCGCGCCCGCGGCGCCCATCGCGAGGAGCACGCCCGCGCCGACGCGCCAGCGCACCGAGTCGCGGAGCGCCTCGCCGGGCCCGAGCGCCGCCACGTCGACCGCGTAGTACACCGGCAGGCTCAAGAGGAACACCGCGCAGAACCACTCCGCCGCGCGCACGCAGTACTCCCGCGCATAGCGGTCGAACGCGGCCTCCTCGTCGGGCCCGTGCTCGCGCCACGTGAGGTACCGCCGCGCGAAGGCGTCGAGCCCCGAGGTGGCGCCGCGCGATGCCGTCGACGGCGCGTCGGTCGTGTCTCCCGCGATCATCGCATCGCTTCTACACCGACGGCGGAGCGCGAAGGGCGCGACGAAGCGTCGAAGTAATTCGACACCACGGCCCGCGATGCGCCGTGTACGGTCTGCGAGGTCTGGCGCGACGGGTCGTTCCGCGGGTGTGGCGACGCGCCCGGAGGTCCTTCTGCGTCCGCGTGTGCGAGCGAAGGGAGCCGTCGGTTCGATGCCCGTGCCCACCACGTTCTCGATCACTGGTGACCGCCTCTCCACGGCCGTTCGCGTGGTGGGATTCCGCGGTCGCGAGGCCGTCTCGCAGCCCTACCGCGTCGAGGTCTTTCTCCTCGTGCCCGAGGCCACGGCCGCCGCGCTCGACCCGCGCGCGCTCCTCGGTCGCCCCGCATCGCTCGAGATGCACCTCGCGACCGGCGAGATCCGTCGCGCGGTGCACGGCGCGTGGTCGTCGGTGTCGCTCGTGCGGGCCGTTCCCGGTGGCGGCGTGCTCTACCGCGCGGTGCTCTCGCCGAGGCTGTGGCGCCTCTCGCTCACGCGCCGAAGCCGCGTTTTTGTAGGCCGTACGCTCGTGCAGATCATCGAGTCGATGCTCGCCGACGGGGGCCTCGCGCGCGCCGACTATGCCCTCCAGCTCACCGACGCCGACCGCAGGTACCGACCCATCGAGCACGCCTGCCAGTACCGCGAGACCGACCTCGATTTTCTCTCGCGCCGCCTCGAAGCCGCGGGGATCTACTACTACTTCGAGCACCCGCGCGACGGCCGCGCCGAGCGCCTCGTCATCACCGACAGCCGCAGCTTCGCGTCGCCCGTCGAGCCCGGCGTCGCGCGCTTTCTCGCCGCGGGGAGCACCGAGGAGGGCGTGAACACGCTCGGCTGCGAGTACGCCGCCGTGCCCACGAGCGCGCAGACGTGGGGCTACAACCCCGACACGCCCGACGTCGCCATCACCGGACGCGCCGCCGACACCGCGGCGACGGGCGTGGTGACCACGTTCGAAGCGGCCATGGACGCCGCGGAGTGCGGCCGTGTCGCGACGCTCCGCGCGGAGGCGCTGCGCGCGCAGCAGTCGGTGCTCGAAGGTCAGGGCCGCGTGTTCACGGCCTGCGCGGGGCGCACCCTCACGGTGCAGGGACACAGCCTCCTCGACGGCGAGTATCTCGTCACCGCGGCGGAGTTTCAGGGCAGCGACGCGACGGCCTACGCCGCACTCGCGACGGCGCTCAAGCTCACGACCGAGACCTTCGACCTGACCTTCAAGGCGATCCCCGCGGCGGTGCAGTTTCGCCCGTTGCAGACCACGGAGCGCCCGCGGATTCACGGCTTCGAGCTCGGCGTGGTGAAGGGCCCGCTCGACTCGCCGTACGCGCAGGTCGACGCGCAGGGGCGCTACCTCGTGCGGCTCATGTTCGACGAAGACACGCGCAAGGCCACGCCCTCGGCGCGACTGCGAATGCTCCAGCCGCACGGCGGACGCAACGGGATGGGCTTTCACTTTCCGCTGCGCAACGGCACCGAGGTGCTCGTGTCGTTTCTGGGCGGAGACCCCGACGCGCCGGTGATCGCGGGCGTCGCGCCCAACGCGGCCTCGGCCTCTCCGATCGACGTCACCACGGCGACGAAGAACGTGATCCAGACGGGCGGCGGCTCGCGCCTCGAGATCGAAGACCAGCAGCACGCCGAGGCGGTCGACTGGAGCACGCCCTTCAAGAACACGCGGCTACACCTCGGCGCCGCGGCGGGCGCGCAGAAGTACGAGATCGCGCAGACCACCGAGGGCAGCGGCCTCGTCGACGCGGGCGGGCGCTGGGATCACCGCGTCGGCGGAGATCAGACGGAGACCGTCGGCGGATCACGAGAGACCCGTGTCAGCGGCGAGGTGATCGAGCGCTTCGATGCCGCGCAGGGCACCGCCGTTGCGGGGAGCCGCAACGAGACGATCGGCGGCGACTACGCGCAGAGCATCAAGGGCGCCTCGACGCGCGACGTCGGCGGCGACGCGACCGACAACATCGTCGGCACGTGGAACCTCAACGCCGCCTACAAGAACGAGAACATCGCGAACGCGAAGCGGGTCAACACCGGCGCCGACTACAGCGTCACGATGGGCGCGAACTTCGAGCAGTACCTGGGCGAGAAGCTCTCGATCAACGTGGGCGCGCAGCAGGAGATCAACGTCGGCGAGCAGCTCACCGTGAACGTGGGCGCGCAGCAGGAGATCAACCTCTCGTCGGCGCTCAACGTCAACATCGGCGGGCAGCACGACGTCAACCTCGCGCTCGCCACCGACGTCAACGTCGGCTCGTCGGAGGTGATCCTCGGCATCACCGCCTCCGCGCAGGTCGGAGCGTCGCTCGAATTGATGGTGGGCCCGGCGCTCTCTGCGCTCTTCGGCGGGAACTTCGAAGCGCACTTCGGCGGGAGCTTCACCTACCACGCGGGCGTGAAGGCCGAGGACAACACCCTCGAGATCAAGTGGTCCGACGTGGACTTCTGGACGGGGTCTCTGAACATCCTCCTCTGATGAAGACGCTCAAGCCACTGTCACTGAGCGTCTTGCACCGCGTGGTCGAGCACGGGCGCCGCTTCTACTTCACCGTCACCGCGGCGATGTTCATCGCCCTCGACGACGCCGCGAAGCCGCGCTCCGAGATCGAGCTCTGGACCACCGTCCCCAAGGTGCTCGGCGACGCAGTGCTCGACGAGGCCATGCCCAAGTCGCGCGGCGAGGTGATCGTCTCGGGCAGCGCCTACACACCCGACGGCGCAGCCTCGGTGGCCTGCGAGGCGCGCGTGCGCATCGGCGCCATCGACAAGACCGTGCGCGTGATCGGCGACCGACGCTGGGACGCCCGCGGCGTGGCGAGCCCCCCGACGCCCTTCACCGAGATGCCGCTGCGCTACACGCACGCCTTCGGCGGCGACGGGTTCCCGTTGAACCCCTACGGCAAGGGGTTTTCGAACGGTTCCACGGCGACGTGCGAGGGCCGCGCGCTGCCCAACCTCGAAGACCCGCGCTACGCGCTGCGCTCGCCCGACGACACCGTCGCCCCCGCGTGCTTCGCCGCGCAGGACCTCACCTTCGCGCAGCGCACCTCGAAGCTCGGCACCTACGACGACGCGTGGCTCCGCGACGCGATGCCGGGACTCGCCCTCGACGTCGACTGGCGGGCCTTCAACGTCGCGCCCGAAGACCAGTGGCTCGAAGGGTACTTTCAGGGCGACGAGCGCTTCGCCCTCGAGAACCTCCACCCCGCGCACGCCCGCATCGAGGGGCGCCTGCCGGGGCTCTGCGCGCGCGTGTTCGTGAACCGCCGCGCCGACGAGGGAGAGCGCTTCGAGGAGATCGCGACGCGGCTCGACACGGTGCACTTCTTCCCCGGCGCGATGCGCGCGGTGCTGCTCTTTCGCGGCGTCGTCGAGGTGGTCGAAGACGACGCCGACGATGTGCTCCAGCTCCTCGTGGGCTGCGAGCGCGCGGGCGCCCCGCGCGACGTCGAGCACTACCGCCGCGTGCTCGCCCTGCGCATGGACCGCGCGAGCGGCGCCGCCCACGCCCTGCGCGAAGAGGACCTCATGCCCGAGGGCCTCGCCCTCTCGCTCGACGCGCTCGGCGACGCGCCGAAGCCGCAGGGGATCATGGGCGAGAACGCCCGTCGCGGGATGCAAGCGCGGCTCGACGAGGCCCGCGCGCGCATCCGAGCGCAGGGGAGAGATCCCGACGAGCACCTCCCGAAGACGCTCCCCGAACCACCGGCGCCGGTCACCGCGGCGACGCTGCCCGCGTTCATCGAAGAGGCGCGCGCGAAGCTCGCCGTGCAGCGCGCCGACACCGATCGCCGCATCGAGGAGGCCCGCGCCACGCGCGCCCGCACCGAGGCCGACGTTCGCGCGAAGCTCGCCGCGCACGACATCGACTACGACGCCGTGCGCCCCCGCGAGGCGGCCCCAACCG
Organism: Myxococcota bacterium; assembly: GCA_052035985.1. Taxonomy (GTDB): domain Bacteria; phylum Myxococcota_A; class Polyangia; order Polyangiales; genus CAISKJ01. The sequence goes on along the minus strand of JBPOHC010000205.1, from coordinate 6,383 downwards.
GAGGTCCGCCGGTCTCGCTGCGCGCGCGTCTCGGCGAGGCGAAGGCGAAGCTCCAGGCCGCCGCCGCGCAGGGCGTCGACGTCGCCGAGGCGCAGCGAAAGCTCGACGACCCGACGCTCCTCGCGCGACTCGCGCAGGCCGAGGCCGCGCAGCTCGACGCGTACCGCCGCAACGCCCACCACATGCCGCCTGCCGCGCCCCGCGACGCCGCCGCGAACGCCCGCGCCCGCGCGGTGATCGCCGCCCGTTACGCCTCTGGCGAGGGCTTCGCGCGGTGGGACCTCACGGGCCTCGACCTCTCGAACGTGCACCTCGTCGGCGCCGACCTGCGCGACGCGCTGCTCGAAGGCGTCGACCTCCGCGGCGCCAACCTCGCGGGCGCCGACCTCACCGGCGCCACGCTCGCACGCGCAAGCATCGACGGGGCCGACATCACGGGTGCGAGGTTCGTGCGGGCCAACCTCGGCGGCGCGTCATTCGTGGGAGTTCACGCGCGCGAGCCCGTCGACTTCACCGAGAGCACCGTGTGGCAGACCGATTTCTCGAAGGCGCTGCTCCCCGGCGCGCGCTTCGACGGCGTGCGGCTCTTCGAAGCGAAGCTCGCGGGCGCCGACCTCACCGCGATGCACGCGCGCAAGGCGACGTTCTTTCGCGCGGAGCTCGCGGGCGCGCGGCTCGTCGAGGCGACGCTCAGCGGGTCGAGCTTCATCGAGTGCGCGCTCGTCGGTGTTGAGCTCACCCGCGCGTCGATGAAGAGCGCGGCCTTCGTCAACTGCCGCGTCGACGACGCCGTGCTCGCGGGCGCGGACCTCGAGAACCTCCGCGTCGTGCAGGGGTCGAGCTTCGCGCGCGCCGACCTCACGGGGGCGAGGCTCCCCACGGCCACGCTGCGCGGAACGTGCTTCGTAGAAGCGAAATTCACGCGCTGCGACCTCGACGGATGCGACCTCTCGGAGTGCGACCTCACGGGCGCGTCGCTCGATCGGGTGTCGGCCCGCGACGCGCGCTTCGTCCGCGCGAAGCTCACGGGCGCCTCGCTCGTGGGCGCGGGGCTCCTCGGGGCCATCATGCAGAAGGCCACGCTCACCGACGCGAACCTCACCGACGCGGTGCTCTTCGGCGCCGACCTCGTGCGCACGCGAGGACGCCCCGCGAGCCTCGACGGCGCGAACCTCGAACGGGCGCGCGTGCTGCGAGGTGGCGCGTGAACCGCGAGGCGCTCGTCGCGCGCATTCGAAGGGGCGAGTGCGTTTCGAAGGTCGACCTCTCAGGCGTCGACCTCGCGGGACTCGACCTCGGCGGCGCGATGCTCCACACCGTGTCGCTGCGAGGCGCGCGGCTCGCGGGCGCGTCGCTCGCCGAATCGACGCTCTCGTCGTGCGATCTCACGGGCGCCGACCTCCGCGGCGCGAGGCTGTCGTTCGCGGTGTTCGACGGTTGCGCCCTCGATGACGCGAAGCTCCAGGGCGCCGACGTGCGTCGCGCGAAGCTCAACAACTGCGCCGTGAAGCGCGCCGACCTCGCGCAGCTCACGCTCGCGGGGACGCTCTTCGCAGACTGCGACCTCACGGGCGCCTCGCTCGCGGGCGCCACGCTCGACGGCACCGTGCTGGCGTCGCCGAAGGCCGCGGGGCTGCGCCTCGACGGCGTGACGATGCGCAAGGCCGTGTGGCTCAAGGCCGACCTCACGGGGGTCACCCTCGCGGGCGCGCGCATCGAGCACGGGATCTTTCACGACTGCGCGCTCTCGGGCCTCGATTTCTCGGGCCTCGACCTCTCGCGCTCGCAGCTCATGGGCTGCGACCTCGCGAGCGCCAACATGGAGCGCGCCACGCTTCGAAACTGCAACTTCCGCCGCGCGAACCTGAGCATGGCGAACCTCAAGCGCGCCGACGCGACGAACGCGGTCTTCGTGCAGGCGCAGCTCCGGCGGGCCACGGTGCGCGGGGCGCGGCTCCATCAGTCGCTCTTCGTCGAGGCCGACCTCCGACGCGCGAACCTCACCGACGCAGACCTGCGCCAGTGCGTCTTTCACCGCGCGCTCTGCGCGGGCGCGCGCTTCATGGGCGCCGACCTCGCCGAGGCCGACCTCTCGTACGCAGACCTCAGCGCGAGCGATTTCACCGGGGCGAAGCTCCGACGCACGCGGCTCCACGGCGCGAACCTCACCGACGTCGTCGGCCTCGGAGAAGGCTCCCTCGGCGACGACGAAGCCCTCGCCGCGGCCGAGCGCGCCGTCGCGCGAAGCACCAGCGCGTAGTCACACCAGTCACCGCATCGGAGGAGAGAGCACCATGTCGAACGCCGCGAGACGAGTGAACGAGCGCGCCATCACGCAGGAGTGGGCCACGGTGCTGCTCTCCGAGCCCGGGCGCTGCGTGGTGCAGGGCGACGCGGGGCCGTACCGCGCGCGCCGCGCCATCGGGTGCCTGGTCGAGCCCGAGGCGGGCGATCGTGTGCTCGTTGCGCTCGGCGCGCGTGAGGCGTGGGTGCTCTCGGTGCTCGACCGCGAGGGAGACAATCCCCCGCGACTCAGCGCCGAGGGAGACCTCGAAGTGTCGCTCCCCGCGGGGCAGCTCCGCGTGTTCGCGGGCGAAGGCGTCGACGTGGTGTCGGGCGCGTCGGTGACCGTCGCCGCGGGCGCGCTCCGCGTCACGGCGGGCGAAGGGGAGCTCAACGCCGAGCGTTTCTCGGTGGTGGCGAGCACGCTCGACGCGAGCGCCGCGGTGGTGAAGCTCGCCGCGGGCGTCGTCGAGCAGCACCTCGAGCAGCTCACGCAGCGCGTGAAGCGCGCGTACCGCTTCGCCGAGGAGTTCGAACAGCTCCGCGCGGGGCGCCTCGACTACGTGGCGAAGACGCTGCTCCAGCTGCACGGCGCGACGACCACGGTCACCGCCGAGGCGCTCGTGAAGGTCGACGCCGAACAGGTTCACGTGGGCTGAGAGAGAGCGAGGAGCGCCGTCATGTTCGCGAACAACCAGCTCATGGGCGTCGACTCGGGCGCCCCCGACGTGTGCCTCACGCCGTCGCCCGACGGCTCGCAGATCCCCATCCCCTACCCCAACGTGGCGACGGGGCCCATGGGCGTGGGCGGCGCCTACAACGTGCTCATGGGGGGCGCGCCGACGCACAACCTCTCGACCACGATCCCTCTCACGAACGGCGACAACGCGGGCGTCTCGACGGGCGTCGCCTCGGGCACGGTGATGGGCCCCTCGCGGCACACGACCGGCGCCAACACCGTGCTCGTCGGCGGCGTGCCTGCGACGCGCGTCACCAGCGCCAGCATGCAGAACAGCACCAACTGCCAGGGCGCCCGCCTCGCGCCGAGCCAGCTCAAGGTGCTGCTCCTCGCGCCATGAGCGACCGCGACGAACTCAGCGCCGAGCAGCGCATCGACGGCCGCTACCACCTCGTCGAACGCCTCACCGACTGGGGCGCGGGCGAGTGCTGGCGCGCGCGCGACGTCGAGGCCCACACGCGCGTCGTGGTGAAGCTCCTCCCGGCCATCGCGCCGAACGACGCGCGACGCGCGGCCGCGCTCCAATCGCTGCTGCGCAGGCTCGAGAAGTTTCGCCACCGGGGCGTGGCCGCGACGCTGGCCTCGGGCGTCGTGCGAGGCCGCCCCTACGTCGTGCTCGAACACCTCGACGGCGTGTCGCTCGGCGCGGCGCTCTCCCGCGCGCGCACCGCGTCGCGGCTCCTCGAGCCGGGGATGCTCGTCAACGTCTTCGACCGCACCCTCGAAGCGCTCGCCGCGGCCCACGCCGACGCGCGTCCGCTCGTACACGGCGGCCTCACGCCCGCGTCGGTGCTCGCGGCCCTCGTCGACGGTCGCCTCGTCGTGCGCGTGCTCGATTTCGGACTCGCGACGGTCTTCGGCGCGCGCCTCCGCGACCGCGCCGCGAGCGAGTACGTGCCCCCCGAGCTCGACGACGACCCCGAGCGCGTGACGCCCGCGTGTGACGTGTTCGCGCTCGGCGCGATGCTCACCGAGGCGGTCACCGATCGCCGCACGGCGTCGGGCGGACTCACGGCGACCGTGGGCGGCCTCTCCGCCGTCGCCACGCGCCGCGAAGACATGCCCAACGCGCTCCTCGGCGTCGCGAGCCGCGCGATGCGCGTCGACCCCGACGGACGCTTCGCCACCGTGTCCGCCATGCACGACGCCTTCAACGCGGCGTGGGGCGCGCACCCCGAGGCCCACGACGACGCGGCCCCGCTCGACACCGCGCCCGCCGTGAGCTGGGAGCGCTACGCCGACGAGGCCCTCGCGGCCCCGAAATCCGCGCCTCCCGCCGACCTCTTCGAAGCCCGCGCCGTCGCGCCCGTGTTCGCGCCCGCGCCGATGCCGCCGCTCTCTGCGCCGCCGCCGTCGCTCCCTTCGCCCGCGCCGTCGCCGTCGCTCCCTTCGCCTGCGCGCGTCTTCGACGCCACGCTCGTCGCCACACCGCACGCCGCGCCCGCGCACTTCGACGCCACGCTCGTCGCCGCGCCGCACGCCGCGCCCGCGACCTTCGACGCGTCGATCTTCGCCGCGCAGCCCGCCTCGCACGCGCCGCCTGCGCCGCTCGCGAAGCCCGCACCGCCCGCATCCCCCGCGAAGGCCGCGCCCCTCACGAAGCCCGTCCGCGCGCGCTCGCCCATCGCCTTCGTCATCGCAGCCGTCGCGGCCCTCGTCGCGGCCCTCGGATGGCGTCTCGTCCGTTAGCACCCACGATCGACGCGGCGCCGCGCGGCGCCGTCACGGAGCAGCGATTCTTGCCATGATCCATCGACCTCTCGCCGCCGTGCTGTGTGTGTCTCTCTCGCTCGTCGCGCCCGCTGTCGCAGCGCAGCCGCGCGCCGCGTCGCCCGTCACCGCCGCCGACGAGGCCGAGCACGCGCGCGCCATCGAGCTCCGTCGGCTGCACCGCGACACCGAGGCGCGCGACGTGTTTCGCGCGATCTACGAGCGCACGCAGGAGCCCCGCGCGCTCGCACGCCAGGCTTCGGCCGAAGCCTCGCTCGGCGACTGGGCGCTCGCCGAGGAGCACCTCGCCGCGGCCCTCGAACGCGCAAGCGACCCGTGGATCACGCAGAATCGCGCGGGCCTCCAGACCGACCTCGACGCGTTCCGTCAGCACCTCGGGCTCCTCGACGTGAGCACCGCCACCGCCCACGCGGAGCTGTGGATCGACGGCGCGCGCGTCGCGGCGCTTCCGCTCGAACGCCCGCTGCGGGTGCGCGCAGGCGCCGTGAGCTTCGAAGTGCGCGCCGAGGGATTCACCACCGTGACCCGCACCGCCACCACGACGCCCGGCGCTCGGATTCTCACGCGCGAGATGGTCAACCTCGCGCCCGCGCCCGCGCCCGCGACGCCCGCCGCGCCGACCGTCACCGCGACGCCCGCCGCCCCCGCGGTGATCGTCGCGCCCGCGCCCGTCACGGAGCAGGTCGTCGAGGCGCCGCGGTCGTGGTTCACGCCGCTCCACATCGCCGGCCTCTCGCTCGCGGGCCTCGGCGTCGTGGGAATCGGCGTGGGCGTCGCGGGCCTCGTGATCAAGAGCGGTCACGAGAGCACGCTCGACCGCGATCCCTGCGCGAGCGACGCGATGCTCACGATGCAGCCGTGCATCGACGCGAGCGACGGCATCGACAGCGCGTCGACGCTGAGCCTCGTGGGCTTCGTGACGGGCGGCGCGCTCGCGATCGGAGGCGCCGTGCTGATGATCCTGCCCGACGCGTCGAGGAGCCGCGCGTCGCGCGTGTCACTCACCTCAGGCCCGGGGACGCTCGGCCTCGGCCTCCGCGGCGCGTTCTGACGCGCGACTCGAGACCTCGCACGCATCGAGACACGGAGACCGACACGCCATGCTTGAAGACGAAGACGACGCCGCGCGCGAGCTCGCTCCGGGGACCTTCTTCGCGAGCTATCAGATCGTTCGCACGCTCGGCGCTGGAGCCTTCGGCGTGGTGTACGAGGCGTTGCGTCAGCCCCTCGGCAAGCGCGTGGCGCTCAAGGTGCTGCGCGTCGAGCTGGCCTCGCGGGCGGGCATCGCGCAGCGATTTCTGCGAGAGGCGCAGATGACCGCGCAGCTCCGGCATCCGCACGTGGTCGAGACCTTCGACGTGGGAGCGCACGAGGGGGCGCCCTACCTCGCGATGGAGTTCCTCGAAGGCGAAGCGCTCTCACAGCGCATCGCGCGCGAGGGGAAGCTCACGCCCGAGGCGGTGATCGAGCTGATGCTCCCGGTGTTCTCGGCGATGGCGACGGTGCACGACGCGGGCGTGGTGCACCGCGACCTCAAGCCCGAGAACATCTTTCTGGTGCGCACGCGCGGCGCCGCGGTGTTCCCCAAGGTGCTCGATTTCGGCATCGCGAAGGCGGGCGGCGACGACAA
>JBPOHC010000844.1:0-1568 GCA_052035985.1 Myxococcota bacterium | reverse complement strand
GTTCGCGCGGGCGGCACGACGATCAAGGCAAACAGCTCGCAGAGCCCTTGCCCCCGATCCTCGGGGGTGAGGGCGCGCGGAAGCGCTGGAGAGGGGGCACCTCCCTCACACCACCCGCACCTGCGTCGCCGTCGCGGCCGTCACTGATTCCTCGTCGAGCGCTCCATCTGCGGCGCGCGTGAGCGCCACGCGCACGGGCTCATGCGCGATCGTCTCGACCGCCACGCGCACGCGCTGCCCTGCCTGCTCCTTGTCGGCGAACGAGAGCGCGTAGGCCGCGCCGATGCGTCGGTCGGGCGTCGCGTGCGGGTCTTCGAGCGCCGCGACGACCTCGTCACGCGTGAGCCCCGTGGAGCGGTACGCCTCACGCTCGGTGAGCACCTCGCGCAACGCGGCACGCCACTCCTCGATCGTGCGTCCGTTGCGATCGAGCGCCGTGAGCCGCGCGGAGAGGTCCCTCGGCGCGTGCGCTTCGAGCACGCCCGCGGCGATGCGATCGCCGAGCGCCTGACGCCGCGACGCGCGCGTGCCGAACCCCGAGATCACCCGCTCGCTGCCGTCGCGGAGGTGGAGCACGAGGCTGTAGCCGCGCATCGAGACGTGCGAGATCTCTTCGAAGGACGCGAACCACGCGCGGAAGCCTCGACGCACCGAGACGCCGTCGCGGCCGACCTGCACCCTCGGCGGACCGAACGCGCGCAGCGACAGCGGGACGCTCAGCGCCGCGAGCGTGAAGATCAGAAAGCCCATCGAGGCGCTCGGCAGCGCGACGATCCCGCCGAGGGTGACCGCGATGAGCGAGGCCACGCACGACCCCGGAACGAGCGACCCCATCGCGAGGGCGACGTTGAGCTCGGGGCCTCCCATCTGCATCGAGAGCGCGCGCTTCGAGGGGTCGACACCCACGGCATCAAGCACGGCCTCGGCCTCTTCGGGGCTCGCGACCGAGACCGAGAGCTCGTCGCCGTTGCGCAGACGGAGCTCGACCTCGGCGCCCTCGGCGTCGTGCACGAGCCAGCCCGCCTCGACGCGGTCGCGCGCGATGTCGCGTCGACCGAGCGCGCGCGCGACGTGGACGCCCCGCGCGTCGACGGCGAGCGAGCCCGTGGATTTCGGGGTGATCCAGCACCAGAGCTGCGCGACGGCAGCGAGCGCCGCCACGCCCATCGTCGCGAGGTACATCAGCCCGAGGAGCATCTCGACCCACGGGACGAGCGACGAGAAGAGCGCAGTGACGGCGAACGAGAGGGCGAAGGCGCCCACCATCGAGGCCATCGTCGCGCGAGAGAGCGCGCGGGCGATGCCCTGGGGGCGCTCGCCGATGCGGCGGCCGTGGAGGGCGAGCGGCGCGACGTCGGTGGGGGCGTCCATCGGCGCGGAGTGTATGCGCTCCGCGGCGGTCTCAGAGTGGCCGCGTGAGGCGCTCGCGCGCGACGGGCGAGGCGATCACATGAAGAGGTAGAAGCGGCCCGTGAGGCCCGTGGTCCAGAGGTCGGTGAAGATCTTGTCGCCCGACGACCCCGGCACGAGGAAGGACGGGAAGCTGAACTGCGCGAGGATGTCGAGCA